>CABXDI010000044.1 GCA_902510815.1 uncultured Verrucomicrobiota bacterium | reverse complement strand
GTCCCTTGTTCGGGGATTGTGTGGGGTGATCAAATTGCGTAGACCGTTAGCGGTAGTTGGTGATCGATTAAATTAATACTCCTCGTGGCGTAAATCAGGTCACTGAGGTCAGCACCATGCAGGGGCAGTGAAACAAGAACTTAGTTTCTTTTTAAGGGCATTGTTAAACTCTTAAGAAAATTTGTTTTTTATACATCATGTAAAGTAATGACCATTGAACGCAAATAACTCCTATACCTATAATAATACCACCATATTCACCAAAAGGAATGGCTATCCACCCAAATAAACCGCTGCTAATTCTGCCGAAACTAACAAATTTACAAATCAAGTAAATAGCAATTGAATTCATCCCAAAAACACTAAAAATTAATGTCCATTTTCTAAAACCTTTTACATCAATAATGAAATAAAAAATGGCAAATAATAAGGAACCAATACCTGCAGATAACAAATTAAAGGGTATGGTCCACATTTTTTTAATCATTGGATAAACGGGACTTAACAGTATAGAAAAAACTATTAATCCCAAACCAACAAGAGCAATGATCATTGATTTTTTTTCACCTTTCATATCAAAGCTTCGGATAATATAACCAATAACAGCTCCCATAATGGTTATTGAAGCTGCAGATATTACACATAAAAATCCTTCGGGATCATATTCTGTTTCGTGTAATCTTCCGGGAGTAAATATACCGTCAAACCATGCATTGATAGATGTTGCAGGTTCAAATGTTCCTGATCCATAGCCCGGAACGGGGATAAATAATTGCAGAATAGAGATAGACAGAATTATTCCTCCCAACCAGTAAAGCTTTGTTTTGAATTCTTTGGAATAAATAAATACCAATGCTGCAATGAAATAAGAAATTCCAATTTGACCAAGGACGCTTGCAAAACGAGCATCTGAAAATCCTTTTTCCGTAGCCCCGTTGTAAATAACTCCAAGTCCTACCAATAAAACCATTCTTATCGAAATCTTTTTCAGGAGTTCTATCTTTGCTACTCCTTTTTCTAATTTTGAACTTATTGAATAGGGTATAGACACTCCCGATAAAAACATAAAAAAAGGAAAAATAAAATCGTGTATGCGAAAACCTTCCCATTCAACATGCAACATCTGATTAAACAACCAATCATCACCAGCAAAATCAAGTTTATCGCATATCGTTTTTATCAGACCTGTTAATCCTACCAATAATAGCATATCAAGTCCTCTTAATGCATCTAAAGACAACAACCTTTCTTGAGGTTTTATTCTTAATTTTTCTGTCATAATATCAATTCTATAAATAATCGCTAAAAAAATGGATGATTTAAAAATCTTTTAACTTTTTTTCAATCATGAAATGCCAACGATACAATTAAAAGGAATTCGAGGATTTTGAGGAGGAAAAAACTGAATTGTAAAAAATAATTTATAGTGCTTCTGTAAATCTTGCTTCCATTTGAAGGTATCCTTTAGAGTCAGGATGGTTGTCCCATATTTTCTTCCACTCAGGACTATTTTCTAGTCTTTCAAAACCGATTTTTCTAGCTTCCTCTGATTTCCATTCAATTATCCAAGTTATGTTGGCAACTCCATGTTTGTGTTCTATTGGATCTTCGCCTGTAAGTTCTGAAGTCAGCCCATTGTCTACCCAGAACCCTAGAACATTAAGATTTGCTCTTAAATATGGGAGAGCCTCCTCTATTGCCCACTTTTTATATATTTCGAATTTTTCTGGAAGGTAGTGATAAGAGCGTATTTCATATATTATTTTTGGGGAATTAGATTGTCCTACAATGTTTGTCTTATTTACACCTGAATTGTTTTTATTGCTCGAAGTTGTATTACAAGAAGCTATTGCGAAACACAATAATATGATTAGCAGAGAATTTAGTTTAATTTTCATTGTCTATTTTTAGCTATTAGAGCTTAGGCATTTCTAATCGCAATTTAATTAGCTCTTAAAATTATGATTTAGCATTGGAGTGAAAAAATAACCACCCATAACCAACTCCCCCTAATCCATGGTCCCTTGTTCGGGGATTGTGTGTGGTGCCCACCTGCCATGGGCCGTTATAAATTTAGGGTGATTTTGTAATTGGTTAGATATTTTCAGGGTGTTAGGTTATTTGAAATACAATTAAATGAATATGCTCCCCCCTATTCCACCAAAGAGGTATTCGCAGAAAACTCCAACTTCAATAGTACTGGGAGGTATTTCAATAATTTCGACATTAATTGCGTTAAGAATAACAATTAGTTTTTATGACTATTTGCACGGTTTGGGGGCAGGTTGGGTTTTCATATTTATCTTTTTAGTCATTCCTTTAATGATTGTTAGCTTTACTTTGTCAATGATTGGAATCCGTCTCAGCAGTGGAACGCTAGGAGGAAAGAAGCTCTGTAAAATTGGATTAATTCTTACCTTCTCTCCAATCTTAATGATCTTTATTATGGATTGGATGTTGGATAGGAAAAAGTTCAGCTATATCGATGAGGTTCAGTTCAATAAAGAGAAGACCGTGTTGATTGATTACTCAGAAAATAAAAAAGAAACTAATTACAAAATACCTGAAAGTGTTAACAGCATCAAGAATCACGCCTTTCTTCAATGTAACAATCTAACAAGTATCACAATCCCTAAGAGTGTCACAAGTATCGGAGATAATGCCTTTCAATTTTGCGCCAATCTAAATAGCATCACGATAGGAAAGGGGGTCAATTACATCTCGAATGTCGCCTTTGCAAACTGTGAGAACCTTGCAGAGGTAACATTTCTTGGAAATGCACCTAAAATTGGAGGCGAGATTTTTTATGAATCTACTCCCACAATCTACCGCAAACCCGAAGCAAAGGGTTGGAGCGATACTTTTGGAGGTAGGCCAGTAAAGTTGATTAGTGAGAAGCCATAACCAACAACCCCTAATTCATGGCCCCTTGTTAGTGGATCGTGTGGGGTAATCTGTGGGCTAAGATTTTTAGAATTTTTTTTCTTAACCCCATATATTAATACATCAACCTCACACAAAAAACCGCCAGCCTAGGGGTGGTGTCTCCCTAAGGTTTAGGAGTTGGAATATATTTTCTCAATAGCAAGTACTGGAGAAAACATATCCCGAAGAGGAACAGGATCGAAAGACAAGAGACTAATCAACGACCTCTAGATTGGGATTCCACAATGGCTGTACTGAGGAGATAGATCGCACAACTCTCTTTTGAGTAATCAAACTGGGGTCGTGTAGGGGTATTTCTATGCGTTCTATGGCTATCGAGAGAAGAAGGTAATTCAAAGAGAGGAACATATTACATATGAACCATGCACCTTTGGCAGTGACCAATGAACATTTGTACATCGAACATGATTCCATTCTTCCATATAAGGGTCTTAGGAATCAGAAAGTACATTACATCCTGCCAGTTCTAGCAGAAGAATTACTATTAATACTAAGGCACTAATTGAAAGTTTAATCATTTCTTTTAGATGCTTATGACCTAAAACGTTTCTGCCCCATTCTCTCCAAAATTCCCAAAACTTCATATCTAGAAATAATGATCGAAGAAATGAGCTTTGATGCAAGAAAAAGGAAAAAGTGTACCTAGTTATGGTATCTACTTGTCTATTTTAGACCCTTCGCTTAATGTGGGTATAGGCTGCTAGATTGCTTTTAGCCTAGTATAATAGAGTAAAAAAATGGTGCGCGGGGACGGGATCGAACCGCCGACCGACTGGGTGTAAACTAATATCTTGGATCTATTGTACAAGGATAAAATGCAAGTCTTTGTCCTTATCAATCTTATTTGATGTGTGAGGGTGTTGTAAGTTGTGTTGTAAGTGGAAACGCCAAAAGGGGTAGTTAGAAATTAACCTGATTTCTGACCCTATTTATTACGAACTCAATTGAATAAACTCTTATGGCTACAATCTATAAACTAAATCGGAAGAAGGACGATAGTCCTTACTACTATGCCAAGTATAAAACTGCGAATGGGGACTATGCTTATAAAAGCACAGGATTAACTAAGAAACGAGAGGCGAAGAATCTCGCCAATGAATGGGAGGTGGAGGAGTTAAAGCTCGCTAAGAAGGAATCTAAGAGGCGATCTGCATCAGCAGAAGAACAAAGGGAGATAGTAAACAAGCTAATAGCTGAGCAGAATAAGCAGGGATGGAAGCCTCATATAACCATCAAAGCTATCAAGAAAATCCACAGTCTTTGTGCAAAGGAGGATCTCGAAGTTCAAACTCTTAGGGGATACTTAGCAGAGTGGATAATACAGCAGAAACTAGTGGTTAAAGAAACCACCTATAAAACCTACATAGAAGCTATCAGAAGCATAGATAGAACCTGTGAGAGTATTATGGACAAAAAACTATGGCATCTTGATGAGGGTGACATATCGGCTATCCAGAAGGGATTAATGGAGGAAGCTGATAAGAAAGGCACTACCAGAAAGACGATAAACTATAAGATGGAAGTGCTTAAAGGAGCGATTAGATCGGCATGGAAATCTAAGAAAATCTCCGAGTTTATATGGAATCTACCAACTCATCCTCTTCCTGAAGAAGATTCAAAGCTGATAGTTCCTTTTAGCTTAGAGGAAATCGAAAGCCTCATACAATCCTCAACAGGTAATTGGAAGGGAATGGTGCTATTCGCGGCTTATACAGGACTTCGCATAACTAACTGTGCTACTCTCAGATGGGAAGATATTGATCAAGAAGATCGGATATTAGTAGTAGAGCCTGTGAAGCAAAGAAGAGCTATTAAGACCAATCAAAGAAAGTGCCTTACATTCGCTCTCAACGACTCGTTATGGAATTACCTGAAGTTTATAGGGTTGAAAGAGAAGGGCTTTATTTTCCCTGAAATTGAGGCGTTACACAAAGATACAAGATCGAAGAGGTTTGTTAAGATAATGGAAACAGCAGAGGTTCCAAGGACTGTTACTCTAAGCTATGACAAGGATGAACATGGAAACCCCCGAATCGGATGGAGATCATTCCATTCTCTTCGTCATAGCTTTAATAGTTTCCTAGCAAATAGTGGAGTCTCTCAAGATACGCGGAAGAAGTATACAGGTCACTCTACTAACTCAGCTAACAACCGATATACTCATGAAGATGTGGAAGCTATTAGAGAAGAGTTACAGTCATTACCAGAAATTAATTGGGATAAAGCTGTGATGTGATTCCTGAGCAGGGAACCATTTATGTCTGACAAATAACCCGATTACGCAACACAGAGCTTACAAAAGGGGGGGTAGTGTCTCAAAACTCCTGGTGGATACTCTACAGAGAAACTACAAAAGGAACCATATGTCAGATAACTATGGGGGGGTGGGTCAAAAATTCCGACTACCCCCCTTCTCATTTTGAGTTAATTAACGTTAATACAAATTATATATAGAATCGTTAAGGGTTAAAAAAAAGGGGTAGTATCGTTTTTTCTTAGCAATATAATTGTGTGTTCCTTTCATACGTTATATGTGTTGAACCCATGGAGAGGGACATCGGACAGAAGATTGTTTTATCGGATACGGAAAAGAATAGGTTGGGCTTTAGTGATACCATTTCACTAATATCCACCGACTCCTTCCCCCCACCAGTACCATATGAATTGGCATACCCCGACCCTCCTTTAGTAACTGAAGAGGAGAAAAGAGATCCACATACTCTTAAGGAGTTAGTAAAACATCTTACCAAGGATCAGGGATTTGAAAAAGAGGAAGCGATCGTGATTGCGAATCGTATGATAAAAAGTAAGGCTAATACTTTAGAACCCGATCGTGATTGGCTTTCTTTTTGGGGCAATGAAAGGACATTCATTAGAAAAGACAGTCTTAAGAAAGTAAAACATCCAACTCCCTTAAGTGAGATAATTAATCCTACTCCAATTAAAAATGATTGGCTTAAGGATTACACTGAGAGCCTTTTCTTTGATGAGATAAAAGATCTTAATACTCAGTTTAATTCGGAGGGTTTACCAATCTTAGAACCAACACCTCTCACAGATTTCTTGGGAAAACCCCCAGAATCCGATGAGCCTAATGAATACCTTAGTGGTAAAAAAGATTATGAAGAAGCTTATGAGGCTTTTAAAAAGAGAGGGAATGGAAAGCTCTATCACCATCCAGATTTAGTTAAGATTTTGCTCACCGACCCCCTTAATAAAATTCATTATAAACAGGAGAAGTATCTCACTCCGTTCTATCAAAGTTTACCTAAGGATCACCCTTTTAGAGGGTACGGCACATATAAGTTCTATGAACTATGGAGTGTCTTTCATCCGCAAGTGCTAGCTATATCAGATATAAACTCAAAAATTCCATCATCAATATTCTGTTCTGACATCATCATCAACGGAAGATTCAAAAATAAACCTATCGAAGTCAGCCCTGAGAAAGAGGAAGCGATTAAAGAGCATTCTGCTTACCTATTAACTAATTCCGATTACAAAGAGAAATTCGATAGGGATTACAAGAAGTGTGCTAACAGGCTTAATAAATATATAGATGGAAATGAGAGAACTATCCCTCAGGATATAATCGAGGTTTTCTATACAATGGTCTCTAATACAGGAAACGACATCCTCATCACTAAGAAAATGATAAGACGTCATCTAATGGAACATGGTGATGACAGATACAAAGATGATAGGTTTTTAGAACAGAACCCAAATAAAGGTATATGGGGTAATAACTTTAAAAGAGCATCAGAGTTTGTTGGTCTCACTACATCATTGAAGGGTAGAGGAAAGGCACGAAGAAAAGTGGAAGACCCTACTATTGGTAAGTTGAAGAATGGCGAACCCAACAATTCTCTCTGAGTTGAAAAAGGGGTAGTATAAAAGATCTCGCACTTTGTACCCTAAATAATTCGAGGGGGGTGTTTCCGTTCCCCCTTATGATAGATACAGCATTAGACGAGGGTATAGTACAAAAAACTATAACCCCAAGAGAGTTGGGTGACTTGTTTGGTAAATCTCCAAGATGGTCACGGAAGTTGATTAGGGAGAATCGTATAGAGGCGATCAAGGTGTTTGGTAATTATTTAATTCCGATCACTGAAGTGGATAGAATTCTAGAATGTGCGGAAGGAGGAGAGGCGTGAAAAAGGAGTTAAAACGAAAAGCCTACACAGCCGAACAGTTTGGAAAGATCTTCGGGAAAGACGGAGCTTGGACTAGAAGGCAAGTACATGATGGAAAGTTAAAAGCCATTAGGGGGTGGGGAGAAATGATGATTCCCAGTTCAGAGACGAATCGGGTAATGGAGTCAGCAGCTAATAATCTTAGATCAGTTGAGAAGGAGGATTCAATAGTATGAAGACTTTTGATTATCCAGAGTTTAATAAGATATGGAAGGAGATCGAGGAATCTTGTAAAGAGTTTGAAGACCTCATGGAGAAGTGGAGGCAAAATCCTTTTGCCGATTATGATGTAATCTTTGGTGAGGATGATGAGGAAGGTCAATGATGGGGTCGGCTACAAGGAATCTCTAATACTTCGGAGTTTATCTAATGAAACTTATTAAAGATGTTTCTCAAAGCGATGCCTTTCATTTAAGGAAAATTGATTGGGAATACTTCATCACACTGACTTGGGGGAAAATTCCGCCCAAGTACGCAGGAAAGCGGATTCTCTATGAGTACATTCGTCGTCTTGGGGGAAAGTTTAAATGTAAAAATTCTAAGCATAAAAAGTTTAAACATACTTATCTGTGGGACCTTACTTGGGCTGTTTGCTTTGAGTTAGGCAGTATAACAAGTAGGCCCCACATGCATATGTTAATGAAACTAAATGATTGTTCGACAAACCGAATTTCACCTAAATCTTTACTCAAGAGAACTTGGGAAAAGGATGTAGGGAAAGGGAGAGGTGTAGTTGGCTTAGCTGACGTTTGTCCGTATGACCCCACTCGTGATGGTGCGGGTTATATCGTGAAGAACAGTACTTGGAAGGAGGATTCTAAATACGGGTATGAACTAGTTAAGTTTACCCCAAATTCTTCTTCTCAAGATCAAGAGGTTTCCCTTATAACCTCGCCGTCTGTAATATGGTTTCTATTTAAGCAGGGGACCAGAACAAGGCGTGAGCGAAAAGGTGGAGGGCATTACGGACGGCTTCTTAAAGATTTGGAGCAGTCACGCTTACCTAATGCTGACAAGGTGTCAGTATGGCAACCAGAGAGATTTAGGCATCCCGCTGATAAGGCTGGGCGTCTTTACGTTTAATCTCTCTTAAGCCTACATTGGGTGCTTTCGAGTTAATTGAGAGCATCCTTTGTATAGGTGCTTTATAGGAACCCCTGTGTCTATGAATAAGGGTTAGGTGCCAGAGGTTTTTAAAGAAACAACCGTCCCTTGGGCTTGCCGTTTTTGCGATACTTTTTCAGATCACCAATTTCTGTATCATTTTTATAGAGTTGCTCGCTTTCCAGCTGGCCAGACTTATAGAATCTTTTCAATATACCATTTATCTTTCCATTAACCCATGGCGTTTCTATCTGTAAAATACCATTACTAAAATACGATTTCGAAACGCCATGTTTTTCCCCATCAACATACGGAATTTCGCTATATAAATAACCTTCCTTTTTATGATACCCCTTCTCTATACCTTCTTTTTTGCCGTCAATATAAGGGGTTTCACATACCACTCTAAGTTCATTGAATATTTTTTTAACGCCATTTGCCTTTCCATCTACATAAGGGGTTTCCACACATAGACTTCCATTCTTATAATTCTTTCTAGTACCGTGAGCATTTCCATTGACGTAAGGTGTTTCAATTCTTATTTGCAATCCTACACCGAGATTAGAATATTTTTTGTGAATGCCGTTTGCCTCCCCATTTGTATAAGGCATTTCTTCAGTTATGTCTCCGTCTTCATTGTAATGCTTGAAAAGCCCATGCTTTATACCGTTAATATATGGTTGATCCCATCTTAATGGCCCGCTTTCATAATAGTGTTTCTCCACGCCATGTTTCTTGCCATCTATGTACGGAGTCTCAAAACATAATGTCCCACTTTTTTTATAGTATTGTTGCTTAAGTCCATGCCACTGTCCGTCAACCCACTCCGCTTGAGATGATAATCCTCCGCTTTCATAGTAAATCTTACGGGTGCCGTTTATCTTTCCGTTCACGTAAGATTCTTCTATAGACAAAGACCCGTTTTCGAAATAATCCTTAGCTAATCCATTTTCTTTTCCATCAACATATGGAATTTCTTTTCTCAATGCTCCGCTTTCGAAATAATCCTTAGCTAATCCATTTTTTTCTCCATCAACATATGGAATTTCTTCTCTCAAGGCTTTGCTTTCGAAATAATACTTAGCTAATCCATTTTCTTCTCCACCAACATATGGAATTTCAGCTCCCAAAGCTCCACTTTTGTAGTAAAGTTTACCAAGACCATTCCTTTTATCACCAACAATTGGATATACGCTTTTTAAAGAACCATCCTCTCGATAAAATTTAACTTCTGAACCAATTCCATCGGTAAATTTAGCTTCTGCCTCTAAATAACCGTTTTCGTTATATACCTTTTTAATACCATGTATCGTTCCATCAATATGAGGAATTTCTTCTTTTAAGGCTCCGCTTTCATAATATTTCTTTAGAATGTCAACATTAACAGCAATTTCAAAATAGGTTTCTTCATGTAAAATTTCAGTGTTGAGAGAAGCTGAGGCTTCTCGTATTGCCTCGACAGCTTGAAGTGGTTCACAACTAAAAAATTCTCTCCATTTATTAGTTCTAAAATCATCAAGAATTTGATGTGCTTTTTGCTCGAGTCTCTCCGCATTAACCACTAATGCTTCGTATTCTTTTTTAAATGGAGTAGGAAGTTCAGTTGAGAATAATTGTTCCATACGTACTTCCACAGCCGTGTTTGTATAGCCAATTTTAACTTGGCCTGGCATTGACGGGTTGCTTACGACATAGACCCAACCTTTTCTTTCAGATGACATAACCTAACAGGCGCGCGGGGTTCATTTTAGTATTAAAAAAGGAATTAATTTGATTTAGATATTATCACAAAAATGATTGCTAGAATTATTATTGGAATTAATACAAACACAAATGACTCAAGAATAATACTTGTTTCACTTTCTTTCCTTTCTTTGGCCTTTCTAATTTTCTCATCTTCAATTTTCTTAGCAGTCTCAACAACAAATTCTACACCAGCTTCGTAAACCTCTTTACTCCTAAAAAGGTTAGTTGAACCGCACTCAATACAGCAATGAGTTAGCATACCTCCCACATCGAGAGACTTAAACTCAACGTCTTTATCACAATCAGAACAGAACAGCATAGGTCTTAAAGGTTAGAGTTTCCTCATATACAGAATCTTATCCTTTGGAATGAGAAAAGTTTCGTCCCCATATCTAATTGTAATGAATTTTTTACTTTCCCCTATGAAATAACCAACCACACGTTCATCCTGAGTTGTTAAATAAACATTAACAAGGCTACCACTTTCCTTCTCATAGAATTCTGTATAGCTGTTGTATTTGGAATCATGTCTTTTTGCTCGTCCCAATTCATCATCTATCCAAATAAATGCAATTATATATGCAGGCATGAAAACCAAAAATCCTAAGAGCCTTCTTTTGCCTTTCTTAAACTTATCCCACCTCCTGGCAAGTTTAATACCAAAGCCTATTGCTAATAAAAACGATATAATTAGGAGAGAATACCCTATTAAGTCATAAAGTTTTCTATTAGATTTATAGGCTGAGGCAGCAACACCATCGAAAATACCCGCAAGTATTAACCCAGTTAAAATTGGAATTGATAGTACTAACAAAAAACCGAAAAGCTTTGCAGTTTTCGTTGTCTTCTTTTTCCTCTCTTTTACTTCTTCACTCATAACCTAACAGGCGCGCGGGGTTCATGGGTTAGTTTCTACTTTAGCTTTCTTCAGAATGTTCCCATCGATGTCTGTTAAATTTTCATCCTTGTCCCACCATTTAGTATAAATGTTTTTATCATCTTTAGACATTGCCTCCATTACTTTTGAACCATCATCAGCATAAACTTCGGATAAGCCATTACGCTTTCCATTTTTATAAGTTTTTAGCCAACCCCTCCTTCCATCCTTATACTCAAACCATTGACCTTCTTTTAAGCCATCCTTAAGAACTCCTTTAACTTTTCCACCACTAAACCCTTCATAAAATGCCTTCCCACTGTATGGCTTACCTGTATCAGGATTATAGTATATACCATTTCGTTTTTTGAGTAATTCAGTATCAACAGACCAATCAGTTTTTTCTAATTCAATCTGTCGTTTTGCATTAATTGCAAAATCTTGGTCAGCCTCAGACAACTTTGAAAGATCAACTTTAAATTCCTTACCTGTAGTTGGTTTTAATGTGACCTTTCCATCATTTAAGGAGGCAAATTTAGCCTTTAGTGATTTACTATTAACAGCAGTCCAGGTTCTTGGCTCTGCATAGCAAACAGAACTTAAAAATACAAAGATAACTAACAGGCGCGCGGGGTTCATTAATTATAATTTAGTAACTATTTAAGATCATAGCTTTCACTGGTTTCGTAGAGATCTCTTAATTCGCCTTTAATCCTCCATAGAAATCCATGATCTTTGGATCGTCCGTTTTTTATTGATAGTGTAAAATCCAGATAAATTTTTCCATCATTTAACAAATCTAGGAATTTATCAATTGATGAGTTTTTACAATGTAGCAAATGGGTGAAACGACATTCATTAATACCTCCAGATTCACGGGTCTCTACGTCAATAAATGCACTTTCTGAATGCTTACTAATTAGAGCCTCCTCTAAACGATTAACATCGTATTGTAACAGTTCAGTTGATCCGTTGAGTACCTGAATGTAATCATTTTGATGCCTTATTGAAAAACCTAATGAGTCACCTTCAGAATTGATTGAAGTATAAAGTTGCTGTCTGCCTGTTTTCTTATCTTGATATCCCCATGATTCGATGAGGTCTAAATTATTACTGCAACCAGTATGACGGCTTGGGGTTCTGGAAAATAAAGTCTGTAGTTTTGAACTGGCTTTTGTTTTTAGTTCAATCCCTTTGAAGTCTGGTTTTTTACTACTGTTCTTTGATATAGAAAGTTCTCTTTCTAAAGCTAAACCATAACGTCCAGATCCAGTTCCTTCCGCTTTTATCCAACCGCTTGAATATAAATCATTAAGTTTTGTGACTAGTTCTTCAATAGCTTCCATATCAATAAGTTAATGATTAAATTTTCAGAAAAGAAGATTTTTATCGAAAAGACTAGTTATCTTTAATTAAGTTATCTAAGATTTCCTAATTGATTGACTCGATAAGAAAGTTGAGTTTATATGTTCACTTGAACACATATGAGTAATGTTGAAACAACCATTAAAACAGCAGTTAAAGCTGTCGATTTTGAGAAGCAGGCTCAGAACTCAGCCTTAACATGTATTGATCTTTTTGCAGGTTGTGGAGGTCTTTCCTTGGGGCTTGAACTCGCTGGATTTAAACCTCTTCTTTTTAGCGAGATTAATAAATCAGCTGCCGAGACTTACATTGCGAATCGAGTAGATGAAAATATTATACCTGTCGGTGATATATATAATTTAACGGATACCGATCTTGAATTACTAAAGTTAAATTGGGGTTATCAAGGTATTAAAGATATCGATCTAGTATGTGGGGGGCCTCCTTGTCAGGGTTACTCAGGTATTGGGCATCGCAGGACCTTTAATTTGGAAAAGCACGAGATACCATCCAATCATTTGTATCAAGAAATGATTCGTGTCATTAAGTCTGTAGAACCTAGAATATTTGTATTTGAGAATGTGAAGGGTCTGTTGTCTTCACGCTGGACGAAAGAGGGAAAAAAAGGAGAAGTCTTTAACTCTGTACTCAATGAATTTAAGAAGCTTTCAAATTATAAAATCAAATGGGATTTAGTTTATGCAAAGGACTATGGGGTTCCACAAAACCGCCCAAGAGTATTGCTAGTTGGTATTAGGAATGATGTTGCAAACTCTATTGATAAGATAAAAAACCTTGATCAGAATACAGATGATCCGTCCGCAATTGATCATGGGTTTTTGCCTGAACCTTCTGGGACACCCCCCACGTTGAAAGAGCTATTATCTGATCTCATTGACCCAAGTTATATTAAAAATGGGGTTACTGAGAAATATGTGCATTCGCCTATGAATGACCACCAAAGGGAATTAAGAACAACTCCTGAGGGTAGATTATCTAGAAAAGGGGCTAAGCTAACCGAACAAGAATATTCATCGCATTCTGAGCAAATTCGGGAAAAGTTTCAGCATATGATTAAAAATAATGGTGAAATTCCTGAGGAGATGAAAACCAAAAAATTTGCTCAGAGAGTTTTTCCAAAAACATGGGATCTTAAAGGTCCAAATATTACAGTCACATCTTTGCCTGAAGATTATGTGCATTTCTCCCAGCCAAGGTCACCGACTGTTAGGGAGTGGGCAAGAATCCAAGGCTTTCCTGATTGGTATTTATTCAGAGGACCACGAACAACAGGCGGAAGAAGAAGAGCAGGGGATCCTGACAAAGGTGAGTGGGGGCGTGACGTCCCGAAGTACACTCAAATTGGTAATGCGGTACCAGTTAAATTGGCACATAAGGTTGGACTTCATTTAAAAGAATTACTCTCATCTAAGTAATAATCATTCGGCAAAAATATATTTCTTTGGTTCACTTAAAAATAATTCATTCCTACGTTCAGGTTTTACCTTAAAGAATGGACCCTTATCAGCTTTACCTATTTTAATAAGGTGATCCAATGTTATGCCTCCATCAGCAATAAGGTTATTAAACATGTGAGTAGAGGGGTTTTTAGTATAAGTGGCTTCTAATAATTTAAACCCGTCTATAATTTCCTCAGCCTTTATCCAAAATGTTTGGTTGTGTTTTTGGAGTAACTTTTTATGTAAGGTTTCAAATCTCCAAACGCAAAATGGTCTTTCGTCTTCTGGGTCTTTAATGCAATGTTCCTCTATTAAATTATTTTCCCAATTCACAACAAGTTGAAGGCCCTGAGCATTAGCTTTTATTGTTGATACTGTTTGGTATAGTCTGAATATTTCATCTTTATAGTATCCATACTTATTAAGAATTTCTCTGGAGCTTTTAAGTCTACTGATATCCCAATCAGCGACTTTACCGAAAAGAGTATCTTTACCCCCCTTTTTATACCTCTCTCTGGATGATTTTATTTCGATACCCTTATAATCGGGTTCAGGACTTGAATTAATTTTTATCCCAAGTGCTGTTTCAATGCTCCTACCTATCGAGGTGTCACCTGTCCCATCTTTGGGTATGGGGCCATTATCAGCCAGCTCTTGAAGTTTTGCCGCTAATTCCTCCGCAATGCTATCATCTTCTCTGGTTAAGTAAGTGAGCTTTTCAATTAAGCCTGTTTGTATATTGTCTGATCTATCTCTGGCTAAATTTGATGTAGAAAGATTGATTATTGCTATTGAATTCTCATAAGGGAAAACGGCACAAACATCATCAGGTGAAACAATGTCCTTCATCTTGTAGAACCACAAGCGAGGGTCACCCTTTTTTGTATTAGGTCTATATAAAGAAACTACATTTTCTTCAAATTGATCATCTTTGATTCGATATACAATTTTTTTTACTTTGTTCTCTGGTCCTTGAGATTGGTCAGAATAGTTATGAAACCCGCAGTCTCTAAGAAGCGCTCTCATAGGCTCGGTGGCATCTAGTATACTTTTTTCGAGTCCTGTTGGAGTAACAAAAAGTAATGTAGATTTGAAGCCGTAAAGTGACAGGGCTTGCAAATTTGATGACTCTTTTTCGTTAAGGTTCCTAGTTTGCATGAAAATCCAAATATTTTCTAGCCTATATTAGTGATGTTATGATAGAAAAGGTAATTGATATATGGACGAGGAATTTAGTATATCTTAACGGAGGATAATAAGCCATACGAGATTGGCCCAGGTCATGCAAGACACATGATAAGTGATATAATATTGTCGGACGAGGAAAGAATGTGTTAATTAACTTTTATTCTTTCGGGTGCAATTGATGTAACTAAAGAGGAGGCTGAAAGTCGGGCTAAGGATTACCGCCGATTAGGCGGTATTATAGTTTCGGTAATACCTCTCGATTTTTCGTAAGCTTTAACATTTTCTCTTAGTTCCCACTGAGCCTGCTCCCCCAGTCGAAGTGTATTAGGATATGTTAATTCTACCCATTCTTCTGTTGATAATTTTCTTCCTGAAAATGAGTAGAACGAACAACCATGTTTATCATCATCATCATCATCACTTTCACTGATCATTAATTCTCCATTAGGATAGTAATGTTTAATAATATACCCATCTCTTCCTAATTGTTCCCAACTAAGAACTCCGTTCGGATAGTATCTTTTCTCATTTAAGTAACCATAATCTTCATTCATTATCCATTCGGACCGCGATTTATCGTAGTCGTAGTTTAAAATGCGGATAGGTGAAAAACATTCAAAATATTCACTGGCATTAGGGAACCAAATGTTGTCTGGAGGTCGTCCGCAGTAACCTTTATAGTAAAAACAAATTTCAAAGCCATGTTCACGAAATTCCCAAACCAACCCAGTGAATTCATCTTTCTTCTTCAGGGACTTGCCTGAAATTGAGGATGAAATAATATCTAAAAAATCCTTAGGTAAATTTAGTAAAGCGGATATGGACTGAAAATCCTCTACCTCAAAATAACCTTTAATTTTTTTTACAAATTCTATTTGTAAATCTTTATCAAATTTCCATTCTTCTGGACCAAAAAATATTTCTTCATTTTTCATGTGAATGTCATTTTATCATTTATGTAATCGACTATAATCATGTTTACAAATGGCTATAGGTAATACATTTCCAAAGGTCATAAATTTTTGGTAACAATCAAAACTGTCAGATAATAAAAAAAGATCTAATTGTCGGATCATTGAAGTTAGCGACACTTGGTATCTTATTTGTCCTAGCTTTAGGCTAGATTAAAACCTATCTCGAAAAAAGAGAGGTCAGAACTATAGAGGAATTAAAACTCTCAGACGGGGATTTAATGGCTCTTGTGAGGGCAGTACTCGAAGTGCTTTCCTCTCATAATAAAAATCAGCAGGATCGATTGAGCGAAGATCTGCGCATTCTATGGCTATCGAGAGGAGGAGGTAATTCAAAGAGAGGAACATTTTACAATTAACCATGCCCCTTTGGCAGTGACCAATGAACGTTTGTACATCGAACTTGATTCAATTCTTCCATATAAGGATCTTAGGGATCAGTAATTCAGATCACATCCGTATTCTAGCAGAAGAATTACTATTAATACTAAGGCACTAATTGAAAGTTTAATCATTTCTTTTAGATGCTTATGAGCTAAAACGTTTCTGCCCCATTCTCTCCAAAATTCCCAAAACTTCATATAGGAAATAATGATCGAAGAAATGGGCTTTGATGCAAGAAGGAGGGAAAAGTTGTTGTAAGTTACTGTTGTAAGTCCCCTGTACGAACTATAAGATTAGGGAGCGTTTGTACTTATTATCCTACTATAATAGACTAAGAAATGGTGCGCGGGGACGGGATCGAACCGCCGACCGACTGGGTGTAAACTATATCATCAGTACCTCAAATCAAGGGTTTTAACTTAAAACTAAACCTAATTGATGTTATTTGATCTCTCTAAGTATGGCCACTTAATGGCCACTAAATGGGGGTACCTATCTTTCTCTAATGAGAACCCCATATTCTAAGAGATCTGTAGCAATTATAAGCATATGGCTACATTAAAACGAAAAGACAGAAGTCCCTACTGGCATGGGATATATAAACGCGCCAATGGAAAGCTCCGATCCAGATCTACTAAAACTACGAAAAAACGAGAAGCTCGTAGAATTGTTAATGAATGGGAATTAGAAGAGCAAAAGATTCGTAATGGAAAATCTGATGAAGCTAGAGAGATCCGCGAATTTATGGAACGCTATGTCGTAGATCAGCACATAAAGGGATGGAGTGCAGAAGATGCAATAAAAGCTATCGTTAAACTCCAAGAGATTGGTTCGGGCAAAGAATTAAAGATTCCTACTCTCAGAAGGCATTTCTTGGACTGGATGATGATGAAGAAAGAAATGGTTTCAGAATCCACATATAAGCTCTATGGGCAAGCTCTAAGATCATTTGATAGAAATTGTGGAGCAATCCTAGATAAGAGGCTTTATGAGATAGAAACTACTGATTTGTTGAAACTTCAGAAGGATTTGATTGATACAAAAGAAGAAACCAAGATTAAGAACAAGACCATCAATCATAAGATTACTATTCTTAAAAGCGTTATTAAAGACGCTCATGTCCAAGGACATATCAAAAGAAATATAGGACTAGGGGTTAAGGCATTGCCAGAATGGGACTCGACCTTGAAAGTTCCATTCACATCAGAGGAGATTGTGGAACTCTGTAAACACGCTGATACAGACTGGAAAGGAATGGTTCTCTTTGGCAAGAACACTGGATGGAGGATTTCAGTGATAGCTAACCTGAGATGGGAAAATATAAACGTGGAGGATAGACTCATCATAGACCAAAACAATAAGCAGAAGAGATCCTTAAAGCTCATAGATAGAAAGCCAATGATTGCTTATTTAATGGATTCGACATGGAATTACTTGAAGTTCATAGGATTTAAAAAAGAAGGTTATATATTCCCAGAACTCCAAGCACTTCATGAAGATACTAGATCAAGCTACTTCACAGATAAGTTGATGGTAAAAGCAGGGGTACCTAAAGGTGTGCCACATCCTTATCTTAGAGATGATGATGGAAAGGCGATTATAGGAGAAAGGACATTCCATTGCCTACGGCATAGCGCCAACTCTGACATGGCTAACAGCGATGTTTCTATGGATGTCAGAAAGAAATCTTTAGGTCAGGCCACTGATAGAATTAATGAGGGATATACTCATATAGATCCAGAAACTATTAAACGAA
>CABXDI010000043.1 GCA_902510815.1 uncultured Verrucomicrobiota bacterium | reverse complement strand
AAGAAGGCGACGAAGTTCAGGTCTTTGTCGAGCCAAATCCACGCTTTCGCCTACCTAGTAGAGGAGATACGCCAATTATCATGATCGGCCCTGGAACAGGGATCGCTCCGTTCCGTGCCTTTATGCAGCAGCGTAATGCTGATGATGCAGAAGGCAAAAATTGGTTGTTTTTCGGTAACCGAAACTACCGTGACGACTTCTTGTATCAGGCCGAATGGATTGAATATCGCGACCATGAATTGTTAAACAAATTCTCCCTAGCCCGGTCTCGAGATGGAGAGAAAAAAGTCTACGTGCAGGACAAGATCTGTGAGGAAGCTGATGAGTTCTGGAGATGGTTAGAACAAGGTGCCCACATCTACGTCTGTGGTGATGCCTCCCGTATGGCAAAAGATGTCGAAAAGGCAATCCTCGAAGTGATTGCCAAACAAGGTGGCAAAGACGAAGACGATGCTTTCGAATACCTGAACGAGCTCCGAGAGGCAGATAGATATCAACGCGATGTCTATTAGTAACTGAACCAACTAGATAAGAGGAAAGAACATGAGCGCAACTGACAAAGTACAAAAGCACAACAAAGATACTCCCGAGCTGGTCGTTACAGGCAAACTTGCCGACAACGAGCGTCTAAAGGATGAAAGCAACTACCTGCGTGGAACCATTACGAGTGACCTCTCAGACGAAATAAGTGGTGGCTTCCGTGGCGACAACTTTCAACTAATTAGATTCCATGGCATGTATGCCCAGGACGACCGTGACATCCGGCCTGATCTTGTAGCTAGGAAACTCGAACCTCGGAAAAATGTCATGCTTCGCTGTCGCCTTCCAGGAGGTATCATCAGTCCCAAACAATGGCTCGGTATCGATAAATTCGCCACCGAAAGCACCGACTATGGAAGTATCCGCATCACCAACCGCCAAACCTTTCAGTTTCACGGCGTTTTAAAGGAAAACGTCAAGCCTATGCACCAATGGTTAAATCAGCTAGGTCTTGATTCGCTCGCCACGGCAGGAGACGTGAACCGGAATGTGCTTTGCACCTCCAATCCCGTAGAGTCTCAATTACAAAAAGAGGCTTATGAATGGGCAAAGAAACTTTCAGAACATCTCCTACCTAAGACTCGTGCCTATGCGGAGATCTGGCTGGACAAAGAAAAGCAGTTCTCAACCGAAGATAGCCTAGACGATAACGAGCCTATTCTCGGTAAGACCTACCTGCCAAGAAAGTTCAAAACAACCGTTATTATTCCGCCACATAATGATGTAGACATGCACGCGAATGACATGAACTTCGTGGCAATCGCGGACAAAACCGGAAAGAAGCTGATTGGATTCAATGCAGTGGTTGGGGGAGGGCTTTCTTTCACCCATGGAATGAAGACTACCTTCCCGACCACAGCCCACGATCTCGGATATATACCAGTAGAAAAGTTACTTGATTGCGCAGAAGCAATCGTCTCCTTGCAGAGAGATTGGGGAAACCGAGTTGATAGAACAAACGCAAAGACTCGCTACACAATCGCACGTGTCGGCTTGGAAACATTCAAAGCAGAAGTCGAGCTCCGGATGGAATACGACTTCGAAGCCATGCGCCCCTACGAGCTGACAGAGCGAGGTGATCGCATTGGCTGGATAAAAGGAGAGGAAGGCTTTCACCACCTTACCTTGTTTATCGAAAACGGTCGTCTTTTAGGCAAAAAGAAAGAAGGAGTAGCTAAAATTGCTCGTATCCACAAAGGTGATTTCCGTCTTACCGCAAATCAGAATCTCATTGTTGCAGGTGCTGCAGAAGAAGACAAAGCAGCAATCGAAGGCATTGCAAAAGCTTACGGCTTGATAGCTGACACAACCGAGCAACGCCAGCGAGCTATGGCTTGTGTCTCTCTTCCTACCTGCCCTCTTGCCATGGCAGAAGCCGAAAGATACCTGCCCACCTTCGTCGACGAGATCGAGACCATGCTCAAGAAGCACAAGATAGAGAGCGAATATATTATCACTCGTATAGCCGGATGCCCAAATGGTTGTGGTCGGGCAATGCTAGCTGAGCTTGGGCTCGTGGGTAAAGCCCCTGGACGCTACAATATGTATCTCGGAGGTAATCGTGCGGGAACTCGCGTCCCCAAACAACATCTAGAAAATGCCACAACCGAAGAAATTTTAAAAGAGACCGATAGCCTGATCGAACGCTGGTCGAAGGAAAAAACCGATAATGAGGAATTTGGCGATTTCGTTATCCGTGCCGGCGTCGTAAAAGAGATTAAGAGTAGTGCTACTGATTTCTGGGACTAGTGCAGTAGGCCCTCATTCGCGTACCCAAAACTCAGTAAATTGAATAAGAAACGTTATGCTGAAAAGACACCAGAACCCTAATTGCCATACCTAGGTGATCACGACCAATGGACTTTACTCTACGCCAGCTTGAGGTTTTTCTAGCCATTGCCAAGGCGGGGAATTTGACTCGAGGTGCTCAGCATTTGCAGATGTCGCAAAGTGCGGCTAGTGGCGCCTTAAAAGACTTAGAAAATCAGTTCGGCATTCTTCTCTTTGACCGTACTGGCAAACGGCTTAACCTTAACGAAAAAGGCAAACAGTTAAGGGTCAGAGCGGAAAGCCTGATGGCACAAGCATACGAACTGGAACAAAGCCTTCTTCATTCGGAGGCGGTTAGTCAGCTCAACATCGGCGCCACCCTGACTGTAGCAAATCATCTTGCAGTAGAGCTGATATCCAAATACCTGGAGAAATACGAAGGAGCTCCGATCTCACTCGAAATTTACAACACAGAACAGGTCGTCGAAAAAGTACTCAATTATGAGTTAGATATGGGTATGATCGAAGGAGACGCCCACCACCCACAGCTCAATATCATTCCCTGGCGTGATGACGAACTGAATCTGTTTTGCAGCCCAAAACACCCACTTGCGTCAAAGAAAACGATCGTCGACAAGGACCTTCTCAAAGCCGATTGGATTTTGAGAGAGCAAGGATCTGGAACCCGCCAAACCTTTGAACGTGCAATGTATGGCCTTCTCCCGAAAATGAATATCCCTCTGGAACTTCGAGGAACCGAGGCAATCAAGCAGGCAGTAAAGCAAAATATCGGTGTAGGTTGCTTATCTCGATTATCCTTGAAGGAAGATTTCGGACGAGGCGAACTCGTAAAGCTCCATGCTCCTAACAGAGATCTAAGTCGAAAGCTCTATCTTATAATGCATCATCGGAAGCACATCAACGACAGCCTGAAGAACTGGTTGAACCTTTGTGAATACGCCGGCTAGTCACAAGAAAAATTGGTAAAAGATCTATCTAGCTTACAAACACTCTTAAAATCGGAATCATGGCAAAGCCGAAGCAGCTTGTAAACGTGATGCCATTTTATAATCCCTAGATCTAGGATCCTCTACCACCATATTCGATGGACTTATGGTCATCGACAATTCTTCCACCTAGCCAAAGGAAGAGGTTTCCATCAATAGAAGCGCCCGATTTCTCATCTCAAAGTAGCCTTTGTATTCCTGTGTTATGTATTTGTATCATTTGGTTCTAGACCCATCTCGTCGGCGCTGTTTACAGCTCTTGGTTAGAATGGCTAAACTGGATTCAATATCCTAATATCGTTCCCGCAAAAGACACTCTAGAATTGGCCTTCTACTCTGTTTAGCCTAGTTTTCCGTTTCACCGGAATATCTCCAAGCTCATTTCTTCGAATGAACGTATGTTTTTGAACAAAATGCCCTGTTCTATATAGGTAAATTATAGATTAGTGTCTAATTAATTTGAGAATGTAATAAATCTTTACTCATCAAGGTACATTCTCATTGGAATCATTTTGGAAAAATTGAATCCTTGGTCTTTAAAAAACCTTTGAGATTCTTCGCTAATTTTATCAGTAAGTAGTGTGATTCTCTTGAAATCTTTATTCTTAGCGAAATCTTTGACTGTATTTAAAAGTAGTTTTCCATATCCCATTCCTCTATTCATTGGGTGAATAATGAAATCTTCAAGGATAAGCGCCAATCCGCCTTCAGCTGTACTGATGGTGAAAAGCATATTTACCATTCCAATAATTTTTGTTGAACTTTTAATGACAAGTATTCTTCCCCTATTTGGGTGCCCTATCACAAGTTTAAGTCCATTTTCTTGCTTACTATAATTTGGTTCAAAATCACCCTCCGTATCAAATAAATCCATCAATAATTCAACAAGTTGGGGTAAATCTTCAGCCGTGGCTGGTACGATGTTTACCGATTTTTCTGAGCGCTCTATTTCTTGATTCATTCAGTAACTGATTCATGAATTATAGGATCAAAATCATAAATGTCATCCAGTCGTTTGTGGAATTAATCTAATAAATTTAACTTAATAATTAAGATATAAAGATATTGAACTAATACGAATTTAGGCGACATTATGATATTATACTCTCGAACATTTACTTCTTTTAATCCGCTATGAAAATTTTGTTGAGCTCAATAGTATTTGGGGCATTTCTCATATTGCTTGGAAAGACCAGTTCTAATGTGAAGAGTCTTCTACGCGAAGTGTCTTCCTTAACTGAAGAGAATACTCAGTTATCATTGAAGCTAGATGAAATGATTGAAAGTAACTCTCGAGCTCTCCGTAAAATAGGTGACTATAAATCTGCAATGAAGATTGGGAAGGTTTCGAATATTGCGTTATCTAAAAATTTAGCATACCAAGAAAAGTTCGTTGCAGATTTGAATATGCGTTATGATGGGGTATTAAATTTGAATAAAAGCCTTCAATTAGATATAGAAAAATTAGATGCAATTTTATTATCAGAATCCAAAAAGTTGAATAATCTTAGGACTAGCTATCTTAGTTTGACTCAATCGAATCAACTAATGGGTAGAGAGAATACTCGATTGCTTAGTCTGAATAAATTAAGTAATCAAAAAATAAATCAACTCCAGAGCTATATTTCAGATTTGGAAGATGAAAATGCAATTTTCATTAAGAGCTTAAATTCGATTAAGGGAAGTTCAGTTAGGAGAAGTAAAAGTATTCCTATTGGAGTGCATTTAAATGGTTTTAAAGTTGATGAAATTGAAGCATTAGAATCGAATTTTAATGCAGTTGGATATCACTTCTAAATCCATAATTGCTTGGTTTTTCCGATTTAGTTAGGCGTTTTTAATTCTAACAAAGAAAAAGCACTTCAGTTTTACTAAAGTGCTTTTTGTTAGTTTCCCCGCTTGTGCCGTCAGCTGTTTGTGAGGGCTCACGTTTCCCGGTTCATTCCAGGTGGGTGGCCGCCTTGCTGAAATCTGCCTTCCAGTGAAGGCCTGACATCAAACAACCGGCTAAGCCTCCCTTATTTATACTAACGGGCCGGGCCCATGTTTGCAATGCGAACACAGTAGGGATTAGATAATCATTATATTATCTGAAATTAACGTCGAGATTTTTTTTCAATTCTTTAAGAACTTCTTGGTGAGCTTTATCAACCTCCTCTGATTTTAGTGTGCGTTTATCATTTCTATAGGTCAATGAATAGGCTAGTGATTTTTTTTCGCTATTCAATTTTTCACCACTTTCGTCATGAAAATAATCAAATAATTCAAATGACTCTAAAATATCCAAATCAATTTCATTCAGTGTGGAGATAATTTTGTTATTGGTAATTTCAAGGGGA
The DNA here is from genome assembly GCA_902510815.1 of uncultured Verrucomicrobiota bacterium. GTDB lineage: Bacteria > Verrucomicrobiota > Verrucomicrobiia > Verrucomicrobiales > DEV007 > EC70. Next base: position 12,743 of record CABXDI010000043.1, on the reverse strand, counting down.
AGTTCCATGGAAATATCTCTTCGAATTGCAGGGAATTTTGGGAGTTCGGTAAATTTATCCATTATGGAAATTTTCTCCATGATTTTTGCAAGATTGAGCTCTGCAATATATATAGGAAAAGTGGCATCCATTTTTCTGGTCTTGGCTGGAGAGAGCTGAGCAGCTTTTCCGACTGTTGAATTTTTTAAAATTATTTCACAGTTAATGATAGTATTTTCAGTATTAGATTCAGATGGAGAAAATATTATATTTTCTCCTATTAACCTTTCTATCATACCTGACAAACTAAAGAAATCGGGTGCTGGAGGGTTTTTGCTTAACCATGAGCGGTTTTGAGGACCGGATATAAGGAGAGCAATATTTTGAAATTCTTCAATTTCATTATTTTCGGCAAAAACTGTCCCAGATTCATATAATCTAAGAGCTTCAGCTCCTTGGTGGATGTTTCGTTCAGCTATGCTTAGTAATGAGGCAATTAATCCAGGGCGTAAGTGTGTGAGGTCATCACTTAGCGGATTCTTCAAGGCTATAGCGTTATCATTTAAGCAGCAAAAGCAATCACCAATCTGAGATTTAGAAATTAGCTTTAATGAGCGTGTTTCATGGAATCCAATTGATGATAACTTATTAGATAAATGGTCGACAAAGTCATGTAGCTTATCTGCATCTGAAGGTTCTGAAAACCAACCCCTTTGAATAGAGGGAATTTTTTCAATTCCTAAGATTCTTGCTATTTCTTCATACAGATCTTCTGGCCTGGTTAAATCATTTCTAAATGATGGAATACTCCACTGCGTTGTACCTTCTTCGTGTGATTGAGCTTTGATTCCTAGGTTGCCAAGAATATCAGTCATTTTTTCATTCTCTATATTGCAACCTAATATTTTTCTGCATTTATCTAAACGCATAGGGATATTTCGAGATGGAAAATTAATGTTACCGCATATTATGATTTCGTCATTTGTTTTGCCATCGGCTAATTCTTCAATTAAATGAGTGGCTATTGCAGAAGCTTTAATGACTTGAGCAGGATCTGTACCTCTCTCAAAACGGTAACTAGAATCGCTTGATAGGTTTAATCTTTTGCTGCTTTTCCTAATTTCTGATTGATTGAAGTGAGCGGATTCTATGAAGACTGCTTGGGTATTTTCGGTGACTCCAGAATTAGCTCCACCCATTATGCCTGCTAAGGCTAGGGCTTCATTCTTGTCCGATATGACTAAGTCATCAGGTTGAAGTTCATATTCGTTGTCGTCGAGAGCTTTAAATATTTCCTTTTGTTTTGCTTTACGGACTTTAATGCTTCCAGCAATTTTCCCTGAATCAAAAGCATGCAATGGCTGTCCCATTTCCATCATTACATAGTTTGTGATGTCTACTACATTATTAATCGGTCTTAAGCCGATAGACTCTAGTTTTGATTGTAACCACTGAGGACTGGGTCCAATCTTTACATTTTCAATTTTTCTTAAAGTGTAAAGGGGGCATAACTTACTATCTTCTATGTATATATCCTCTGTCTTTGATTGAATGAGCGAGTCGGAATTAGCTTCATAGTTCTTATTATTTTTAAGACTTTTTTTGCACACAGCTGCCAACTCTCTTGCAACTCCAATGTGGCTCAGGCAGTCAGGTCTATTAGGCGTAATTTCTAGATCGAATACGGTTGGGTAGATTTTATTAAGAGGCTTACCAGTTTCATATTCAGAGGGAAGAATCCATAAACCATCACTATCATGTCCGCCTAGTTCGGCTTGACTGCAAAGCATTCCTTTAGACTCAACGCCTCTTAACTTGGCCTCCTTTATCTCGAAGCCACCCATCATTGAAGCTCCTGGAAGAGCTAGTGGTACCTTGTCGCCTATGGAAAAGTTCTTGGCGCCGCAGACAATTTGTCTAGATGTTTTTTCACCATCGTTTACTTGGCAGACTTGTAGTTTATCGGCGTTAGGATGTTTTTCGATTTTAGCGATCTCCGCAACAATAACTTTATCTGGATATTTGATAATTCCTTCAACTTCGATTCCAGAAAATGTAAGAAGATCACTAATTTCACTGTCATTATAATTTGACAAGTCAATGTGCTCTTCGAGCCAATCTATTGAAACTTTCATGAGAATTGTTTGAGGAACCTTACGTCGTTTTCAATCAGTAGTCTGATGTCAGATATGCCCCACTTAATCATTGCTAGACGCTCTAATCCTAGACCAAAGGCAAATCCGGAAACTTGGTTTGGAGAGTAATAGTCATCACCTCTGGCCTTACATATTTCACTGAATACATCAGGGTCGACCATTCCGCATCCTGCGATTTCAATCCATTTTGATTTTTTTCCTTCAGCTTCTAGTAGGATATCAATTTCAAAGCTTGGTTCGGTAAATGGGAAAAAATGAGGTCTAAATCTTATAGGTGTCTCTTTACCAAAAATACATTGTAGTAAATATTCAAGAGTTCCTTTAAGGTCTGCTAACGAGACATCCCTATCTACATATAGCCCTTCAAGTTGATTGAATTGACTCAAATGAGTTGCATCGATTTCATCTCTTCTGTACGCGGAACCAGGTGCGATGATTCGAACGGGTGGATTGCATTTTTCCATCGTTCTTATTTGGACTGTTGAAGTGTGGGTTCTTAAAAGTCTACCATCTTCAAAGTAGAAAGTGTCTGTTTCATTTCTAGCAGGGTGATCTTTAGGGGTATTGAGGGCATCAAAACAATGCCATTCAGTTTCTATTTCTGGTCCAGAAGCTAGAGAGAATCCCATTCTTCTTAATGCTTTTATTGTTGAGTCAAGCATTTGAGAAACTGGGTGGCGACCATTTGAGGCTATTGGATCGCTTGGTAAAGTGACATCAAGCGATTTATCTTGTTTGTTATCTTCTATTAGCTGAAGAGCGTTAATTTTTTCTTCAAGGTTTTGAGTAATAGAAGATCGGGTTTCATTTAATTTTTTGCCCGCTAAAGGTCTTTCCTCTTTAGAAAGATCTTTCATTTTAGAGGAGGCGAGAGTTAAATGCCCTTTTTTCCCAAGATATGAAACTCTTAGACTATTTAATTCATCAAGGCTGTTAGCTTTCGATATTTCGGAAGTCGCCTCTTTTAAAATGGTTTGCAGTTGCTCAAGCATGTCATTAGTTGACTGCCTTCTTAATTGAGTACAGCTATAATTGAATGAATGTTTGATCTATTTAAGATCCGTATTTATGAGGCAGCTCGCTTTTTTTCAATCGCTTCTTTAGCTTGATTTACTAAGCTATCAAAAGCGGTCTCATCATGGATGGCGACATCTGACATGATTTTTCTGTCGAGATCGATATCTAGAGACTTCAGGCCTTCCATAAATCGGCTATATGTTATTCCTCTTGCTCTGCAAGCTGCGTTAATGCGTTGAATCCACAAGGCCCTAAAGGTACGTTTGTGATTTTTTCGATCTCTATATGAATAGGTCATCGCTTTACGGACTGCATCCTTAGCGAATCGGTACTTTGTAGAGCGGAAACCTCTAAAGCCTTTAGCTTTAGCAAGCATCCTTTTCCTTCTTTTTCGGCTGGCTGGTGAGTTAGTGGATCTGGGCATTTTTCGTCAGGTTGTTTGGTTTAATTTCTTAGCCTCAGTTCTCACCTGCGAGTTTATATCCCACTTACCGGGGATCAGAACGGTTGGCTTGTGTTAATTACCGTATATTATCGATAATTACAGGTTTTACAGTATTATGCTGTTCTTAATGGCTAAATGGTAGGTTTTCTCTGAATCGGGGTAGATCCGCTCCAGAAATAAGGGTTGCTTTGCCTAGGTTACGCTTTCTTTTTCTGTTTTTATTCAAAAGTAAGTGACGTTTACCTTGTTTTTGACGCAACATCTTTCCAGTACCAGTCACTCGGACTCGTTTGGATATTGCTTTGTGTGTTTTGCTTTTACCCGCTGTTCTAGCCATGGGGGGATGAAACTACTGGAAAGATTGGATCTCGCAACCGCTTTTTTTTATTCTTCCTTTCAAATTTAGTTCGTATATATTAATCATTTATTTATAATTAACCTAAGTTTAATAATTTTAGAGGTAAAAATAACTCTCTAAGAGCATGTCTATTTTATTAGATAGTGAGTCCCAAGGCCAGTACAAGATGTCATTAGATGACGGGCGCTTTCGTTCTGTGCTTGATCGTTTGGAAGTAGGAGTTTTGCTATTAGAATTAAATCCTCAATCTGGTTCTGGGCCATTAATCACTTTTGCTAACAATTCACTATTAGGTTGGACTGGCTTTGAATTAAAAAATATTTTAGGGTTGCCATTAGCAAATATATTTGGGTTTAAGAAACTAAAAGTATTAGTCGAAAGGTTATACGCCATTGTTCAAAGTGGTGGAGTTTATGAGTTTACTAATAAACTTAAATGTTTGGATGGTTCTGAGTTGGAATGTACTTGGCAGGTGAGTTGTGTTTATGATGAGGACGAGGAGCCGACAAATTTCTTACTGACAGTTTATCGCAATGTGAGTCAAGCGCCGGGAGTTTCTACAGTTAATAAGGCCGTTGAGAAAAAAGATTCCGATAAAATAGTATCTCTATCTTCTTCCAAAAAAATGGAAGTTCTTGCAATGCAGGCAGGAGGTATTGCGCATGATTTTAAAAATATGTTAACGACTGTTATTGCTAATATTTCACTAATTAGTGATTCAAGTAATGACCCAGAAATACTTTCAAAGTTAGGTGACGCGATGAAAGCTTCTAAAGAAGCTGCTGATTTAGCTTCCCATATGCTAACATATTCACGAGGCAATGATAATTGTAAGAAAGAAGAAGTTGATATTTCTCAATTATTAAAAGATTCAGCTAGGCTTTGTACTGCAGGATCTAAGACACGGTGTGACGTTAATATTCAGAATGGGCTTTGGTTGTCCTGTGTTAATAGCACTCAAATTCTTCAAGTTATGAATAATCTTATTATTAATGCTAGGCATGCAATGGATGACGAGGGTGTTATTAAAGCTAACCTAGTTAATGCCGACCTTGAAGATGATGATGTACAAGGCTTAAGAGCTGGAAAGTATTTAAAGTTGGTTTTCATTGATCATGGCCGTGGCATTTCTAAAAATAATATAAGTGAAATTTTTAAAAGATTTTATACGACGAAAGAGACTGGTAGTGGATTGGGTTTAGCTACTTGTCTATCTATTGTTCGGGAACATAGAGGAACGATAAATGTGGACTCAATAGAAGGAAAAGGTTCTAAGTTCACTATGTATTTACCTGCGATAGAGAGCAATGGTAAAACATCGGATAAAGTTCATGAAAATATTATTAAACAAGGTAAAGGTCGTGTGCTCGTTATTGATGATGACAAACCAATTCTAAAGGTTTCCAGTTTAATGCTTCAAAATCTCGGTTATGAAGTGGATGTTGCAAGCTCTGGTCAAGAGGGGATAGAAAAATTTAGGAGATCTTTTAATGAAGGAAATGCATTTGAAGTTATTTTAATGGATATGACTATGCCTGGGGGGTTGGATGGTGTAGAGACTTCCCTTGGGGTGCTAAATATTGATAAAAATGCCAAGATAATTTCAAGTAGTGGCTACAATACCGATGACTCATTAGACCTCATAAATGGAAGAGAAATTTTTTCTGGCATTCTTTCTAAGCCATATGATTTAGAAAAGATGTCATTGATGCTTAAAGAGGTAGTTGCTTCTGATTAATGCTCGTTAATCTATTGCCTTTTGATTACTCTTCTTTTCTTGAATGTTTCTTTTTGATTTTTTAGGCGAAGTTAGCTCTTCTAAAGCTTTTATGCTGCTTTGAATTGTATTTGGAATTATTCCTATCGCTTCGGGAATTATTTCAGTTGCATTGGAATCTTTCAGTACTCTTTCTCCATTGGCAATAATTTCTCGTGGTAAAGTAAAATTTACCGGCTCCCATTTTGGTTTGGATAAAGTTCCTGTCCCTTTGTATCTTAGCAGCCTGGACAAAGGCCAGCCTACTAAGCTTAGATGTCCCCGGGCGTTCATTTCAGCTTCTAGATTTAATTTTTTATCCACCAAATTTATAAAGCCGTTTGAGCGTAGTAGAAAGCTAGGTGTTAAGGCTTGAAAATCGATTATGTTCATCATTCCATCTTCAGTTTTAAATGTTGCCTTTGCTGATTGGGCGACACTGTAACCGGCTTTAGGTTCATGAAGTACTGAGCTGATGATGGGTGAAATTGGTCCAAGGATCGGAATTGAAATGATGTTTCCTTGAGTTAATGAAATAGTTCCTTCGCCACTCCATTTTTCAGGATTATTGATTGGGATCTTGAAACCTATGTCACTACCTATAATTCCATTTGTTTTGCTGTTCAGTTTGAACGTATCTATTAATTTTCCAAAATGTATATTTTCGCCCTGAATTCTTCCATTGTAATAATTTGACTGACTGCCTAGAGTAGTTGACCCGATGTGTTTAATATTCCCGTTGGCGAATTCAGCATTAATGGACAAGTTGAGGTTTTTTCCATTAATGTTAATGGTTCCTTGAGGTTTTTTGAGTGTAACTTTTGTTTTTAGTATATCCGCTTTTACTTCGCTTTTAGATATAAATGTGAAATTAAGATCCGTTTGTTGATTTTTCTTAGTGTCTATTATTCCATTCAAAGAGATGTATGGTGGATCTTTAAAAGGGTATTTACTTAGTGTCTTTTCGATATCTGAAGAGAAATAACTGGCTATTTTTTCTGGGAACACTGTTCCATTTACTTGATTCAATTTAACCAATCCGTCTTTGAGCTGAATTATCGCTTCAGCGCCATTTAAATGCCCTTCTTTCCTGTCTATTCGGAAACTAGAAAATTTAAGAGTTTCATCAAGAAGCTCAACTTTACCCGTTGCTGCTGTTATTGGAGTTCCATTATATTTGCATGAGCCAACAGTAAAAGTTCCCTCTGATTGAAGTGCCTTTAAATCACCAATTTTGCCGTTGCCTCTAATTTTGACATCAACCGCTGGATTTTTTGGGAGATCTAGTTTCGTTAAAAAATCAGGAGCCTTATTCATGAGAGGAATAAATACTTTAGGATCCATTTTAATTTCACTATCGAATTGGAAATTATTTGATTCGTTCTTTAGATAATTTCCTGAGATTGTTCCGCTTTCATGCTCAAATAAAAGATTGCGTAGATAAAAATTAGAGTCATTAAATGAAAAACTCGTGACGCCCCTTTCAAATAAAGTATCTCTAAAAATTAGACGATTAAATTTAACGGAACCAAAAACTTTGATGGAATTATTTGTCTTCTTAAGATCATTGCCAAGCTTGATAACACCTGATGCGCTAACTTGAGGAGGATCTATTAAAAGTAAGTCATTTAGATTTTTGTTGTCTATAAATGATTTAGCGAACTCAGCAATATCTATTGAAGATTCTAATTGAAAAGGTAATGATGAATTCTGATTAATCCATTGAGCTGTTCCTGTTAATTCTCCGAATCGGTCATTAACCTTAATCTTTTTTAAAGAAAAATCTCCGCGCTCGTATTCTGTTTCTAATCCTAGGAAGTTTATTTGATAATTTGAACCAAATCGACTTAGATTACTTGCTTGCAGTGCGACTGTTGCCGAAGTTTTTTCTACCTCATTAAGATCGGATATAAATTTTATTTTTATTTGAGGTGGGTCTTTATAATCAAAGCTAATTTTTTCGACTTCCGTAACAATTGAGCTTAGTAGAGCTCTTCGCTCTGTTGAGCTTTTTGAATTCTTATCAGTGAAGCTATTTTCTAGAATGGAAGAGTTAATGTTATCCTTAAGTGTTAATGAACCTACTAGATTAATTTTAATCCCATTTAAAAAACAGTCTGCGTTTTCAATTTCTATTGTGCTTCCTGGTACTCTTACCCTAGCGTTGAGGTCAGTGACCCTAATTTTTTTACTGTTATCATCTTCAGGATTAATAGGTAAATAAATGTCAGTGTCTCTGAATTCTATTGAATTGAGAAATTGTTTTTTTCTCAATAGCTTTAACACATCTAGATCGAGAGTAATGTTATTAATGGATGCTACTAAAGTAGTCTTCTTTTGATCGGAAAAAATTTTTACATTTCTAGCTACAAGGCCATCTAACGGGTCAATCGTTAGTTTTCCTATTTCTGCTTCAATCCCTCTGCGGTCAAATTCCTGCATGATGAGCCTACGCCATTTTTTAGTAAAACCCTCATTGTAGGCATAAAACCCAACCCAAACCACGAATGCTAAGCACAGAAAAGCAAGTATCTTTGCAACTGATCTTATAATTCTTAGCATACTCAAAGCTCAATTAATTTTAGTGTATGGTCAAATGACTAAAAATTTTGTATTTGTTATGGAACTTTGCTTGAATGTCCAAAAGGTGTCTTCAATTGTTACTGCTTTTTAATAATGCTAAGTTTATTGTCTCTAGGAAGTGGAAGTTCAGGAAATAGCGCAGTGGTCTATTCTGAAAACTCCTATATTCTTGTAGATGCAGGTTTAAGTGCTATGCAATTGAAAAAGAGAATTAAGGAAGGCGGCCTTGATCCTCAAAAATTAGATGCTGTGATAATTACTCACGAACACAGTGACCATATACGGGGTTTAGAGGTTCTTTCAAAAACCATTAATGTGCCTGTTTATTGTAATTCTTTAACGCATGAAGCCATGGTTTCGACAAATGGATCTGTTAAATCATGGAATATCCTCAGCAGTGGCGAATCATTTATGGTTGGGGATATTAATGTATGTGGATTTTCAGTAATGCACGATGCAGTTGACCCTCTGGGGTTTAGATTCGAAAAAAATGAGAAAACGCTTGGTTTCATTAGTGATGTTGGGCATGTAACGCAACTTTTACTCGAATCTATTAAAGATGTTCACGCTCTATTTATTGAATCAAATTATGATGAGATTCTTCTTCAGAATGACACTCGCAGACCATGGTCTCTCAAGCAAAGAATAGCGTCAAGGCATGGGCACCTTTCAAATAAGCAAACTGCTGATCTTATTGGATCAATAGCCGAGGGCGGGCTCTTAAAGAGTGTTATTCTTGGCCATTTGAGTAATGATTGTAATTCTCCAGAGGTAGCGAGAGCTGAAGTTATATTGGCACTATCTAATCGAGGCATTAGTGAGGTAGAGGTCAATTGTGCAAGTCGAAGTGAAATCAGTGGGCCTTTTATTATTGAAATAGAAGTTGATGAGGAAGGAGAAGAAAAGGACTTAGAGGGTTATGCTCAAGAAGAATTCCCCCTATTTTCCTGAATTGTATTGCTTATCAATAATAACCAATTTGTTCGTTGATATACTGAATCCTTAATCGACAGTATTCACTTATATAATCTAATTGAAGGAAATTGCAGAATCTCCCGCTAACACCATCATTTGATTCCTTTGAGGAAAAGTCTTCAGAGGGTAATCTTATACCAGTTTATGCAGAATTATCGGCTGACTATGAGACTCCAATTTCTGTTTATCAAAAAATATGTGACGGTCAATTTAGCTTTCTATTGGAGTCTGCTGAAAGTACTGATCGTGCCGGAAGATTTTCATTTATAGGCAGTGATCCTCGTGCCGTTATTGAAGCTCGCGGTCAAAGTATAAAGATTTCAAAAGGTAATGAAGTAGATGAATTTCAAAGTGAATCTGGCGATCCTTTAAAGGAACTCGAAATCTTCATGTCTTCTTATTTGCCTGTGCCGATGTCCGGGTTGCCTGTTTTTTATGGTGGAGCTGTAGGATACCTTTCTTACGATTCAGTAAGATATTTTGAGCCAACAATAAAGGAGCCTGATAATGATGATTTAGGTCTACCTGATATGGTTTTTATGATCACTAAAAACGTTGTGATTTTTGACCACCGTTTAAGGAAATTGTTAATAGTTTCCAATGTTTATACTGAACAAGGAGAAGACTTAAAAACGCTTTACGATAATGCTAGTAAAGAAATTAGTAAAGTAATCCAAAGGCTTGATACGTCTTTAGATTTTCGACCATTAATTAAAGGTATAAAAACTGATAATGTTAACTATAAGAGTAACACATCTAGGGATGAATATTATGATATGGTCAACAGAGCTAAGGAATTTATTCATTCAGGTGATGCATTTCAAATTGTTCTTTCACAGAGGTTTGAGGTTGATTTCCCAGGGTCTCCAATTGACTTGTATAGGGCTCTCAGGTCAGTGAACCCTTCCCCTTATATGTTTTGCTTGAAGGTAGGTGGTGATTTTTCACTGGTTGGGTGTTCTCCAGAAGTTCATGTTCGAGCAATAGATGATAAAATTGAAATTCGCCCTATTGCTGGAACTCGTTGGAGGGGGGCCACAGTTGCTGAAGATAATGCTTTAGCTAAAGAGTTGCTCTCAGATCCAAAAGAAAGAGCAGAACATATAATGCTTGTTGATCTTGCGAGGAATGATGTGGGTAGAGTTTCAGATTATGAGACTGTAGTAGTTGATGAATTTATGACCGTGGAGAAATATAGTCATGTTATGCATATTGTTTCCAATGTCCGTGGAAAGTTGTCAGGTGATAAAACCTCTTATGATGTTATGAGGGCCACGTTTCCAGCTGGAACAGTTAGTGGTGCCCCAAAAGTGAGAGCAATGCAAATAATCAATGATTTAGAGAAAAGCAAGCGGTGTGCTTATTCTGGAGCTATTGGATATTTTGGTTTTGATGGCAATCACGATTCATGTATTGCATTGCGTACTGCAGTTCTGAAAGGTGAAAAAACTTTTGTTCAGGCAGGAGCAGGAGTTGTTGCTGATTCTAATCCAGAATATGAGTACAATGAGACTCTTAATAAGGCTATGGGTTTAATTAAGGCTATAGAATTTGCCAAATCTTTATCTGATTGAAGGTTCTTTTGGCTGTTATAATATAAACCTGTAGATAGTGTTTTAAATTGACAGCAGCACAACTTTTTAATGTCTAAAGAGTATGAAATTATACAACCTCAAATGATTGAATGGAAAACTTGGCAACCAAGTATGCTTTCAAGTCTCGTTTTTATTTGTAGGGATGCTGAAGTTCTTTTAATAAGAAAAAAGACAGGCCTTGGAGCAGGGAAAATCAATGCACCTGGAGGAAAAATTGAGCATGGTGAAAATGCAGAAACTGCTGCTATAAGAGAAGTTGAGGAGGAAGTTAAGCTAAAAGTCAAAGATCTGAGAAAGATGGGAACTTTGAAATTTCAGTTTATTGATGGAAGCAAGTTGGCCTTGCACTGTACTGTATTTAAAACATTAGAGTTTATTGGCGAGCCAGAGGAGACAACCGAGGCGACCCCTTTTTGGTGTAATAATAATGAAATTCCATACAAGGAAATGTGGGCAGACGATATCTGTTGGCTTCCGGGGATGTTGGAAGGAAATTGTTTTGAGGGAGAGTTTGTTTTTGAAGGAGATTCAATGCTTTGGAAAGACATTCGTTGGCATCAAATAGACCAGGAATCATAAGGAATTGCTAACATAATCAACAATCTTGTCATTATTATCTTCAGCTGCCCATACTGCTCGTAGAAAGTCTGCAGGGTGAATATCATGATTTGCTAGAAAATTCATATCACCCTGGCAGCAATACATAATATCAGGATGTAATTCACCTCTAAGCTTTGCTTTTGCTTTCGTTATTATTCTGGGCAACCAAGGAATGTTTGCTAATTTTTGATCTCTGTCTGGTAGGTCTTGAGGAGTTACTTGATTTTCGCTGTGCGCTCCTTTTTGGATGACTAAAAAGAAATCACGTCTTACTGATGCAATTAATAAAGCGCTTTCTGGGCTAGGTGCTCCAACGTCACAGTAGTCCTCGACAAAATCAAAGAATTCTCTAGTTTTGTATCCTATATCTTTGAGAAGGTTTTGATCAGATTCGTCAAAAAAATCATCAATTGATCGTTTTCCGGATCGATACCTTTCAATGCTTTTTTGAAAGGTTTCATTGAATCTTGTTTCCCAGGAAAAGTTTTTTGCCATTTAGATTTCTTAGTTATTTTGGTAGGGCTTTCAATCTAAAACATATTTTTTTAGATTCTATATTTGATTTTGTTCGTATTTATTGGGAAATAGATTGTCATTCAAACGTATGTTTGATTGAATTTACCCCTCTTATGTCCTCACAATACGCAACGCTGAACAATAACTCCTTAAGTGCAACTAAGGAAAGATTGCTAGATGTGTCAGGTGAGCTTTTTGCCGAAAGGGGTTTTGATTCTGTTTCTTTGAGAATGATCACAGATTATGCTGAAGTAAATTTGGCTGCAGTTAATTATCATTTCGGATCAAAGGAAGAGCTTATATTAGCTGTAGTTGAAGATATTGTTGGGCCAGTAAATGAGAAGAGGTTAGAGCAGTTAAGTAAAATTAATTCTACGTCTACTAATTCTCTGGAAGCAATTATACATGCTTTTATTGATCCTGTGTTTGACTTTAGTGGTGCGGATGCCGGCGCTGATAACAAGTACTACAAGTTAATTAGCAGATGTATTGCCTCTCGCGATGAAAGGATCTCAAGCATTATAATTAAACAGTTTCCTGAAGTTCTCGCCAAGTTTGTTAATTCGTTAACTAAAGTCATTCCAGGTTTAAGTTCCGACTCTGCCCACCTCAAGGTGATGTTCATGGCTGGCGCGTTAGCTCATTCGTTGTTTCACTATGAGAATCTTTTATTGGTTTCGAATGGCTCCTTTGATCCCTCTTCTCGCAGCGTTTTGAAGTCAGAGTTGGTTTCTTTTTTATCAGCAGGAATGGGCTCGAATTA
>CABXDI010000042.1 GCA_902510815.1 uncultured Verrucomicrobiota bacterium | reverse complement strand
AGAGTAAGGTGTAATAACTGAAAACCCAAAAAATTTAACATCTGACTAAAATGATGCTTGATAAAGTAGATTCATATCAATTCAAAGAACATAGCGCAAACGCTGATCTATCTAATGAGGATAAGATAGAGTTATTAAGGAAAATGGTGAGAATTAGGCGTTTTGAAGAAGCATCTTTAAAATACTATAACGCGGGTAAAATGGGGGGATTCTTACACCTTTATATTGGTCAGGAATCAATAGCAGTAGGAACCGCATCACTTTGCGGACAAAACGATCACCTCATTACGGCATACCGCGATCATGGACATGCGTTAGCCGCTGGAATGACTATGAACGAATGCATGGCAGAGCTATTTGGTAAGAAAACAGGATGCTCCAAGGGAAAAGGAGGCTCGATGCATTTCTTTGCTCCGGATAAAAATTACTGGGGCGGTCATGGGATTGTGGCTGGTCAAACTCCACTTGGTTTGGGTTTGGCTTATGGATTAAAATACAATGGAGACAAAGGAGCAGCATTATGCTTCATGGGTGACGGAGCAGTTAACCAAGGCTCATACCACGAGTCTCTTAATTTGGCTCAACTTTTTGAACTGCCCGTTATTTATATCATCGAAAACAATGGTTATTCTATGGGAACCAGCCAAAAAAGATCATCTGCATTCAATAATTGTTTGGCTCAAAGAGCTGATGCATACGGAATAGCTTGGGACGTTGCTAAAGGAAACGACATTTATGAAGTAAGAGCAAAAACCAAAGAAGCAATCGATAGAGCTCACAACGAGAGCCAACCAACAATTTTGGAATTTGATACGTATAGATATCAAGGCCATTCAGTTGCAGACGCAAATTCTAAAAAGTATCGTTCACCAGAAGAAATTGATCACTACAAAGAAAACTATGACCCAATAAGTGTTTGGAAAAAATGTCTTTTTTCAGAGGGGATTATTGACGAAGACTCTTACAAACAAATGGATACAGAAGCAAAAAAGGAAGCTAAAGATTCAGTTACTTTTGCAGAGGAAAGCCCATTTCCCGAAATTTCTGATATTACTGAGGATGTTTATTACGAAGTTGATGAAGGAACCGAATCAGGCAAAAGAGGTAAGCATTTTTTCCATAATTAAATCCCCTATTAGATAACTAACAATTTAAATAAAAGATATGGCTTTGACTCTATATAGACAGGCATTAAACAGAGCATTGGATGAAGAATTAGCCAATGATGAAAAGGTAGTTATTATTGGTGAAGAGGTTGCCGAATACAATGGAGCTTACAAGGTTACTGAAGGCTTATGGAACAAATGGGGAGATAAACGAGTTGTTGATACTCCTATTTCCGAAGCAGGATTTATTGGAATGGGAATAGGGGCTTCAATGCTAGGAGTCAGACCGGTAATGGAATTAATGTTTTTTAGTTTTGCATATGTGGCACTTGATCAGATGATTAATAATGCTGCATGCGTTCGTTATATGTCGGGTGGTTTAATTAATTGTCCGATTGTTATAAGAGGACCAGCCAATGGTGGAACAAATGTTGGAGCAACCCATTCACATACTACGGAAAATATTTTTGCTAATGTTCCTGGACTTAAAGTTGTGGCACCCTCAACAGCACTAGATGCATATGGGCTTATGAAGTCAGCAATCAGGGACAATGATCCAGTTTATGTGATGGAGAATACTCTACTTTATGGTGATCCCCTAGCAGCTTCAGATTTACCTGATAATGAGATTACAGTACCCATAGGAACGGCAGAAGTTAAAAGAGAAGGAAGTGATGTTAGCCTTATCGCTCATGGAAGATGCGTTATAGTTGCTCTTGAAGCTGCCAAAGAATTGGAAGATAAGCATGGCATTAAAGCCGAAGTTGTAGACCTTCGTTCGATAAGACCATTAGATGAAGAAACAATATTAAAATCGGTAGCAAAAACGAACCGAGCTGTTTTGGTGGATGAAAGCAAACCTTTCTGCGGAATTAGTTCACAGATTGCCACAATGATTCAAGAGAAGGCGTTTGATGACCTAGATGCTCCAATAAAACGTGTTACTTCTATTGATGCTCCAGCTATTTATAGCCCGCCAGTCGAGAAAGAACAGATACCAAATGTGAGTCGAGTAGTTGATATGGTACAAAGTCTCGGTTAAATGTTTTTAGAAATCACTAATTAAGGATTACAAGAAATGCCAGATTTTGTACAAATGCCCCAACTCAGCGACACAATGACTGAGGGAACCCTCATACGTTGGCTCGTTAAAGTTGGTGATACCGTTGATGTTGGCGATCCACTAGCTGAAGTTGAAACAGATAAGGCAACTATGGAAATGGTGGCCTTTGATGAAGGTCAAATAGGTGCAATCTATGCAGAAGAGGGTTCCAAGTCACCAGTAGGCGAAACTTTAGCTGTTATCATCCAGGAGGGAGAGGAAGTTCCCGAAAAACCTTCTGCTGGAGCCTCCATATCCCCCGAGAGCGGTTCGGATGACTCAAAGGACAATGAAACAACGATTACTGAAAGCAGTAATCAAAATGAAACTGCTCTTTCTAACTTAAATTCTAATGAAAGGATTAAGGCGTCTCCTTTAGCAAAAAAAATTGCTAAATCCAAAGGTATTGATTTGGGTATGATTTCTGGTTCTGGACCAGGCGGTAGAATTGTTAAAAAAGATCTAGAGAATTTTAGCTCAGAAACATCAAAGCCAAGTTCTTTAACTACTACAACCCAAACAAAACATTCTCTCAGTGAAGAAGACAAAAAAATTCCACTTAGTGGAATGCGAGCCATCATAGCACAACGGTTGCTCGAGTCGAAGACGCAGATACCACACTTTTACCTCAATATAGAAATTAATGCGCAACCATTAATGGATCTACGCAAACAAGCCAATTCTGCGGCAGGAGAAGAAGGCAACAAATTTACTGTAAACGATTTTATTCTCAAGGCGGTTGCAAATGCTGCAGCATCTGTTCCAGAGGTTAATTCTACATTTTCTGGGGATTCGATCATTCAATTTGGATCTGTAAATTTGTCAGTGGCTATAGCAGTTGATGATGGTCTTGTTACTCCAGTCATCGCTAAAGCCAATCAAAGGAGCCTGCTCGAAATAAGTTTAGCGGTTAAGGATTTGGCACAAAGGGCAAGAGCGAAAAAGCTTTCACCAGATGAATTTTCTGGAGGCACGATAACAGTTTCCAATCTTGGTGCTTATGGGGTGGATAATTTTGATGCAATTATTAACCCGCCCCAAGCGGCAATTCTATCTATAGGAAGTATAAAAAATACACCAGTAGTTAGTGACGAAGGAAATATTGTTCCTGGACTTATAATGAAAGTGGGCATGAGCTGTGATCACAGAGTCATTGATGGCGCAGTTGGAGCGCAATACCTTTCCGAGCTTAAAAAGAGGATAGAAAATCCTGCCAGTATGCTCATTTAAAGTCATAGAGAATTAATAAAATTCAATACATCTTGTCTTTCTTTGGTGCTCAGAGAAGTATATTCTTTTCTAGATGCAGAGCCTTCGCCTCCATGCCATAAGATCGCTTCTTCTATACTTCTAGCTCTACCGTCATGTAGAAAAAAAGAGTTACCATTGACGGTTTTGGTTAAACCAATACCCCAAAGCGGAGGGGTTCGCCATTCAGATCCAGACGCCATAGAGTCACTTATTCCATCAGCCAAATGTTTGCCCATATCGTGTAATAAAAGGTCAGTGTATGGCCTTATGTTTTGATTTTTAAGCTCATCAATAGCCGCGACTGATCCAGTTTTTAAATTTGGTATGTGACAATTAGCACAGCCTATTTTATTAAAAAGTAAATCACCCCTTTTAACGGATGGATCATCAGTATTTCGCTGAGCAGGAGGAGCCAGTGTTCTTAAATAAGTAACCACACGCTGAAACTTAGATTGATCAATGTCAGGCTGATCATTAGTAGAATTGATTTTTATTTTTGCTTTTTGTGGGATTGTAAAATCTTCTACCGGGTGAATAGGAGATGTAATCCCCATATCTCTTAAGAATGCCGAAGCTGTTTGCGTTCTAAGGTTCACTTGATTAGCTTTCCAACCAAACCGACCTAATTCGCGTCTTTTTGTTTCTGGGTTTATTATGTAATTTGCTTTGCCCGATATTCCATTTTCATCCTCATCGTTAGGATCTGCGAAATCTAAAATGATTTTTTCTGGCACGGCTTCAAGTAACCCTAATCCGACTAATTGTTGGGCAATACGAGGCCCAAATTTAATTTTGGGATGTGGTGTTCCATAGTGATCATTGACGACAAGATCATATTTAGGTTTTCTTAAAGAGGTAGTTTGAAGATTGTCTAATCCTATAACTTGTTCTTCGTAACTAACATGAACAACGCCTTCAGGCTCGATTCCAGGCGCAGCATTAATAGCTAATTGAACACCCAAAACTGGGTCACCTGTTGGTTTTCCAGGAACGCTCAGACGGAAAAGCAAACCTACCGAAGTTGACTGTTCGTTAGTTGGAGCACCTCTTCCATCTCTAATGTGGCAACTGGAACATGATCTGGCATGGAATAATGGTCCAAGTCCATCTCTCGCCGTAGTAGAGCTAGGTGAAAAGACCCAATTTTTATTAAAAAACGAATTTCCAACTACGTGAGCCCTTCTATTTGTTCTTGAAATATTAGCTAATGGCATCCCAAATGCATTAGGACCGCTATTGAAAACTGTAGTCTTACCACCACTAAGATCCGTGTTCGATTCAGCGAACAGGGAGGAGTGCAAAAATATCGTTAAGGGAAAAAAAAATGTAAAAAATAGCCTCAAAAGAGTTATTCTTCGGGTTCTCTAGAAACTTTAACACCTGATTTTTCTGCCATTACGACAAAGCTATCAGCTGTAGATTCTAATTCTTCTATCAGTGAAATTATTGATTTACTTGTTGCCGAGCCTTCTTCGGCCAAGATAGCTTGATCAAACGGTCTAGGCACTTCCATAGATTTTTTGAGTGCGGAACTCAATGAAGTATCAATTTTTTCTGTTAATTCCGCATCAACAGATGAACCAAAATCTCTTACACCAGGACCATCAATAACCGACCCATCGGCACGGGTATACTTGCCGGTCCAAACATTTTTGATACCAATAATGTCATAGATTGCATCATTATGTGTGGTGTCACTAAAACAAGAGTGCTCATCTTCCTGAGCTTTCGATTCGTAAGCTACGAGTATTCTCTCGCCAGCTAATTCGAACCCGCTCAAAAGAGTCATACCAACCAAGATTTTTTGAAAAGAGTCTTTTGGCTGCGAATTAACAAAAGATTCTCTATAATTTTTTTGATCAGGCGCCCAATCATTCACAAGGCTTTCCAAATTTTCGATTAATAGATCAACAGTCACCATTAGAAATTTTTTTCTCCTATCCGCATTAGCCGCAGTTGTATAATCGGTGAAAGGGCGGTTTCCGGGGCCATTCGCATTAAAGTCCTGACCCCATAATAAAAACTCAACGGCATGATATCCACAGCTTATGTTTTCCTCACCTTCTTTTTCATTAAGTGAGATTAAAAGATCTTTAGTAATTTCAGGATAATCCTTTGTATTGTTTATGATTCCCGACTCGGGGCTTTCTTTTACATAATCAACATAAGCCTCATCCATGGGCCAAGCATTGAGTAAACCTTCAGGCCCATCTTCATCATCAATCGGCCCACCATAAAATCTATATACTTCAGTTTGAAGGTATGGGAAACGAGAGTTTATCCAACTCTCTTTTGCTTCTTCAAAACCCTTTTCAGTTGGAGATTCCAAAAAGCTTTGGATTTTGGTCATCATGCTTTTAGCAAGCTCCAATGAATCAGAATAGCTAGCATGCACAATATTTGCATAGTTAAGAACAATATTAGGGAGAGCATCTTCTGCTGGAACAGTTTTATCATTTTGTTCGCTGGTTTTTTTGTTTGAACAGGAAGCTAAAGAAGCAGCAAAAATAAGAACGATTAGCGTATATTTAATCATAATAAGGTTTAGGTACTTAATTTTTTAACGTCTGGTGATGAAAACAGATCACTCAATCTGATAATGACTATCAATATCAGGTTTATATATGAATCCTCAAACTAAATTTCCTATGCAATTAAGTCTTCGAATTGTCCTAAATTATCGATCAATTCCAAAAGATGCTGATTTTTGTTATTCTTTAACAAAGGATCATCATTCATTAATTCTGCCGCCAAAGACTGTGCTTTCCTAACAAGTTCAGTATCAGAAAGTAGGTCTCCAAGTTTAAGTCCATCTAATCCGCTTTGAGCTTTACCAAGGATTTCTCCTGGACCACGGATTTTGAGATCAGCGTCAGCAATAACAAAACCATCAGAGCTTTGCTCTAATACCTTGAGTTTTTCACGAGCATCAGAACTTGGTTTTTTTGTCATTAAAACACAATAACTGGTATGCTCTCCTCGACCTATACGTCCTCGCAATTGATGAAGCTGGGCTAGTCCAAAGCGCTCCGCATTAAAAATATACATGACCGAGGCATTTGGAACATCAACACCAACTTCAATGACAGTGGTACTAATTAGGGCAGAAATTTCACCACTCCTAAAACGATTCATAATTTGATCTTTTTCCTCGGCTTTTAATTTACCATGAATTAATTCACAATTGTGAGGTTTTAAATATTTAATCCAATTTTCGAATTCTCCTTCCACGGAACTAACATCAAGTTTGTCGGAATCTTCAATCAAAGGGTATACAATATAGGCTTGCCGCCCATCCTCAATTTGAGATTTTAAGAAATTAATGGCTTCATCAAGATGCTTTTTGGCATCTCTTAAGTAGGTTTTTATTTTACCCCTGCCACCCGGCAACTCATCTATGACAGAGACATCTAAATCACCATAAACAGTCAACGTGAGCGTTCGTGGTATAGGTGTTGCTGTCATAACTAAAACATCAGGGGCAGACCCTCGGTTGATAAGTTTTTGGCGTTGGCTAACTCCAAATTTGTGTTGTTCATCTATAACAACAAGCCCAAGGTCCTTAATCTCGGAAGATTGATAGAGTAATGCGTGTGTTCCAACGATGACACGAGCACTTAACTTATCAAATAATCTTGATTCAGCAGAAATTTTCTTTTTCGAAGTGAATAAGGTAATGTCTATACCGAGAGGTGAAAGCCAGCGAGAAAGGACGGAATAATGCTGTTCAGCTAGTATTTGGGTAGGAGCCATCAAGACAGCAGTAGATTCAGATTCGATTGCTTGAAGAATAGCACATACAGCCACTAGCGTTTTTCCTGATCCAACATCACCTTGTAAAATACGGTTCATTGGTTTTGGGTCTTTCATGTCCTGATGAATCTCATTAACACAGCGAGATTGGGCATCTGTTAACGAAAAAGGTAAAGAAGCTAAAAAAGGACTAATCAACTTACCTGAACCTGCATGAATACACCCCTCGAGGTTCTTATGACGAGATTTTCTATATGCCACATTGAGTTGTAAAATAAAAAATTCTTCAAGGGCTAGAGAATGTCTAGCAGCCTTTAAAATTTGTTCGGATTCTGGAAAATGAATCTGGTTTATAGCTTCTGATCTAGAAATAATATTTGTCGAACCTTCGGGTAAAATTTCATTAAATTCAGATTCCTCAACTAGAGAAAGGATATTATAAATCGCCGAACGAAGCGGCCGTTGACTTATTCCTCCCGGTAAAGGATAAATGGGCGTTATTCTACCTAAATGGATATGAGATGAGTCTTCATTTTTAGACGAAATTACTTCGAATTCCGGATGATCAATAACTAAGCGGGATCCACTTTTTTTAACTTTCCCAAAGATAATTAGTTCCTGACCAACTAAAATGATCTTATGAATGAAAGGCATATTAAACCACCGGAGAGTCATTTCTGCCGATCTTTCAGATCTACACTCTATAATCTTTGCTTCAAAGAAACGCCGCCTACCAAAAAAGCGTCGAGAACAATTTATAACTTCGACTCTATAGCAACTTGCGGAGTCAGTTGGTTCATTGGGAAAAATATCAAAAGCGGTTCTGTTTTCATATCTTTTTGGATAATGAGAGAGCAAATCACCGACTTTTGAATAACCGATTTTTTCAAGTGAACTACAGAATCGAGCATTAAGACCTTTTATATCCGTAAGCTTTGTTGAGGGTTTTAGAGCCATAACTCATATAGCGGCACTCGAGGATCGAATGGCTTTGATGTTCATTTGAATGCTTACCTTACCCCTAAAATCGTTTCTTAGAATAGAAAATGCGACGTCCCAAGGAGGATTCGGAAGATTAATCTCCGCGCCGCTAAAATAAATTGCATCACAAATGGCCTCATCTTGTCTAAGGGTCATTCGCAGGTGTTTATGCTTAAGGATTCTTGGCACCGCCGTAGCATGTAACCCTTTCGCGAGAAGAATAGGTTCCGCGTTATTCAGACCAAAGGGTTCTAATTTTTGATAATAATCAAGCAATTCAATATTGAGCTCCTTAAGTTCACAAGTTGTGTCCAGATGCAATTTGGGCATCAATAAAGAAGTATCAACCTGCTGCGAAACAAAAGTTTGTAGCTTCTCATTAAGAACGCCCAAGCCTTGTTCCTTAATCGTTATTCCTGCAGCCATGTCATGACCACCACCTGAGTCGAGGATTCCACGATTATCACTGATAAATTTTACCAAAGATATACCATCTATACTTCTACCACTGCCTTTACCAATTCCATCATCACCGATGGCAACAACGAAAACTGGTCGATAAATTTTTCTTGATAGTCTAGACGCTACGATACCGACGACACCAGGGTGCCAACCTTTGTTTCCAATAACCGCCCCAAAATCGTATTTTCCAGTATTATCACTTTCGACCATTTCAATGGCCTCAAGCGTGACTAGGCTTTCGATTTCTTGTCTCTGTCTGTTATTTTGCTCCAATTCTTCGGAAATATTTTTAGCTATTAGGGGGTCTTCACATAATAGTAATTCGAGTGCTTTCGTTGCACTATCTAATCTTCCAGCGGCATTGATTCTTGGACCTAATCGGAAGCTTATATCCATTGCACTGTAAGGAGGTCTAATACGTGAAATTTCTGTAAGTGAAGCTAGGCCCACATTTTTAGTATTAGCCATTACGGCTAATCCCTTTTTTACTAGGATCCTATTTTCTTTAATGAGGGGTACTAGATCGGCAACAGTGCCTAGTGCTACAATGTCAAGGTATTCACGAAGGTCGAAATCATCAACTGGACGTGTTTTAAGTAATGCGTGAGCTAATTTAAAAACGATTCCAACACTACAGAAGTATTCGAAATCATTTCCTCCAGAGGCTCGCGTAGCCTTGGGATTTACAATGGCAATGCAATTGGGTAATCCATCAGAAGAAGCCACATGGTGATCAAGAATAACAGATTCAACTCCAGAGTCATTGAGCCAGTTAATTTCTTCAATAGAAGTGGTTCCACAATCAACGGCAATAATTAAAGATGGAGAATGCTTATCAATACAACGACTTAGGGCATTAATGGAAAGACCGTAGCCGTCGTCAACTCTGTGGGGAAGAAATGTAACAGCATCGTTATTGAATGCAGTGAGGACATTTTTCATCAAGGTTAAAGAGGTTACGCCATCCACGTCGTAGTCTCCATAAATGACAATCTTCTCCCCGAGATCAATGGCTTTAAGAATTCGTTCCACAGCGACGTCCATTTGTGGAATTAAAAATGGGTCGCTAAGTGACTTCAGCTGTGGGCTTAAATAAGAGGCTCTTTCCTCATCACTATGAATATCTCTTACGCTAAGAATTGATTCAATTAACCTTGGATAATCGGTATTTTCTAAGGGTTTGGCATTAGATTTATTGATTATCCATTCCTTAATAGGAGAAGACCTAGATGTATTTGAACTCACTCCTTAATTGCCTCCTGTGAGTTATCATCAGTATCAGACCATTTAAAATCTATCAGTTTAGCGAATTCCTCTAAAGGTTCCTTTGTACCGATGTAATTGCTTTTATTATGGTAACTATGAGCAAGTATAAGGCCACGACTATCGAGTACTGAAATACAAGGGACCCCCCTTCCGCCAGCATCATTAACGAAGCCTAGCTTATTAAGTTGATCAAAACGTATGGCCGGCCAAGGCATCTTCTCATTTATCATATACTCAGACATTTCTTTTTCTGAATCATCACGGCTTACAAAAATAATTTCAAAGTTTTTACTTTCCGTTTTAGCTTTCACATAAAACTTTTTTAGTTGAGTAGTAAATTTTTGACAACCGGGACTCCATTTAGCTGAATAATAAAAAAGGAAATGATCAATGGCTTTTTCAGGATTCAACTTATAAGGACTAATAGAACTTTCATTCTGAATGACAAGTTTACCCGCGAGTTGCTCAGCAATGATAACAGCTCTAGCTAACTTGGGAATATTGTTTTTTTCTTGAGCTACTAAATTATTTGAGAAAATCAAAGATAAGATAAAAAATAATTTTAAGGAAATGGACATAATAAATATTGAAAAAGTTTTATTGATTTAAATCTTTTTTAAGGTCATCAGATTCCCTGATATAAAAATAAAATAGAAGGCCAAGACAAACAGTTCCTAAACCCCACAAAGACTCGACGGGACGGGTTTGTATCAATCTAAACTCTACATAAATTGCCATGCACAGGAAAAGAATAGGGGTCAAAGGGTAGCCAAAGCAACGATAAGGCCGAGATAAATTTGGTTCTTTTATTCTTAACCAAATTACACCAGCTACGGCCGCAGAGAGTGAAAGGTTTAAGACAAATTCTAAGTAAATAATGATTCTATCCGGGTCTACAAGCAACAGCATAACCAATGCGATTAAGGACTGAAAAATCACTGAATTTACAGGAATCTTGCTCTTATTTGTTTTGGCGAAGAAGCTTAACTTTTTATAATCTTGGCCAATCATTTGAGTGACCCTCGGACCAGCCCAAGTCATGGCGCTTACCGCTGAAATCAATCCAAATGCCACGAGTCCACCGATTAGGTTTCCCCCAGACTGGCCAAAAATATATCTTGCTGCAATGAGGCCAACCTCTTCCTGACCAACCATTTCACTTTTGGGTGCACTAACGATAAATGATATATTGATGAGCAGATAAAGTAAAAGCACTGAGATTGTCCCAAGCAAAAGTGCTTTAGGAATATTTTTAGCAGGATTCCTAATTTCACCCGCTACGTAAGACGCTGCATTCCATCCCGCGTAAGCGTAATTGACATAAAACAAAGCGACTGCAAAACCGGGACTCAAAATCACACTCCATTCACCTTCACTAGGTGAAAAATCCCAAGAACCCTCAGTGCCGAGCATGATACCAGAAATTGCTAGCAACAAAATGAGTCCAAATTTCAATATAGACATTATGATCTGAAATAATCCGCCAACCTTAAGTTTCATTAAATGAACAGTCGTAACTGATAAAAGCATGATAACTGCGGGAACTTTTCCGTTCATTTTTTCAAGGCCCATGGACTGAACAAAGTACTCACCAAAGATGCCACAAGCAGCAGCGACAGGTGCAGCAAAGCCTACGGTTACTGAAATCCATCCAGCCAAGAATCCTAAACAAGGGTGATAAACTGACGACAGTAAATGGTATTCACCTCCACATCGAGGCTTGCAGGCGACTAACTCACCATAACACAAAGCTCCACAAATGGCATAAAATCCACCTATCACCCAAAGCAGAAGAATAGAGAAATTACTAGAGACACCCAAGAGTTGATAACCAAGGCTAGTAAAAACCCCGATGCCTACCATATTGCCAATGACTATAGCAGCAGCAGAAGGCCAGCCTGGTGCCTTTACTAAAGCTTTGTGAGCTGAGACGGATTTCCCCATTTTTAATATATTAGATGCGTAATGAGTTAATTAAAAGAGGTCCTGATTAATTGACTAAAAGTTGTGATTTTTAGATTCGCATCATTGATTCAATGCGCTTTATTTTATCTTATGATGAACCGGATAATTACATTTTTCATTATTAATTTAGTTTTTATATTAACCCCGTTATTTGCAGAAAATACAGAAAATTGGCCAAGACTAAGAGGTTCACAGGCGAATGGGCTACCAGCAGACATCAGCAATCAGAGCTTACCCGTTAAATGGTCAAAGACAGAAAACGTTAAATGGAAAACTAATGTACCAGGTAGCGGATGGTCTTCTCCTATTGTCTGGGGAGATAAAGTTTTTGTGACGAGTGTCATTAATGATAAGGCAGAAGAAAATGAAAAACCTAAGGCCGGTTTATATCTTGGTAGAGGCCGGAGAGGTATTCCTTCTGGGCTACATCACTGGATGGTATATTGCATGGACCTTGAGACTGGTAAACTTTTATGGAAAAATGAAGCTCATACAGGTGAGCCTCCAGTTGGCCGGCATCCAAAGAGTACCTATGCTGCGGAGACCCCAGTCACAGACGGCAAAAGGTTATATGTTCTTTTTGGGGATGTGGGGATGTGGTGCTATGACCTCAATGGGAAAGAAATATGGAAGCATAAAATCGAGCCCAAAAAGACTATGTTTGATTACGGAGCAGCTGCGTCTCCAGTAATTCACGAGGATCAAGTCATATATGTATATGATAACAATGAGCAGTCTTATATAGCCGCATTAGATGTCGAGAAAGGGACGGAAAAATGGCGAGTCCTCAGAGACGGTAGAAGTACATGGGCAACTCCATACATTTGGAAAACTAAGGATAGGACTGAGATCGTTGTTCCAGGAAGAAAAAAGATTTTATCTTATGACTTAGATGGAAAAATGCTTTGGGAACTTTCAGGAAGAATGTCAAATTTGGTAATCCCCTCCCCCTTTGTTGTTGATGATCTTTTGTACGTAACATCAGGCTATTTTGCGGATCCACACCGTCCTGTTTATGTAATTAAGCCAGGAGCCAAAGGTGACATCTCTCTCAAAGAAGATGAAAAATCTAATAATTTTATAAAGTGGTATCAACCAAAAGCAGGTCCATATAATACAACGCCCGTGGTATATAATGGCATTTATTACCTTCTTCTCGATCAGGGAATGATATCAACTTATGATTCTAAGACAGGAAAACAGTTTTACGATCGTATTCGTTTTCCTCGTGGGGCCTCATTTACATCTTCTCCTTGGGGCTATAAAGACAAGCTATTTTGTCTCGCTGAGAATGGAAAGACCTACGTTTTAAAGGCCGGAAAGGAATTTGAAATTTTGCATGTTAACGACCTAGATGAACTTTGCATGACCTGTCCGGCAATCGTCGGAGGCCAACTTTTGATCCGTACAGAAAGCGCGGTTTACTGCATCTCAGATTCTAAA
The DNA here is from genome assembly GCA_902510815.1 of uncultured Verrucomicrobiota bacterium. GTDB lineage: Bacteria > Verrucomicrobiota > Verrucomicrobiia > Verrucomicrobiales > DEV007 > EC70. The sequence continues at coordinate 5,079 of CABXDI010000042.1, read as the reverse complement.
AAATAGAATATAGTTCTCATCGTGAACAAATCAGGCATCCTACAATTTATCGTATGTGCTCTGTGTATTTATTTTGCTAGCCAAGTTTTCGCTAAACCTAACATCGTGATCTTAGTGGCTGATGACATGGGATGGGCCGATGTGGGCTATCATGGATCTAAAATTAGAACACCAAATATTGACAGGCTTCAGCAAAGAGGCGTTGAGCTAGATAGATTTTATGTTGCACCGATGTGTACGCCTACACGCGCTGCGTTATTAACAGGAAGATACTGGTCTCGTTTTGGCAACACTAAACCAAGTAATGAAAGGGTCTTACCCTGGAATACGGTAACATTAGCAAGAGCAGTTAAAGAAGAAGGTTATAGGACTTCAATTTCTGGTAAATGGCACCTTGGATCGAAGCCGGAATGGGGTCCTAGAAAGTTTGGTTTTGATCAGTCTTATGGATCTTTGGCTGGTGGCATTAACCCTTGGAACCACTTATATAAGCATGGGCCATATAGTAAAACTTGGCACAGAAATGATCAGCTGATCGAAGAAACGGGGCACGTTACAGACCTCTTAACAAACGATGCAATTCGCTTCATTAAAGAGAAAAAAGACAAGCCCTATTTATTGTATGTAGCCTATACAGCAGTTCATACACCATTCGATGAACCAGCTAAGTGGTTAGATAGGGTAAAAAACTCTGAGCCGGAACGCCGACAATATGTGGCATGCCTAGAGCATATGGATAATAGCATTGGGCAAATTGTTGATGCGATCAAGGAGGAGGGGCACGCTGAAAATACGCTTATCTTGTTTTTTTCTGATAATGGTGGAACTAATGGAGATGACAGTTCTCGGTACCCAAATACGAAGACAAAGGGAAAAATTAAAGGGCTCAATGAACCTTTGCGAGGTTGGAAAGGAGAAGTTTATGAAGGTGGCATTAGGGTGCCTGCACTGGCCTATTGGCCTGGAGAATTAGAACCCCGAAAGATCAATACATTTACTCACGTCACTGATTTGATGCCTACTATATGTGGACTTGCAGGATATAAACCAAATAAGAATCTGAAATGGGACGGCATAGATCTGTGGCCCATCTTGAAAGGAAAAAACGATGGCTCAAAAGAAAGATTACTTTATTGCAAAGGAGTAAATGGAACAAATTCTACACTCCATAAATGGCCATGGAAGCTGATCGTGGGTAAAGGCACAGAGCAGCTATTTAATTTGAGTAAGGACCCAAACGAGAAAAACGATGTTGCTGATACTGAGAAAAAGAAGCTCCAGGAGCTTAAGAAATTCCTAGAAGTTGAGGTTTTCAAGGATAATGATGATTTTCCTTAATACTGTTATAAAATAACTAATATTTTATAATAGCTCAATGTTTTAAAATAATGTTAGTATGAAATACTATGATGTATTTAGGATTACTAGCACAATCTAGCGGTTCTCCGATGATGTTAATTTTGGCCATTTGTCTGGCGGTAATCGGACTTGGATCAATTATTTTTTTCTTTTCTCGATACCAAAAGTGTCCGTCTGATAGAATTCTTGTAATCTATGGTAAAACTGCAAAAGGAAGATCTTCAAGGTGTATGCACGGTGGCTCAGCATTTATTTGGCCTTTCATTCAAGCGTTTGAGTATTTGGATCTAACTCCGATCCCAATTGATATTCCTCTTGAGGGCGCCATAGACAGAGAAGGAAATCGCGTCAATGCGCCCTCAACATTTACAGTCGGCATTTCCACTGATCCAAGTATTATGTCAAATGCAGCGGAACGTTTGCTTGGTCTTCAACTCACACAAGTAAGAGATCTTGCAAGAGACATTATTTTTGGGCAGATGCGTTTGGTTATAGCATCGTTGGATATAGAGACCATTAATTATGATAGAGATTTATTAATTAATAAAATTTCTGATTATGTTCAAAATGAGCTCAGCAAAGTTGGTTTGAGGCTAATTAATGTGAACATTAAGGACATCACGGATAATTCTGGATATCTAACAGCTCTTGGAAAATGGATATCAGCTGGAAAACCAGAAGTTACAGAAGATCTATCTATTCCTATTGAACTCGAGAAAATGGACACTAATCCTATTCCTTTGTCTCCATGTGAACAATGGCACGTTGAGGGTTCTGAAATACAAGTATGGGATATGAAGGATGAGCCAATTAGGAGGGCGAGCGTTGAGCTTAAAGTTCTCTACGGAAGCAAACTCTTAGGAACGACCGATGATGAGGGAATTGTTAAATTAGCGTAAAACGAAATGTTAACATTTGTTCTTATTTTATTTATTTTCGCAATTGGGTTCTGTCTCTATTTTTTCTTTTCTAGATATCAAAAGTGTCCCTCTGATAGAATTCTTGTTGTCTATGGTCAAACATCTGGCGGTCAATCTTCAAAATGTATGCATGGAGGTGCTACATTCGTTTGGCCTGTCATCCAAGGCTTTGAGTATTTGGACCTAACTCCGATTCCGATTGATATTTTTCTTGAGGGAGCTTTAGACAGAGAAGAAAATCGCGTCACTGTCCCGTGTACATTTACAGTCGGCATTTCAACTGATCCAAGTATTATGTCAAATGCAGCGGAACGTTTGCTTGGCCTTCAACTCACACAAATAACAGACCTTGCAAAAGACATTATTTTTGGGCAGATGCGAGTTGTTATTGCTGATATGAGCCTAGAATCCTTAATTTCAAATAGAGCTCAATTAATAGAAAAAATTTCTCAGGGTATTGAATTAGAGTTTAATAAGGTTGGTTTGGGGCTAATTAATGTGAACATACAGGACATTGCGGATGAAACAGGTCAGACGACAGCTATTGCTAAATCTAAATTAGATAAAAAGCCGGCAATGATTTGGGATTCTAAGCAACGAAAGGAAAGAATTCTTAAGACTTTAGGGAGCGCTAAAACTAAGGGTTGCACCAAGACTCACTATATTGGCTCTTCTCTCAATATTTGGGACATGAGCGGAAGGCCAATTTCTAATGCTCGTGTAATTTTGTCACTTGATAGTGGTGAAATTATTTCAGGGTTAAATAAGAGCGATCAAGAAGGCTTACTTAAAATTGAGCTTATTTAATAAAAAATTTAATAACCTCCGAATTTTTAGTACAAATCTATGGAAACATTTCATCTACTTTTAGCTCAATATAGTCGGTCTGGAGACAATCCTGGGAATCAAATGATGCTAATCTTGGTTGTCAGTATGGTAGTAATCATGCTCGGAATGACTATTTTCTTCTTTTCGAGATATAAGAAATGTCCTGCAGATAAAATCCTTGTCATTTATGGTAAAACTGGAAAAGGAAGATCTTCAAAGTGTATGCACGGTGGTGCTACATTTATTTGGCCTGTCCTCCAAGCTTATGAGTTTTTGGATCTAACTCCTATTCGTCTGGAGATTAATGCTAAGCATAAAATGAGTAATGGGAGTACGATTAAACCTCCAGTGAAATGTACTGTTGGAATATCGACGGACTCAGGTGTGATGGTTAATGCTGCTGAGCGTTTATCAGGATTAGACTCTGAGGAAATAACAAACTTAGCTAAGGATATTATTGAATCGAGTATCAATCATATAGTTGACCGCACTGAATCGATATCGAATAACACTCAAAAAGTTACCTTCATTGAATCTATCGAAGCCAGAATTCAAGAAGAGATTAGAGTAATAGGATTAAGAGTTATAAGTTTTGATCTTAGGCTACAACTCAATGATTCATAATTAATTAGGAAAATGCTTTTTCTGGAGCCTTTCCCAGAAGCTGGACCAGTATTTATCGTAATAATCTAGAGCTGCTTCTTTAATATGTGGTAAATCTACGACTGCTGGTAAATTTGTTATATCGAATTCTTTAAGATGCTCTTTACCGGACCGTTTCCTTGGTGAGATAAAACGCCATGAATTGTTACCAAGAACTTTTTCACAGAGTTTAGCAAGGCCTGGATCGTATCCAATCAAACCAGATCTTGTATGAATATGATTATGATCATGGTCCATAGTACGGTTTGTATCATACCAGCACTGAACCCCTTCTGCCCAGTACTCAGCATGATTTCTGGAAGCATAGCATTTTTTAGGGCCTCCAAATACAATGAGTATGTCATCTTTGGATGTGACATTAACCTTAGAATTGGTTTTCTTTCCGTTAACTAAAATATCTCCAGCATCAAGACACTTAGTGAGTAAAGCTTCGCTCTGATCAGGAAAAGATTTCTTGAGAGCTTGCAATAAGCTGGATGGTTCAGTGGATTGTACTCTACGAAACCTTTGAGCCGCCTTTCCATCATTCCAAATATTTCTGGCTCTGGATTTTGCAAATGCTGCATTAAGTTCTTCTTGTTGATCTTTATTAAAACCAGCGCCTTGTATCACGTGACCAAATTCATGAATTAAAATGCTTTCGTTTTGCATACCACCTTTGAATTCAAGCACATCTTCTTCTGCAAAAAGGACAACAGGACGACTGTTGATATAACGGAGAAATCCTCGCTGACGCCAATTATAGAAGTCTAGGTCTTCACCGGTTTTGTCGGTGACAAATTGGGGTATTTGAGAAGTGAGTTCATCTTTACCAACTAAAATGCACAGAACCTTTCTGGATCTAATCCTTTCAGCCACATTTGGATTAATATCCATCATCATTTGGTTAAAAAGGTAAGCTGACTCATTAATAGCTAAGTCTGAAACCTTATCAGAAGTAGCGATAAGGATATTCTGAACGAGTAGAGATTTCTTAAAAAAAGCAGACTCTAGACTGTATTCACTTCTCTGAACATCTGTCGGAAGCTTTATAGGTGGTAATTGGTTAACTTCTGCAGAACAAAAATTAGCTAAATAAATGACAATAATAAGATATTTGATGGGCGATAGAGAAAATAGCATGAGTTATAAAATGAACATAGGAGAGCCTGACTCAAGCTAAGAATAATAAATTAAGGGGGAACTATAGTAGATGAAAAGGTATCAATTATCGATAAAGAAGCATTAATGGGCAATATGGATGGCTATGCATGAAGTATCGATGTTAATGCACGAATATGGACCAGTTATCGATAAAGATGCATTAATG
>CABXDI010000041.1 GCA_902510815.1 uncultured Verrucomicrobiota bacterium | reverse complement strand
TATTCCAACTATGACTGCGACAAAAATGAAAATGAGAACTAAAACTACGGTTGGCATCTTGGTTAAATGATAATTAAATTTGGTCTTATGACTAATGTTTTTTATTTTTTTTTACAAATTATATATATTTGTACGTTTAAATAGAATATTAATGATTACCCCTTCACTAGATCAGCGGGAAAGTATGAGAAAGAGGCCTAAAGCCAGTTCTCCTGTGATGAGTCAGACTTGGGATGATCTTTTGTTTGTTCATTGGGAGGTTGATGCACAGGATTTGCAAAAAACATTACCTTCAGGTCTTTATGTTGATACTTTTGGAGGTAAGGCGTATCTGGGATTAGTGCCATTTTTTATGCGAAAAATACGGCCAAGTTGGTTTCCAAGTATTCCATATGTATCAAATTTTCTTGAATGTAATGTTCGTACATATGTGCACGATGAGGATGGGAATCCGGGAGTGTGGTTTTACTCTTTGGATACTAATAGATGGTTAGCTTATAAAATAGGAAGAATGGCTTTTTCGCTACCGTATTTTTGGGCCAAAATGAAAGCAAAAAAAAATAGCGATGGAGAGATATCTTATAATCTGAGGAGAAGGTTTTGTGGAGCTGAAGATATTAGCTTCAACTATAGCTGTACTAATATAGGGCAAGAGGCAGTGAGAGGAACTTTAGATTTTTTCCTACTCGAAAGATACTTGCTGTTTGCTTCGAGAAAATTAGGAAAAGAATTACTGTCATGTAGAGTTCATCATCAACCGTATATTTTTTCTGAGATTAATGAAAACGATTGGCCGATCGCCCCTTTTCAATGGAATGGATTTGAATTCAAGGTTGGCGAATTGGCTCATGTTTGTACAGCGAGCAGAGTTAACGTTGAGATATTTAAACCAGAGTCTATTAAATGATAAAAAAGTTTAAGAGTTAACTGTTAAATAATTCCTCAGGCCATCTAATTTCTATTCCCTTTTTCATTAATTTTTTTTGAAAATCTTTGAGTTTGTTAATGCTGTTTCTAATTTCTCGGGGATAACATTTTTGAGAAATGCAGGCGGCCGCCAAATTTCCAGCAACTTCACCTATATTCCACTCAACAGGATGTAGTCTATAGCAGCCATTTGTAATATGTGTGCTGCCAATGTTTTTTGATCCAGCAATTAAATTATTGATTCTGATGGGAATTAAAGAACCAAGAGGAAGCTCAAAAGGTAAGGCTGGAAAATCTATGTAATTGTTGCCCTCAGTTGTTGGATGTAAATCGATTTGATAGTGTCCAATTCCAACCGAATCATGGTACCTCTTGGCTTTAACTTTGGAGGGGTCCAAATTAAGTAATTGAGCTCTATTTTCAATGCCGCAGTCCTGTTCTAGGATTGTAGTAAGAGCTTTTATTCTTAGAGACTCTCGGACATAAGGGTATCTTGCCATTCCATCTTTAGTATCAAAAATATCTTTCTTTATTTTTAGTCCTGGCCAACCGGTTCCTCCGTTGTCATTAGGAGCTTCGGTTTGTAACCAATACAATAGTGATAAATTTAATTCTTTTGATTTCTTTATATGAGATCTTCTCTCTTTTAAGTCAACGCCCGTTAGATTGCCCAATAGGTAGTCATTTTGAGGCCAATTAATCAAACTGACATCGCGCAAATTACTATCATTCGTGAAATTTTCTTTTGCCGTTATGCGACGATATTTCCAAAGGTTTATTATGCCAGATTTGTGCTGCCCTGATGGATTAAATCCTAGAAGCTTCTTCAAGCCTGTCGATGGGTGGGTATACGAAAAATCAAGGAGTGGGCCTGGCCAGGGTGGCGTTAGTTTTGGTATAAAACTTTTCCAAAATTCGTAATTGTTAGGTTTGTCTATCGTGTGATTTTCACCATTCATGTGCTCTAATGCAAAGCACATTGTAAAAGCTTGCTGATTTTTAGTGGATCGCCTTTCAGGCATATGTAATTCATGGGTCTCGTTTTTGCCCTCTGTACCAATTACATGCTCGCAATTAGTTATTGTTAGAAGGTCGCCAAGCTCGGTTGAGTCTACAAAGAAATCACCTCTAAGAAGAGTTATGTTACCAGTTACCTGGTTTTCTACACTGATGCATCTGATTTCATCTTTTAATAATTCTGCAGATTTTGGAATATTGTTTTTTAAAATAGTTAGTTGTTTGTTTGCTAGATATTTAAGGAATAAGTTTTCGATGCATTTCAAATAGGCTTTAGGTTCAGCGCAGAGTCTAGAGACAGACCCGTTTCCAGGATTAAGTAAAATGTTGTTTTTTGCCTTGTTTGTTAATGGGTAGTTTTTACGATAAAATTCTCTTACTGAATGGCGTAGTTTTCTGTAGGATTTAGTGCATCCAAAATTCTCTATCCATTTATGCTCATCGGGAGGGACGCCTTGTGAGGTTAATTGTCCCCCTAGCCAATCAGTTTCCTCGGTTAATATTACATTTAGACCAGAGTCGAGAGCGCTTAATGCACTTGCGCATCCACCTAAACCTCCTCCGATAATGATAACGTCGCTTTGAAGTTCCTTAGGTTTGTTATTTAATTTGAAATGAGCATTTAAAGGAGATGTGCTGACTCCTAATGCTAACCCAGTTAGTGCTTCTCTACGTATCATTGATCTTTTTTATTAGGGATTGATTTTTTTAAGTCGGATAATTCTTTTTCTAGATTCTCAATTCGAGAAAAAGTGATCGGAAGAGCTTCGAGAAGAGGGATCGTTTGTTGGATGGTTTCGATTTTGATAACGCTTGTGTTAATGTTTTCTAGTTTCTTAATTCTTTCTTCTAGTTGGATTAACTTTTGTGTGTTGTCTGGGCCATTGCATGCGGCTAAAAGAAAGGTAATTAGAGGAAGTGCTAATTTTATTTTTTTCATAATTTAGATTTGGCTATATCCCGTATAATCGAATGTTTTTGAGATTAAAAACGATCATAATGCTTCCAAATTAAAGAATAAAATTCTTTAAAATTAGTAAATTATTCAAATTTTTGAATTTTATTATTGAGGTTGCACGACGCTTTAATAAATATTTACTATATTAATCCGTAAAGATTTTTCAGTTAATTAATTTACAGGATCATGCGTTACCTTTTTACTTTTTCCCGATACCTTTTTTTGCTAGTGTTTTGCATTGATGTAAGAGGGGAGGAGTCCGTCGGTGTTGATTTTAATGCTCAATATCAAAAGGGTATGAAATATATGTATGGAGATGGAGTGGAAAGGGATCCTGTCAAAGCTGTCAAATTATTCAAAATTGCGGCAGCTAATGGTAATGCTAATGCTCAGGTGGGTCTTGCTAACGCTTACTTCAGGGGAGATGGTGTTGCTCAAAGTTATAAAGAAGCCGCAAAATGGTTTAGGAAAGGTGCAGATAAAGGTGATAAAGAATCCCAGACGCAGCTCGCTTTTCTTTATGCTAAAGGATTAGGTTTAAATAAAAGTGAAGGTCAGGCAGTCTATTGGTGGCAAAAAGCATCTCTCCAAGGTCATAAGGTTGCCCAGGCTCATTTAGGTATTAGGTATGCAACAGGTATAGGTGTCCTTAAAAATACAGTTACCGCAGTTAAGTGGTGGAGATTATCGGCTGAACAAGGAAATAAACTCGCTCAGTATAATTTAGGAGTGATGTGCGCAAGGGGGCAGGGAGTTGAAAAGAATGTCGATGAGGCTCTTAAATGGTATCGTAAAGCGGCTGCTCAGGGGCATCAAGGTGCTAGGCAGGCATTGCAAAGATTAAAGTTTTAGTTGGTTTAATATTAAATCCAAATGACTTGCATAATACGGCAAGTTTGTGCGAATCTCTCTCGAACAATTATTAAATTCTATGGTTTTTGAGAATGTAAATGCTGAGGCTTTGGCAAATATTTATTTTGATGGGAAGGTAACTTCTCATTCCTTAACAACTCAAGAGGGTGATAAGATCACCATCGGTCTCATTTATCCTGGAGAATATCATTTTGATACAGATCTAGCAGAGAGGATGGAGATCATATCCGGTAATTGTAAAGTTGAAATAGATGGATCAGAAAAGACCGAAGAATATAGTGAGGGGGATCATTTTGATGTTCCTGCATCTTCGGGGTTTGGAATCGTTGTGGAAAGTGAAATTTGTCAATACGTTTGTAGGTTTATAAAATAAAATCCATTAACTTGAGTTTTTTAGCGTTCGAATTTCAAGAGTGAATCGACAGCTACAATGTAACGGTTAGTGTTTTTTTCTCATTGCTAGACTTTAGTCCGTTAAGAGATTTCTGATTACCTTTCTCTCCTACTTTTATTGTATACTCTCCAGCTTCAAAAACTTTTGGCCTGAACTGATTTCCCTTAATTCTGATTGTATAGATAACCTCGCCAGTTTTTTCAGCAATAACTTGGACGACTTGGTTGGCTTTATTAATTTTAAGATTAGGTAAATAGGAAATTGCTTTACGTCCATAATTGTCGAGTTGATTAAATGTGAAAGGCCAGCCGGGATAAGGCTTGGCATTTTTATCTGTGACATCAATATTTCGAGGCCAGCACGTAAAAGTTATGTCACGGGTGTTCTTGTTGATTCTAGTTACGCCAAAGCCTGCAGCTCTTGTTGTTAGTTTATCGCCACCTTTTTCAGCGGACGGGTTAGCTACAGCAATTGCAGTGACTTTGTTGTGAAAGCCATCGAGATGGTCTCCAAGAATGGGGTCTTGTCCTGGTTTAAGATTCTTTCCAGGCTCTAGAGGTTTCCACCAGCGCAGGTATAAATTTGCTATTGAGGGAACGCAGAATGAGTAGATTGAATCGCGCCATTCATCGATTCCATGGTGGAAAACGGTGGCTAGGTGTTGATCTCCTGCAAAATGGAAAGCATAGGCTTTTCTTAGTGCTGCAATTGCCTTGTTTCTACCTGTTTGAGGCCAACCATTTGAATCTAGGTCAGCATGGAGCCTTCCTCCAACTCTGCCGTGAATATGTGCACCTCCACAGAATATTGTTTGCGATAAAGCAACCTTCATATCAGCTTGGTTCCAATCTTGTCCCCATTCTTCTAAAAACTTAAGTTGTCTTTGTCCAAGGAGCCTAGCTTTTTCAACATCTACAGATTTTGGATCATATTCTGGATTGCGAATGTGATCTGGCCTGGGCCCTTGTTTGGGAATCATTCCTGCCGGTCCGGTTTTGAACTTTCTGTCCTCTATTATAGCAAAACTGATGCGTCCCCAATTTAAACTTGTATAGTATGTTCCTATTCCTCTTTGTATTGGAGTGGGATCATAAGGATCAGGAAGATGGCTAGTCTGGGCTCTTTCGACCTCTTTGACGTAATCCACTGGCATCGTATAACCTCCGTCCGAGGCTCCGGGCAGTGTGGATTTCTTTCCGCTATGTCCCCATAGGTTAGGTTGGCCAACATCATGGTCATCGGGAATCGTAACTGTTGGGTAGTTTCTTATGACTTCACCAAAGTCTCTGCCGAATTTTAACCAAGCGGCATAATGGCGCTTATGGTCATAGACTTGATCGCCTGAGAAAAATAAAAGATCAGGCTTAATGTTTTTGATGTTATTAACGAGATCCTTTTTTGGAATATCACCTCCATGGCCAGGGTTTATAGAGTTTCCTGTAAAACCCACCATCACGAACTCTGATTTATCTTTTGGATTCTGTTGAATTATTCCTTCATATTTCGCATTTTTTCCATGTCTTACTCTGTATGATACTTTCTTTGAGTCATCCCAATTATTAACTCTGAAAGGTGCCGTCCAACCACGTTCTATAACTTTTGTTTTTGAAATGCTTATCCATTGATCATTTCTTTTAACTTCAAGGCGTACGTTTCGGTCTTCATCATCTTTTAATGGATAAAGTTGAGCTGTAAGTTTCAATGTTTTGTTATGAACTGTATAAAGAGCAAAGCAGATAACTTTGTCACGAGTCACTTCTGGTATAGCCAGTAAATCAACTCGTTTCTTTTTTTGACCGAAAGAATTCGAAATGATTGGAAAAAGAAAGAGAGTAATAAATGTGATCTTAAGTAATGTGTTCATGAATTTAATTCCGTTGTTGGGTGTTAATTATATCTAATTAACTTAATCTTCGTAAACGTGTTACTCGACCGGTTGAAACCCACTCTGCAACAAAAATATTACCGTCTTGATCGAAACAAGCATCGTGTGGGTGAACAAATTTACCAGGCATCCATTTCTTTGAATCATTGCGTACCCCTTTCACTTTCTTGGTAACACGCTTCACGTCATCTCCTAGTCTAGCAACGACCTTATTATTTTCATCCAGCAGAGTGACTCTTGCGTGCAACTCTGGAACAAGAAGCAGATTGTTCCATGAATCGATATTTGCCGGAAGCCCATACCCCTCAAGCGTTTCGGTGTATTCTCCATTCATATTAAAATATTGTAGAGTATGATGAGCTCTGTCGCACACCACAATTTGTTGCTTTCTTCCCGGTCTGCGGTCGATCCATATTCCGTGAGGTGTATTAAATTTGCCCTTTCCATTTCCTGGTCCTCCAAATTTTCCAATCCAGTTTCCGTCTCTGTCATAACGGTGGATGTAAAACGAGCCGTATCCATCTGCGAGCAAAAATCCTCCATCGTCAAGAAAGGCAAAATTTGTAGGCATGAAAGCGTCTCTCCCCCAGCGCTTTACTCGCACTTTATCCTCGTCCTTTCTGTAAACCCCACTTTCCATTGGGGCATATTTCTCCCAAACTGTTTCCCCTTTAAGTGTTAATTTTGCGAAGGATTTGACCTGCTGATATGAGCATACATAGAGATATTGATTCGTTCCTTCTGTTCTTACTTCAATTCCGTGGCCACCGCCTTGAAATTGTTTTCCAAATGCTCGAATAAAATTTCCTTTCTGATCAAAAACAAAGATAGACGGATGATCCTTTTTGTTCGCATGTCCCTCATGTATCACATAGAGTAACCCTTCGGCATCTACTGCCACGTTATGGGTTGTTTGCCATGAATATTTATCAGGCAATTTGGCCCAGTCGTGATGGACTTCGTATTGATTTTCTCCTTCGCCTATAATTGTTTTTTTATCTCCTTTATTTGCTAGTGCTAATTGTGGTGCCGAAAACGATGCTGCGGCTATCGAAGATGCTTTCAGGAAATGCCGACGATTAGGGTGTGTGATTTTTTTCATGATGCGAGGAGTTTAATTGAAGTTATTTTTTTATCCTATAAAGGTTCTTTGCCGTTCTTATGTAAATTGAATTTTCATCAAATGCAGGAGTGGCCATGAGTTGGCCTTCTGCCAATTCATTTTCTGCAATGATTTCAATTTTTCGACCAGGTTTAATTATTGTGCAAAACGTGTCTTCATTAAAAAAATAAATCAGGTTGTTTGCCAATATTGGAGAGGCTGAAAAACGTCCTTTCATTCTTTTTTGCCACACGGATTTACCGGTTTTTGCTTCAATGCATGAAATGTATCCGTTTCTGTCTACAACGTACAATAGGTCGTTTACTATCAGCGGTGATGCGCGGGGAGGCATTCTCTTTGTTTCTTTCCATTCGATGTGTGTGTTTGTGATGTCACCATTACCGTTCGGTCTGATTGCCCACATCTCCGGTCTATCACGGTCTATCATGGTGAATACTAGACCTTCGCCATATACTGGTCTGGGTGCGATTGACCATCCTCTGTGAGTGGCTTTCCATAATTCTTTTCCGTTATATGGATTATAGGAATAAACGCCCTTGGCTCCTATGCTTATCATTTGTTTTTCATTCCCCCTAGGAATGATTAATGGAGTTCCGTAAGCTTTTCTTTGATTAACTTGCACTCCAGTGAAATCAACTGACCGGTTGGTTTTCCAAGCCGTTTCACCAGATTTCTTTTCTAATGCGATCACGTATTGAACGTCTCTTCCATCGACGTTAAATATTAGATAATCATTGAATAAAAAAGGTGAACTTGCTGGGCCGGCGCCGGCTTCATGATCACAATTTAGATCCCTTCTTTCCCAAATTTTCTTTCCAGTTTTAGTGGATATGCAAGCCGTACCATAAGTCCCAAAATGAACGTAAACTCGGTTTTCTTCGATGACAGGAGTCGGCGAGGCGTAAGTATTGTCTATGGTTATAGGTTGAGGCGATTCTACATCGAATACATGAATGTCATGAATAACTTTACCTGTTTCTTTATGTACACATACAGCGAACATTTTGTGACCTTTTTTTGTGGCTGTTGTCATCCAAACCTGATCATTCCAGATGACCGGTGACGACCAGCCTCTGTCATGAATAGGAGTTTTCCATAGTACATTTTTAGTTTCATCCCAACTTATTGGCGCGGAGGTTTTCAAAATGTGACCATTTCCAAACGGTCCTCGGAATTGAGACCATTGATCATTTGCCAGAGCAAAATTTAATTGCAATAAGGAGGTAAAAATTATCAACAGAGCTTTCATGAAATATAAATAAATTATGGTTCAATTATTTCTAAGGATAGCTTCGGGGTTTATTTTTCAACTTTCTTTTTGACCGATTTTGCAGCCCATTTAATACCAGCGATGAGGTGATTCTTAGCAAATTCATTATCGATTGAGCGGACATCATGGCCTAGTCCAGTGAATAGATAGCGACCTTTGCCAATCTTGCGACGCCAACAAATTGGGTGATCGTCGCCCATTGGTTTCTTGCCAACGTAGCTTGGATGTTTCCTGATCGGGGTGTAACTTTTTTCATCGAGTCTAAGTATTACCTCTACTCCAGGGAGTCCAGTTACTGATTTGTTGAAACAAAGCCAGTCTGCTGTGTATGTGAACTCTTTTTTCTTTCCTGCGAGTAGTGGGTCTCCTTCAGCTTTTGGATCAACTAAAAATCGGGCCTCTACGAAATCAGAGTCAGAATCAAAATCACACCCTGCAATATTAATTAATTCCGGCCATGTTCCGTTTTGAACGATTCCGGCATGCATTGCCATTATGCCGCCACCTTTATTAAACCAATTTATTATATCCTTTTGGATTTCCTTGGGAATGCTTTCGCCTAGGTTTGTGGAATTGTTCAAGAATAAGAGATTGTATTTATTCAGACTTGCGATTTTCAAATCTTTTGGGTCTTCGGTTACGCTAATGTTAATATTATGTTCTGCGCCTAGGCGAACCAGAAAGCCATTTAACTTGGGTATTTCAGGGTGTCTGTACCAAGCAGTTGCCGAATAAATTATAACTTCTATTGGGTTAGCTAGTGAGACTGTTATTAATAGACAATATGCTAATAAGATTGATAGGATACGCTTCATTGGTTTAATAATTCAAAATGCATGAGTGGAAATTGTCGAGCGCTAACTAACTTTAAAATTTACAGTTCAAAGAAATTTCAATAACTCAGGTATTTGAAATAAGAAATGGGATTTAAAAAATATGATAAATAAAACAGATGTTTCTTTAAGGCGTGATTTCTTAGGCGCTGCTGGTGTTGTGACGACGTCAATTTTATTACCTGATCAGGTTTTAGGTTCTTTAAAAAAATTAAATAAACCAGTTAAGATTGGGGTGATAACTGACCTGCACCAAGATATTATGCATGATGGTCCTTCGAGGTTAAAGACCTTTATTGATGTAATGAAAGTTGAAAAACCTGATGCGTTAATGCAGTTGGGTGATTTTGCTTACCCTTCAAAACAAAATGACATTGTAACAAAAGCTTTTGAGGAAGCGCATCCGAGAGCTTTTCATGTTCTAGGTAACCATGAGATAGACGCAGGGCATTCATTTGATGAAGTTGCCAAACTCTGGGGTATGAAGGGAAGGTATTATACTGAAAATATTAACGGTCTTGATTTGATCGTTCTCGACGGAAATGAAAAGTCAACAAAACACAAGGGGGGGTACCCTTCATATATTGGAGATAAACAGCTTGAATGGCTGTCGCTTCAATTAAAGTCACTCAAAGGTCCCATTCTTATTGTTAGCCATCAGCCATTGGCAGGACCTTCAAGTGTTGACAATGCAAAAGAAGTTCAAGATTTGATTAATGTGAATTCTAATAAAGTAATAATGGCAATTAATGGCCATACTCATATCGATCATTTGTCTAGAGTAGGTAAAGTAAATTATCTACATGTCAATTCGGCTTCATATAAATGGGTTGGGGGTTCTTTTCGAAATAAGAGTTATGCAGAAAATATTCACTCTAAGTTTCCTTGGATTGAATACACCTGCCCTTATCGTGATAGCTTATTCATCACGTTGACTATCGATCCAAAGGAAAATCGTGTTCTCGTCAAGGGGCGTGATAGTGAATGGGTAGGTAAGTCTCCATCGCAACTTGGTATTGCATCAAAACCAAACTTAACAGATGGTAAAGAGATTTGCCCTAAAATCCGTAACCGGCAAATTGAAGCAATTGTCGATTAGCTTTTATTTTGAAATGAAGTTAATGATTATTTCATAAAATGCTTTAGAAGAATAGGTTTTTACTCGATTTCTTATCAGAAAAAAATTTGTTATTAATTCTTTCGCAATGAAATGATTATTTAGTTTATTATTATGTCTATAAGTTTCCGTGGACTTACAGAGTGAAAGATAAAACGAAGATAATTTCTTTTCTTGGGCCAAGGGAATTTAATTAAAACTTATGGGTAAGGTGTTTCGCAGTTATTTTTATTTTTTTGTTCTTTTGCAGATATTTGCAGGAACTTCTTTTGCTGATAATTCTTTGGTCGGAATTAATGCAATATTAGATTCGCATTGCATTAAATGTCATGGGGAGGGTGGTAAAGTTAAGGGCAAGGTTAACTTGAAGGAGCTGCGATCGGCCAATTTGCTTTCATCTAAACCTGAACTTCTCGAATCATTAATTGGAGTTATAAAGGACCGTGAAATGCCGCCGGAGGATGAGCCGCCTCTTTCTGATTCTGAGCGAGGAGAATTGTTAAAATGGTTGGAGGTTAAACTCAGTGATTCCATTAAAGATCAACCATTTTTGCCTACCTCAATTCGGAGAATGAACCGTTTTCAGTACAATAATTCTGTAGTGGATTTATTGGAACTGGACCGTCCAATATTCAGACTTAATGAGCGGCTAATGCGGCGACGCGACAATTATTTTAAACCTGAAACCAGAAAGATGCCTCCACAGGTACGTATCTCTACCCGGCCACTGAGTAAAGACATTGATAATCAACGTCCGGAAGGATTTAGGGGGGTCGCGTCATTCCCTCAGGACAAGCGTGCTGAGCATGGCTATGATAATCGTGCCGATCATTTGACTCTCTCGCCACTGTTAATGGAGTCTTTTCTTAATTTGAGTCAAACGATCTCAGAAAGTCCAGACCTGAACTCCAAAGAGTGTCGCAGCTGGTCTTGGCTCTTTGCATCACCAGAAAGTGCAACGAGCGAAAGGACAGAGGAGATTATTAGATCTAGGCTTACTAAGTTTCTACGACGTGCTTTTCGCAGGCCCGTTGAAGCAGTAACTCTTGATCGATTTGTAAAATTCGCCTTAAAGCAGATGGCTGAAGGAGAGTCATTTGAAAATACAATGCGTAGTGTAATTGGAGTAGTTCTTGGTATGCCTGATTTTCTCTATTTTTATGAACCTTCTCCTGACCATAGTGAAAATGATTTTGAATTGGCTTCGCGCCTTGCATTATTCTTTTGGAGTAGTATTCCAGACGATTTGTTACTTGATCTAGCTGAACAAGGTAAATTAAGTGACTCACAAGTTCTTAGTTCTCAAATTGATCGAATGTTAAATGATCAAAAGTCGAGTAGGTTCTGTGATAATTTTCCGGCTCAATGGTTACAGCTTGACCGTTTAATAACGTCAGTTCCTGATCCTAAAAAATTTCCATACTTCTATCTTGTTGATGGCTATCGGTCCAGTATGCATATGATGCCGGAACCACTTCTCCTTTTTGAAACCATTTTTATTGAAGATCGGTCGATTATTGAATTGCTTGATCCAAAGTACACTTGGGAGAACCCCATGCTTAAGGCTAATTATGAGGGTCATGCAAAGGCTGGACACGATGTTGTGACACAGCTCTTTAGGCGAGTTCCACTGAATGATCCTCGACGAGGCGGCGTTATTACAAATGCGGCCGTCATGACGATGACAGCGACTCCTACGAGAACTCAGCCAATTACTCGTGGTGCATGGATTAATGCCGTAATATTTAATGATCCACCTGAACCTCCTCCTGCTGATGTTCCTTCACTACCTGAAGCTAATAATGAGGAGCTTGCCAAGCTTACTATTCGTGAGAGGTTAGCGGCTCATCGTGAGAGGAAAGATTGCGCAGGTTGTCATAATAAGATAGATCCGATGGGATTTGCCATGGAAAACTATGGCCCGACCGGGGTCTGGCGTGATAAATATGAAAATGGCCGCGAAGTTGATGTGAGTGGCGTTCTGTTCAATCAGTATGAGTTCAAGACATTTCCTGAGTTCAAGGAGATTATCATAAAGGAAAAGGACCGATTTGTGCGGGGATTTATTTCTCATCTACTTTCTTATGCTCTGAGCCGTGAACTTGGGCCGGCAGATTCGCCCGCGTTAGATGAAATGACGGATAGGGTGATGGCAGGAGAAGATAGTATGAGGGCTGTGCTTAAAAGCATTGCTATGAGCGATCCTTTCTTGCAAAAAAAAATCCAAAAGAACAAATTAGATAAAAGATAAGGATAACAAGGTGGATCAGAGTCAATGAAATCTATACTAATCAGTTTGAAATTGTAAGAGGCACGATTAACACTACAATAAACTAAATTAGCCTAGCACTAAGATGAGAAATAATGAAAATATTCAACGTGTTTCACGCCGTAAGTTTATAGCTTGTGCCGGTGGATCCTCTTTGAGCCTGCCTTGGCTTGAGAGCTTTGCTGACAACAGTAAAATTTCAAAAGAGGGTCCTGCTCAGAGGTTGGCGTTCTTTTACCTTCCTAACGGAATTACGCGTCGTGGTTTTTTCCCTGGAGAAGGTGATCGACCGTTGCCTGGTTTTGCAGGTCAGAATAATGTTTGGAGGTTTGAAGGAAAAACAGTTCCTCCTGGTAGTCATCCTATGACTCTTACGCCAACTTTGGCACCTTTGCATAAGATGCGTAAAAAGGTGACGCTAATTACTGGCATGGATCGTACGTTTCAACATGGAACAGATTCGCATGCACAGTGTGCATCTTGTTTTCTGACCAGCGTTGCACCATACGAGGTTGAAAGCTCTGCATACCCATTGACTCGTACACTTGACCACATTGCAGCTGATAGCATTGGACAAAATACACCATACTCAACACTCGAATTGAGCTGCAATGATCATAAGAATAACATTGAATCGATTTACTTTGATAATATGTCCTGGTATGGAACTGGTCATGTTGCGCCATCAATGAGAAATCCGCGCAAAGTCTATGATCGTCTATTTGGAACTAAGGCAAATACTCGGTTTCGTAATATAACTGACCTTGCCCTTGGCAATGCGAGTCAATTGCAAAAACGGTTAAGTGTCGATGATCGACAGAAGTTTGGAGAATATCTTGAATCGATACGCACCATTGAGACTAGAATGGATAGGATCGATAAAATGAAGCTAGAATTGGCTGAAGCCAGAATCGAGCGTCCTGCCGAACTTTTGCCCCGTAATGAGTACATTCATTTAATGGGTGACCTTTTGGTTACTGCATTGCAAAATGGACTGACCAATGTGGGAACTTTAATGCTTGGACCAGAGCGTTGGACGACTCCCACTAATTGGGAAGGTATTTTGGATAAACCTTATAGTCATCATGCAATGACTCATTCTATAGGTAATCATCTTGAACATCTTCTTTTGTTGGATAGATTTCATGTTTCGGCCTTTGCTAGGCTTCTTGAACGCATGGATCAGATCAAAGAAATAAACGGTACAACACTTCTTGATAATACTATATTTACTTTAGGTGCAGGAATGGGTGATGGGACGACTCATCAGTACAATGATTTGCCATTGGTCGTTGCTGGAGGTGGTGGAGGTAAGTTAAAAATGGGTAATCATATTCACTGTAAAAGGGGTACCCCTTTAGCAAACCTATGGTTAACTCAACTCAGGGCATTAGGAATTAAGATGGACAAGTACGCTGATAGCACTGGAATAGTTTCAGAGATTCAGGCTTGATTGGAGTTAAACTTTCCGATTAAAGATCCAACTGAATTTTCTTTGCTCAATTCTGGATTTACGGCGCTGGGATCGCTCGGCCAATTTTTTATAACGAGAACCAAGCTGGCATAAATAATCCTGTGCTTCTGCAGCTTTGCTACTGAGGCCGGTTAAGTTTTCTAGGTTCCAAGTACGGACCAAGTGTTCTACAATTTCTGAATAGTGTTTGGCGGTGTAAACGCCCAACTGTTGTGCAATAATCGAGAAATTATCGAACAGGTTAGGGTCAGCGCCATCTTGCATCAAATGAGAGGGCATTACGATTTGGGCGCGCATTAAATCACGAAATGCTAGCATGGCGCCATCAGGATCTTGTTCAAAAATATGGTTAATGAAATTTGTATAGACCTTTTCGTGGCGGGCTTCGTCAGCGGCTATAGCACTACATATGCCTTGTAAGTTATCGTCCCCTTGTTCTCGTGCAAGTTTTGCTACATTTTTATGGGAAATCTTAGTGGCTCGTTCCTGGAATGAAGTATAAATAAATCCTCTATATGGATCTTGCGCTGTGCTTGGATCAAAGCCTTTTGATAATAAATTTTGGATTGTCACTTCTACAGCGCGCATGTCGACTCGACCAGTTAAGTAGAGGTATTTGTTAAGTAAGTCGCCGTGTCGGTTTTCTTCTGCAGTCCAGCCCCGAGTCCACTGCGCCCAAGGGCTTGTGTCTGTGCCGGTTTTGTCACTGACTCCTTCGAATCCATTGATCAATGTTTGATAAGTTGGGAGAGCCTCTTCAGTTACCATATCACCAACCAAAACCACGAGAACTGCGTCTGATAGCCCTTTGGCGGGTTCGCGGAAAGCTTCTACGCTTTCCATCCAATCTTCACTTGTCAGATCAGGTAACCAATCCTGTGGCTGCCAGCTATCTTCGACTGGCTTCAAATATTTTAGCTGAGTCGATACGAAATTCTCCATTCCAGAGATGACTTCTTGCTTTGAGCCTGAAAAACTATTCATTGTCAGATTGATTCACTGGAGATTATATCGGGCGAGTTGTTGTAACTCTTCGATTTTTAAAGTGCTCGGAACAGGAATCGAACCTGCACCCACGTGAGTGGACTAGATCCTTAGTCTAGCGCGTCTACCAGTTCCGCCACCCGAGCATTGATATAGGATAAAAGAACAAGGATCGTTAATTTGCATGAGGCATCGCTATCGATCAAGTATATCTTTATCTATTAAGACAAGTTTATTTCCGGATTTCTTTTGGTGTTGCTTCACAGATTTGTCTCCAACCTTTGAATCTCCATTTATTTGGAAAGTCCTTACATTGTTGAGGTTTACTCGAATGGACGGAGCAGGAATTTCCCTTAAGTAGAACGCAGGAACCGTTTTCGTCTTGTTTTAAAGTTAATCCATTTCGATTCTGTCTTAATTGTGTGTATTTCTGAGTAAACATATAAGGAGATTCATCAATATGTTCTGCCATAGCTCGAATTTCTTTTTCGTTTACCACGACTTCGCCTGGCCATTGGCAACATTTACCACAGCGCTCACACTCATACTTTGTCATAATAAACTAGCATGTTAATCTTCTAAGTCGCTGTAATTAAGTAACATGAAAGACTATTTAAAAAATTTTGATAAATATACTTAATAAATACGATATTTTAAAAGAAAAAAAATAGCACTTATCCTGATTTTTAAGTTTTCTTAAATGAATTTATTGATTAATAATTTAAATAAGTGATTTAATCCTATTTTTATTAATAGGAATTTGTATTCAGTCACCATTTTATTGTGAGTATATTTCATAGAATTTTCGGTCTTTTGAACATGGATATTGGTATCGATCTTGGTACTGCAAATACACTTGTCTATGTCAAAGATGAGGGTATTAAAGTGAGGCAGCCTTCTGTTGTCGCCGTTAAAACGGGTACTAATGAAGTTGTTGCTGTTGGGGATGACGCCAAGAGAATGCTTGGAAGAACCCCTGATACAATACATGCTGTGCGGCCATTAAGAGATGGGGTTATCGCCGACTTTGAAATGACTGAGGCAATGCTTAAGCATTTTATTAAAGAGGCGAGGACTAAGGATAAAGGAAATGGCAGTAAAATTGTAAAAGCATCAAAAATAAGGGTGGTGGTAGCAGTTCCCTCAGGTATAACTGAAGTAGAAAAGCGAGCGGTTAAGGACTCTGCTAGGCATGCTGGAGCTGATGAAGTATATTTGATTGAAGAGCCGATGGCTGCTGCCATTGGAGTAGGTCTACCGATTCAGGACGCAAGTGGAAATATGATAGTTGATATTGGAGGAGGGACGACTGAGGTCGCAGTGATTTCTCTTTCTGGTATCGTCCAGAGTAGAAGTGTAAGAGTAGGTGGTGATGAGCTTGATGAATCAATTATTTCTTATATGAAACGTAAGTATAATCTGATGATAGGGGAGAGAACTGCAGAGGAGGTTAAAATTGAAATCGGTTCAGCCACTGTAGTTGATCAAGAGACTTCAATGGACGTTAAGGGTAGAGATCTCGTTGAAGGGCTACCAAAAACAATAAATGTCACCTCACAGGAGATTCGTGAAGCGATGGCTGAGCCTTTGGCTGCTATACTTGATTCAGTTAAAGTTACCTTGGAAAGATGTCCTCCTGAGTTAGCCGCAGATTTGGTTGATAGGGGTATAATGTTAGCTGGTGGAGGTTCACTCTTAGGTGGTCTTGATATATGGCTTGCAGAGCAAACAGGTATTCCGACTCATCTTTCGGATGATCCTCTTCAAGCAATCGTTGAGGGAACTGGAAGAGTTTTGAGTGAGATTTCATTTTTGAAGAAGGTCACGTCAGCAGGAGTATAGATAGATGAAAGCTATAATAATTTAGGTTCTTAGTAGGCCTTATGAAGAGGAGCAATCTAATAGCCCTAGTAATATTTGTTCTAGCAATGGTGTGGGTCTTTACTCTTAAAAGTAAGGATATACGAGCAGTTCAGTCCAAGGTGCTAGGCATCTTTGGAATTGTATATGAATCCTTAGATGAGTTAACTTATGAGCAAGATTTCGTAAACGGTGAGCCGATCTCTGTTCGTGAAATATCCAAAAAATATAATAAGAAAGAATTAGAATCTAGATACAATAAGCTATTATTAGACCTTTATGAATTGAGGGCATGGAAAAGCCAGATCGATTTACTCCGTGAAGAAAATATCGAGTTAAAGAGATCGTTAAACTTTGTTGAATTTAAGAAAAAGCAGTCTCAAAAGTTAGTGGCGGCTAGAGTTATTAATAGACCAAGTAGTACGTGGTGGAAGACATTTGTTATTGATAGAGGTTCCGATGACGGACTGAAGCTTAATGATCCAGTTATGACGCCCGTTGCAGTCGATCGGGCGGAGCAAGTTGAAGGGGCTTTAGTGGGTAAGGTTGTTAATGTCGGCAAATCGCAGTCCACAGTTGTTTTGGTGACTGATTCTGAATGTAAGGTTGGAGCTTATGTTCATGGTGTTTTTGCTGGAGCAAATGATAAGGGCCTCGAGCGAGTACAAGGTATTCTTTCTGGTGCTCCTGGAGCCGGTAGAGATGTGACGTATTTAATGCTTCAGAATCTACCTAAGGAAGCAGACAGGTATGGGGTTTCGGCCGGAGCTAAGGTTTATTCATCAGGTGTAGGTAATGCTGAAGTTAGTGGAGTTTTTCCACCAGGGCTTATTCTGGGTTATGTTAAAGAGTTTGAGGTTGGAGATTTTGATGCGATTGCTCGGGTTCAGCCTGCTATCAATTTTAATCAACTAAGCTATATTTTTGTTTTAGTCAGTAATCAAAATAAGGCTTTAGAAGTAGGTTTAAGCATTGGTGAAAAAAAGGTTAGAGAATTGTCGAATGTGAAGGGTAAAGATAATTGATTTATGCTTAATTTTGATAAGTCTAGAATAATATTTGCACTGCTTTTAATGGCTTTGCTTATTGCTTCTTTTATTATTGATGAATTTATCGCATCATTTTTGTCGCCGTTGGGGATTAGGTTTTTTATCGTTCAAACTATATTTTTCACCTGTAGTTTGTCGGTTCCATTTCCAATAATGCTCCTCTTTGCATTCTTCACTGGATTAACCTGGGATTCCATTCATATGGCAATTGATATTGGAGATGATGTTGGTTTTGGATATTCTATTTTTCTTTTTTTTGTTACCGGTGCACTGATGCAGGGTATGAGTCCTTATTTCAGTAGAGGGAGATGGGAAGCCCCGGTTGTTCTAGTTGGAGTTTCAACTGCATTGTTTTTTTTGATGGAATGGTTTTTCATTAGTTTTGCTAGGGCTAATTTTATTTTCCCTGATAATTATTGGAAGCAGCTTTGGGTCTCAGTTTTTTTTGGCATGGTGGTTTCACCGTTTTTCTTTTACTTAATTTTACGCCTTAGTAAATTATGTGGAAATTCCATTATTATTGGTAAGGAGGCTAAGGTTTAGGGCTTTAATGATGACATTT
>CABXDI010000040.1 GCA_902510815.1 uncultured Verrucomicrobiota bacterium | reverse complement strand
AACTAAAGAACTTGAGCTTACTTGGGATTCGAAACCCGGAAAAACATATAGCCTCTTCTACAATACAGCGCTTGATGAATGGGAGTCTGATATTGATGACAGTATTGAATCAGAAGGAGATAGCACCACTTACCGATTCGTTAATCCTGAAGGACCTGACACCAAAAGACTCTTTTTCAGAGTTATTGAAAATTAATTTTTACGACTGTGAGAAAATAGCCACCGGTAAAATTCTGGATTGTTATATGTTTTAGTCCATGAATCATGCCCCACACCCTTGTAAGAAGTGAATTTAATTGATTTACTCCCTGCCTCTTTCAAGGCACTCACAAGGACTTCTGATTTTTCTTGAGGAACGACATTATCTTTAGATCCGTGGAAAACCCAAATGGGCAATTCTTTAGTCTTTAATAAGCCCTCCATTTTAAAAAGTTCGCTATCATTAATTTTTAAAACATTCCTTAACCTTCTTACCTCTCCACCACCACATATTGGAGCAGCAGCTGCAAAATATTTTGGATTCTTAGAAATTAAATTCCAAGAGCCGTACCCACCCATACTTAAACCTGAAAGATAAATTCTTTTCTTGTCTATATCTTTTTTGTGAATTTCAATTACCTCATTAAGTAAAGCCATAAGCGTACTTGGTATCCACCAGCTACCTTGAGGGCACTGTGGAGAAATCACGATTGCTTTTTGAAGCTCAGGAAATTTATTAATGAGTTTCGGTGGTCCATGAACTTTGACTTTCTCTAGATCATTACCTCTCTCCCCAGCTCCATGCAGAAAAAGGAGAACCGGCCAGCCATTTTTTTCAGGTTTTTTATCTGGAACGCTAATTAAATATTTTAATTTTTGTCCATTAACTGATTTTTTCATTACTGATTTAGCCTCTTTGCCCTGCAAGGAGTAAGAGAAACATAATAAAAAACATAAAAGGATTCTAGTCATTACCATAAAATGCATTTTAACCATTCAACAAACAAGCATTTAAATTAATGAATCGTCAGTTTAATTGACTTAATCTATTGTCTCAGGAATAATAATATAAATCAAAATACCCATGATTAGAAAAACACAATTAATTATCGCCGCAACTCTTGTAACAGCGACTTTAGCTTTTGCAGGCCAGGCAATACTCGGGGGAAAAAGAGTGAAACCAATTGATCCAGTTACAAAAAAAGAAATCTCAAAAGAGGAAGCTAGTAAACTTGAAACAATAG
This sequence comes from uncultured Verrucomicrobiota bacterium, assembly GCA_902510815.1. Classification (GTDB taxonomy): domain Bacteria; phylum Verrucomicrobiota; class Verrucomicrobiia; order Verrucomicrobiales; family DEV007; genus EC70. The sequence continues at coordinate 17,610 of CABXDI010000040.1, read as the reverse complement.
ATCTGGGAGCCGGTTGCTTTTGGTGTATTGAAGCAGTACTTGAAAGAGTTAAAGGCGTAAGATCAGTTGAATCTGGCTATATGGGTGGCAAAACTAAAAATCCCACTTACAAAGATATTAGTACAGGAACGACAGGTCATGCTGAAATTGTAAGAGTTAAGTTTGATCCAAAAATTCTTACACTCGATAAATTACTGGAAGCTTTTTGGGAATTACACGATCCAACCACTCTTAATCAGCAGGGCGCGGACGTAGGAACACAGTACCGCTCAGCAATTTTCTATCATGACGATAAACAAAAAAATATTGCTGAAAACTCGAAGAAGAAAAAAGATAAATCGGGTAAATTTGACAGTCCAATCGTAACTGAAATCACCAAAGTCAGCACATATTATCCCGCAGAAGATTACCATCAGGACTTTTTTGAAAACAATAAGACCTATGGTTACTGCCGAGCTGTTATATGGCCCAAACTTGCCAAATTGGGAATGCTAAAGGAAGAATAATCCTACCCAAACAACACAGATCATAATTCTTAAATGATCTAAAGATCATACTCGTTTATAATATATGAAATATTTAAAGATACATCTTTTACTTTTATTCTGCTTATTGGCTAAATCCAATAGCTCTGAAAAACCTAACATCATCGTAATAATGTCAGATGATATGGGCATTTCTGACATTGGTTGTTACGGCAGCGAAATTGATACCCCAAATCTTGATAAGCTAGCATCTAATGGGTTAAGATTTACTCAATTTTACAACACTGCTCGATGCTGCCCAACTAGAGCCTCTTTACTAAGCGGCCTGTATCCTCACCAAGCTGGAATCGGTTGGATGATGGTTGACCGAGGTCATGATGGATACAGAGGAGAACTTAACAGAGAATGTGTAACAATAGCCGAAGCTTTAAAAACCTCAGGGTACGGAACCTACATGACTGGAAAATGGCATGTCACAAAACACATTTCTCCAGACGGGCCAAAAAATAACTGGCCAATTCAAAGAGGCTTTGATCGATTCTACGGCACAATTCACGGAGCCGGATCTCTATGGGACCCTAATACACTGACTAGGGATAACACCCAAACCTCACCAGACAATGATGCGGAATATAAACCAAAAAAGGATTGGTTTTATACTGACGCTATTTCCGATCAGACAGTCAGATATATTGAGGAGCACGTTAAATCAAAACCAGCTGATCCTTTCTTTTGTTACGTTTCTTACACGGCAGCTCATTGGCCAATGCATGCAAGAGAAGAAACAATAAAAAAATATAAAGGAAAATACGATGCAGGATATAAAATCATAAGAGAAAAAAGATTCAAAAAAATGAAAGATTTGGGAATCATTGGTAAAGACTCCAAACTCTCACCTCAACCATGGGAATGGGGGAAAGTTGAAGAAGAAGAATGGGAAATACGATGCATGGAGGTATATGCAGCGATGGTTGACGAAATGGATCAAGGCATTGGCCAAATCATTAAAACTTTGGAAGAAACAGAAAGAATGGACAATACATTAATTCTTTTCTTGCAGGATAATGGAGGTTGCGCCGAGGCCTTTGGTAGAGGTAAAAATAAAACTACAGGACCTAGAGCTGCGAAACCTTCGCTAACTCCAATGAAAAAAGGAGAACTCCAAACACGCATGCAACCTACTCAAACAAGAGATGGATTTCGAATGAGAACAGGACCTGGAGTGATGCCTGGACCTGCAGATACTTATATTGGATATGGTCTTGGATGGGCTAATGTTTCAAATACACCATTTAGGGAGTATAAGCACTGGGTTCACGAAGGTGGGATCAGCACGCCTTTAATTGCACATTGGCCTTCGGGAATCAAAAGGAGAGGAGAACTCGATCATCAACCTGGACACCTTATAGACATAATGGCGACCTGCGTCGATATAGGGAAAGTTAATTACCCTGATAGAAAGGATGGCATCAAGATTAAACCGCTTGAGGGAAAAAGCCTAAATACAGCATTCAAAGGGAAAAAGATACAAAGAGAAGCTCTCTATTGGGAACACGAAGGAAACCAAGCCATTCGGAAAGGTGATTGGAAATTAGTCTCTAAAGAAAATAGACCTTGGGAATTATATAACATCAAGTCCGACAGAAGTGAAATCAATGACTTGTCAGAAAAAATGCCTGACATGGTTGCCAAACTTTCTAAAGCTTACGAGGAGTACGCAGACCGAGCCAACGTCTCTCCAGTTGGAACTTGGCGAGGAAAGCCAAGAGTAAAAAAAAAACTCAGTGAACAAGAATTCTTCAAATTAGAATCGGGAATTCAACTCACTCAGGAGGAAGCACCTAATATTCTCAAACGCGGAATACACCTTAAGGGAAAAATTAAAGACCTAAAAAGTGACGGCGTAATCATAGCGCAGGGCGGAGATTCACAAGGATTTGCACTAATCGTTCATAAAAATCACCTGCGATATTTGACCTGTGTCGGTGGAGAAATCACTCGCACTGAGTCGGAAGAAGTCATTGGATTATCAGACTTTGATTTCGATGTCAGGATGACTTCAAAAGGGAAAGTCCTCCTTAAAATTGACAATAACTTAGTGGGTTCTGGACAAGTCACTCCTGTTACCGCCATGCCTATAGATGGCTTATCAGTGGGATCTGATCCTGGAGGAAGTGTGGGTGAATATGCTCCAGATCACCCTTTGGATGGCAAAATTGATATGACACTTCAACTACTTCCTCTAAACAAAAATAATAAATCTCAAAGACCTAATAAAAACGCTCTTTCTGCAATAGAAGATAATCCGTCACTACCGAGAGTGTTAATTATTGGTGATTCAATTTCTATAGCATACACTCTACCGGTTAGAGAGCTCTTAAAAGGAGTCGCAAACGTTCATAGACCACCAGTAAACTGTGCATCGACTAAACATGGGGTGAAGGGTATTGAAGATTGGTTAGGTGAAAAAAAATGGGATGTAATTCATTTTAATTGGGGCCTTCACGACCTTAAATATATGGGACCCAACGGCGAAAATCTTGCAGATCCAAAATCAAAATCAAGCAGTCAGCAAGTCCCTATCAATGAATATACAAATAACCTAATATGGCTAGTAGAGCGAATGAAAGAGACTGGCGCAAAACTTATTTGGAGAAACACAACCCCTGTTCCTGAGGGTGCAAAAGGACGAGTCGTTGGAGATTCAAAAAATTATAACAATGCTGCAATGGAAGTTATGTCTAAATACTCTATCGAGACAAATGATCTTTATAACTTTGCAAAAAACAACTGGGAAAAAGTTGGGCGCAAGGCGGACGTTCATTTTACTCCCAGTGGTTCCAAGGAGCTAGCAAAACTAGTTGCCAAATCCATTGAGGCACAACTCAAAAATTAGAGATTCTATTAATTAGATTCTTCTTCGCTGCTTGTCGCGATTGTTGTCACCCCCTTTTCCGCGGCGCTTACCCTCTTGCTGACGTTCTCTTTCTTTGGGGCTATCCCTCTCATCATGCTCTCTAGCTTCGTGATGTTCTCTACCTTCGTGGTGTTCTCTACCTTCGTGGTGTTCTCTACCTTCGTGGTGTTCTCTACCTTCGTGGTGTTCTCTGCCTTCGTGATGATTGTGCCGACTCATATGTTCCATATGTCTCTTCATTCCTTCCATCTCTCTTCTCATATCTTCAAGATGAGCTCGAAGCTCTCTCACTTGATGCTGCAGTTGACTAATTCTTTCCTGATATTGCGGAAAATTTTGCTCTCTCTCTACAGGTCGCCTATCCCCTCTCCTATCATTTGAGCGAGCATCACCTCTGTTCCTAGAGCCCTCCATCTCTCTTACTCTACGCATCAGTTGTTCAACCTTCTGTCTATCCCCTCTCTCTCTGGCCTTACCAATTTCAGATTTCAAATTATTAAGAGCATGGTCAAAATCATGCCGCTTATTATCAATATGTGCTGGTCTCTTTTCTCTTTGGTTTTTTTGATGATGATCAGCTGCAACTAGTCCAGAAATCGAAAAGAATGAAATGGCAACAAAATAATTAATTATTGCTGTAAAATGAGGTGTAAATTTATTTTTCATTGTAAGTCTTAATTCATTTAGAATGAGGAAGCTCAGTATTGGTTAATAAAATCAGGAAATCAACAATTTGTTAGGATGCTATTTTAAACCAACAAAATTTAGTGGTTTTTATATTTAATTTTGGTTGAAATGACCTCGCAATTTATACACTTCCAATCTTAAATATTCTTAAATGCGATTATTTATATTTTTTCTGTTTTCAATAACATTTATTAAAGCTCAACCAAACGTGGTTTTCTTTCTTGTAGATGACCTCGGTTACATGGATATCGGCGCATATAATGATACCACTTTTTATGAAACTCCTAATATCGATAAACTGGCTAAAACCGGAGTAAAATTTACTAATGGTTATGCAGCAAATCCAGTTTGTAGCCCGACTCGATATAGCATAATGACTGGTAAATATCCATCCAGAGTAGATGCTACAAATTGGTTCAGTGGAACACGTTCAGGAAAATTCAAGTCTGCTCCTCTTCACAGTAACATGCCCCTTAAAGAGGTAACACTTGCTGAAGCATTAAAAGAAGGTGGATATAAAACAGCGTTTTTAGGAAAGTGGCATCTCGGACCCACTCCAGAGTTTTGGCCTGAAAATCAAGGCTTTGACATTAACATTGGCGGCCATAACCGAGGCAGCCCGCCTGGAGGTTACTTTTCTCCTTACAAGAACCCGCGCCTCGAAAACCTCAAGGATGGCGAATATCTCACCGACAGACTAGCTGGAGAAGCGATTAAAATCATCGATAAATTTCACTCAAAAGAAGAGCCCTTTCTCGTCTATCTATCCTTTTATAATGTACACACCCCACTACAAGCACCTAGAAAACTAGTTGAAAAATACAAAGTAAAAGCCAAGTCAATTACCGGTAAAGAATTTGGCCCTGAAGAACAAGTATGGCCTGGCGCGAAAGAACGTAAAGTTCGAATCCTTCAAAAACATCCCACCTATGCCGCAATGGTAGAAAAAATGGATGACGCTGTAGGAAAAGTCTTGTCTAGACTTAATGAACTAGGAATAGAAGAAGAGACTATTATATGTTTTACATCTGATAACGGAGGCTTATCAACTTCAGAAGGCTCACCAACATCCAATCTTCCTCTACGAGGAGGAAAGGGGTGGATTTATGAAGGAGGAATTAGAGAACCCTTTATTATTAAATACCCTTCAATGTTCAAGCCCTCGATATCCGACGTTCCGGTAATTAGTACAGACTTTTATCCTACCATTCTCGACTTAGCAGGAGTTGAAGCAAAACCCAACCAACACTTAGATGGCACTAGCCTAGTTCCTTTACTCAAATCTCCACAAGGAAAAATAAAAAGAGATTATATTTTCTGGCATTACCCGCACTACTCTAACCAGGGTGGATTTCCCGGTGGAGCAATTCGTTCAGGAAATTATAAACTAATTGAACGATATGAGGATGGTAGAACTCACCTATTCGATCTCAATAAAGATCCAGGAGAATCTAATGATATCGCAAATTTAAATAAAGACCTAGTCAACAGTATGAGTAAAAAACTACATAGTTGGTATAAAAAAGTCGATGCCAAGTTTCTCCAACCTAAAGGAGAAAACTTGAATCCCTGGAGACCCTAAATTCTTAATATCGACCCCTAACCCTTGAGTCTATCTTTTCATTATAAAGCTCCTTAAGATTAGCATAAGCTTTACTAGAAATTGGGTTCATGGCAGACACTTCAGCGTTCTGGGCAGCTTGCTTAGAGGTTGTTGCACCAGGAATAACAGTACTAATTTCAGAATGATCGAGGATCCACCTTAATGATTTTTGAGCAAGTGACGCCTCATTCAGCTCTTCACTCAATAAACTCTCAACTTCATTAGCGAATTCAATTCCCAAATCAAATGGCACACCAGCAAAAGTCTCACCCACATTAAAGAGCTGCCCATCAGAGTTAAAATTTCGATGGTCACTTTCTGCAAATTCATGATTCTTTGAAAACTTGCCGCTAAGTAAACCACTAGCAAGAGGCACCCTAGCTATTATTCCCACATCGTTAGATGACGCCTTTTTAAGAAGGCCTTCAACCACCCTCTGACGAAAAATATTAAAAATCACTTGTAAAGAACTTGCCGAAGAATTTTCAATACAAAAAACCCCCTCTTCAATAGTTTCTACGCTCACTCCATAATTTTTAATAAGACCTTGTTTCTTGATCTTCTCAAGGTTTTCAAAAGCGCTCAAATTATGAAGAGTTTCTTCGGGAATACAATGTAACTGAACAAGATCAAGACTCGAAACTCCAAGCCTATTGCAGGATTGTTCAGTGGCTTTAGATATCTCTTCATAACTGTCATTCCACGCCGAGCTCGCTCGCCCCATCTTAGTCGCAACTATTATTCTATCACTCCGCTCTTTTAAAAACTCTCCAATAATTTTTTCAGATCTTCCTCCACCATAAACGTCAGCCGTGTCGATGAAATTAACGCCTGCATCAGCTGCCACATGCAATGCTTCTAATGCAGTTTTAACAGGAACATCAACGCCCCAGTCTGCTCCAATCTGCCACGCGCCAAAACCTATTTCTGAAACTTCAAAACCAGTATTTCCAAGAGGTCTTTTTTTCATAAAATTTTAATAACCTTAAATCTATTAATTCACGAAAGTAATCTTGATTCGTTGATTTAACCAAGTTTCCAATCTCCATGATATTTTCTCATTATCAATGCATCAGCCTCATTATCATCTACGAACCTTTCACTTTTTGGATCAAACTTAAGACTTCTATTCAATTTTGCTGCGATTGCACCTAAATGACAGGCACTTGCAGCACGGTGAGCCGATTCTATAGATGAGGCTGTTTCTTTACGAGAAAGAACACAGTCGATGAAATTCCGATGATGGTGCTGTGAAACATAAAGCCTCTTATCGTTAGGGCCTAATTTTTTCCTCATAAGCTCTGGTGGATCAGTAATTAACTTGTGATTTTCAACATAAATTGAACCTTCTGATCCAATAAATTTTGTACCCCACTCCGAAGCTTTTTCAGTACTGAACATTCTGAGTTCTACATTGTCTGGATAAACATAGCGAATATCAAAAATTTCTACAGCATCGTATATAGTGCCCTCTCTTCTTTTCACCTTATTAGCAACTATCTCAATTGGACCTCCATTGTCAGAATCCATTCCCCAATGAGCTACATCGATAAAATGTGCACCCCAATCAGTCACATAGCCAGGAGCATAATCATCGATCCAACGAAAATTAAAATGGCAACGGGCTGCCGTGTAAGGTGCATCAGGAGTGGTTCCTGCCCACATCTTATAATCAAATCCTTCAGGCACTTTTTGCTCTTTCTCATTACCTGTATAATCTCCTCTAATCTGAAACTTACCAGGCACCCCAACATCAACTTTTCTTAATTTTCCAATATAGCCATTCCTGACCCATTCACAGGCCATCCGAGAATGAACACCTGAACGCCTCCATGTTCCACATTGCAAAACTCTTTTATTATCAAGAACAGTTTTTGTAACGAAGCGTCCTTCACCTACACTGGCAGCAAGAGGTTTCTCACAATAAATATCTTTGCCAGAATTGGCTGCCGCAACTGTTATCATAGAGTGCCAATGATCAGGTGTGGCTATCATGACAGCATCAATATCTTTACGATTAATTAACTCTCTATAGTCAGAATATCCATCCTGATCGGATAACTTAGCTATATTTAATGCTCTTTGTCTATGCGCTCTATCTACATCACAAACCGCAACAACTTGAACCCTTTCATCTTGAATGAAATTATTCATATTACCGGTTCCTTGCCCACCAACACCAATACATGCCAATTGCACTTTTGAATTAGCAGCCGTCGCATTACCTCTGCCCAAAACAGATGAGCTAATAATCATGGGTACTGGTAAAAATTTGGACTTCTGTAAAAATTGACGACGCGTATTTTTCATAGAGTATGATTGAAACCCGAAAAAACTTCTTCATCAAGCCTTTCAATTACTCATAATAATATTTCAGATAATCTTGCAAAGAATCACACAGTATTGATACTGGTATAAGTGCACATCAAAACACAAAACCTCGATCAATATGCAGTTAGAACTGTTGATATGAGAGTGGACTATGGTGATTTTGTTGCAGTAAATGAACTCTGCCTCAATGTACCAAAAGGAGAAATCTATGGCTTAATTGGACCTAATGGTGCTGGCAAGACTAGTAGCTTTAAAGTGCTCGCCACTCTCATGGAGCCAACTTATGGAGATGTATTTATCGGAGGGGTAGACATCTCTCTTCACCCAGAAGAGGCCCGAAAGCACCTAGGCTACATGCCTGATCTTGCTCCTATAGCGACTGATCTTAAAGTGTGGGAGTTTCTTGACCTTTTTGCTGGAGCACATGGACTAAATAATAAAACTGGAAAATTAAGAGTTGAAGAATGCTTAGACAAAGTGGCGCTTGATGATAAAAGAAACGAATACTGCAAAAGTTTATCTAGAGGCATGATGCAGAGACTGGTATTGGCTAAGACTTTATTACATCGGCCCTCCCTCTTCTTACTCGACGAACCTGCGAGCGGTATGGATCCAGAATCAAGAAAAGCTCTTAGATATACCGTAAGACAACTAGCAAATGAAGGCGCTGCAGTCCTTCTTAGCTCTCATATACTAACTGAATTAGAAGATATGTGCACCATGGTGGGAATGATGTCCAAAGGCAATCTTGTCGAATCAGGAAAAATTTCTGATGTCATTACTAGACGCAGCAACGAAGAGAAAAGCCTAATAATCGAATCATTAGATGACCTCACTCCTATTGCTAATTTTATTAGTACCAATAAATTGGTGGGAAATTTTTTAGTTAATGAAGATGAACTAGTATTTTCTTTCAATGGGAATGATGAAGAACAAGTTCAGCTATTAAATGATCTAGTCGTTGAGGGCTTTAGGATAAAAAGCCTTAGAGAGCAGAAAAAGAATATCGAGCAGATCCTACTTGAGATGAACGCGGCACCAAATTCGGAGGAACCCTCATAAAATAATGAGTGAAAACTTAAAACCTATTCAATGGTGGCAAATATGGTCAAATCCGATCTTTAGGAGATACTTAAGATCTAGACTAAGACCCGCTCCACTCATCACTTGGATCATTATTGTTCTAACATTCACTGCCACACTTTTCTTTTTATTCTTCTATGGATCCGAATTCCGGTTAAAAGGAAGTCCAGAGGCAGCAGCTCAAGATGCATGCATTCCTGTATTGTTTATACAAATGTTGATTCTTTTGTTTATGGGAACAGGAAGTGTGGCAGGTGGAATATCTAGAGAAGCTGCTGATGGAATGGTCGATTACCAAAGACTCACTCCAATGACTCCATTATCAAAAATTGTAGGCTATCTATTTGGTTTACCTGTTCGTGAATATGTACTCTTCGCTACGACAGTACCATTTACTGTCTTTTGTATTTTTGTGGGAAATATTCCTTTAGGGGTAGTAGCGGAGGTTTATGGTATGCTTTTTACTTCTGCCATTTTATACCACCTCACTGGATGCGTTGCTGGAACCGTTGTAAAACGCAGACACTTTGCTGGACGCGTCGCTCAAATAATGGTCATCTTTCTTTATTTCGTTCTTCCTGGCCTGCTTGGACCTTTAGGTTTTGTTTTATTTGAATACTTAACTATGCGACCAATACTCACTGAACAGTTTGAGAGCATAAGAGGCCCAGCATTTAGTAATTTACCTAGCCCTGAAAAGATCGGAGGAGTACCATTATTTGATTGGAAACTAGATACATTAAGTTTCTCACTTCTCATCCAGTGCTCTCTAATTGTTATTTTTATGGTCATCCTTTATAGGAAATGGCGCCAACCGACTAATCACCTATTGGGTAAGAACTTCGCATTTATAGTGCACCTTTGGATACTCACATTGATCACCGGTAATGCACTACCAATAATAAAGAATGAAAACCAATTAAGTGGGGGAAGGTCTGAAAGAGTTGCCGCAATGCTTGTTGAGCAAAGAATGGCTGAAAAAGAATTAAAAGAATTTAATCCAAGAGAAGCGACCAACGTAATAGCTCAATCGAGTATTTTAGCATCATTAGGTCTGGGCTTCTTAGCCCTAACTTTTGGGATGATTACAATAATCACACCAGATAGTGATAAATTTACTAGAGCATTACGCAAAGCTCAAAAGCTCAAAGGTAACAAAAATACTGAGAAAAATTTATCAACTATTGAAGTCAACGCTCCCCACAATGCCGATGGAGCCACTTCCCTATGGCACACAATCGCACTAGCAGTGCTCGCTTTCGGAGCATGGTCTATACTTATTCAAAATACTCAGAATTTAATAAAGGAAAGCCATTCAACTATATACAACCCCTTAGTTCTGAGCCTCATTCCTCTAGGATTAGTCCCGTATGCTCTTTGCTACCATGCATTTTTAGAGAGATTTGGAAGAAGAGCCACTTTACTCTTTGTTATCTTCGCGTGGCTGGTTCCACTACTCACGAGTGCTGTCCTCGGAGTTAGAGGAATCGAGACGATACCAACTCTACTTTTCGGTTTATCAGCATTAGCGTCTCCAGTTTTTTTGCTTCTATTCCCATTAACTGAAGCCTCAGATAATGAGAGATTATTACAGATCTCTGGTTACTTTTCTCTCTTTGCTCATATGGTTTTACTGATATTTCTTTGGTGGACCTTAAACAGGCATAAGAACAGGATAAGAACTCAAGTTTCTAAGCAGGCATTTAATTCTTAATATTTTTTATACATGATCAAATACCGTACAGTCCCTCTATCTACAAATAAGTACCCTCCAGGCATTCCTTATATCATTGCAAACGAAGCAGCTGAACGATTCAGCTTCTATGGGATGAAGGCAGCACTTGCAATTTTTCTTGCTAATTATTTAGGTGTCTTAGGAGGAAGTAACCTATCCGAAGCTAGTGCCACTTCATATGTATCTTGGTTTAATACTGCCGTTTATCTCACTCCATTATTAGGAGCCCTGATAGCAGACGCATTCTTTGGTAAATACAGAACGATAATAACTCTCTCAGTTGTATACTGCCTCGGTCACCTTTGCCTTGCACTCATGGGAATCGGAGGAACTGTTCAATTTTGGTTACTCTCGGGATTAGGTCTAATATCATTGGGAGCAGGAGGAATCAAGCCCTGTGTTTCAGCGCATGTGGGAGACCAGTTTGGTAATAAAAACCAACACTTAATCACGAAAATATTTAACATTTTTTACTTCTCCATCAATTTCGGTGCCGTCCTTTCTAACTTACTCATTCCTTGGGTGCTTAAATGGCATGGTCCACACTTGGCCTTTGGTATACCTGGAATTTTAATGGCTCTCGCTACAATATTCTTCTGGATGGGAAGGCAAAAGTTTGCACATATTCCTGCAAAAGGTTCATCTTTTATCTCTGAATTATTTAGTAAGGAAGGACTTTCTGTTATAGGTAAACTAGTTCCCCTTGTTATTTTCGTAGGAGTCTTTTGGTCTCTATTTGATCAAACTGCCAGCAGATTAGTTTTTCAAGCTGAACGAATGGATCGAACAATTTTCGGATCCGAGATACTCCCATCGCAAATTCAGGCCGCCAATCCATTCCTCATCCTTGTTTTAATTCCAGTTTTCACTTTCATAATCTATCCAATAGTTGGAAAAATTATAACGCTTACTCCGCTAAGAAAAATTGGGTCGGGTCTAGCTCTAATGGCTATTGCATTTGTAGTTGTTTCTCTATCTCAAGAGGCTATAGATCGAGGTGAAACCCCTCACATAAGTTGGCAATTATTAGCTTACTTAATTCTCACTTCGGCAGAAGTAATGGTGTCTATAGTAGCTTTAGAGTTTTTCTATACCCAAGCACCAAGAAAAATGAAATCTCTAATGATGGCCATTTTTTTAAGCTCAGTTTCTGTCGGTAATGCCTTTACTGGTTTTGTGAATCAAACAATTCAAATTGATACCCCCTCTGAAGATGAACTAAAAACATCTACAGAAAACATAAAGTTAACAACTGATCTTCTAAAAAAAGAAGCAACCGAAATAGAGAAACATTATATAGAACAAAGCAGCCTACCTTTAAACTGGGACAAAAAACTCTTAGACTCTTGGGGGACGCAAATAAGTTATCAATTAATTAGCGCCAAAGAAGCCAAACTCAAAAGCAATGGCAAAGACCAAAAACCTAATACTAAATGGGACATAAACATTGAAATTAAAGTTAAAGAAAACGAAAAAAACCTAGAAGGCACATGGTTATTTGAAGAAAAAAAGAGAAAAGGAATTATTGAAATTGTTGATGATGGTGACTCTACGCCCCTTTCCTTTAATTCTACTTACGGTGGTGGAGTTACCCTTGATGGAGCGGGATATTATTGGTTTTTTACTAAACTCATGCTCGCAACATCCATACTATTTATTCCATTTGCCTTTTTCTATAGACCAAAGACATATCTTCATGACAAAGAAGATATACAGGGTCCATTTACTGTGTGGATTCAAAAAACTAAGAATCATTAAGATTCGTAGATAGCATCAACCATATCCAACGACTTAGGCCCAGGAAGAACACCGTAATTCATTTGATTCATTGTATAGGCAAAGGCAATACCATATTGCGGGTCTGCAAACGCATGAGAACCACCGGCACCAGGGTGACCAAAAGCCGTCTTCGATCCACCATACAGCGGACGCCGATTAGCATCAAAATGCTCTAACATGAAACCATTAGAAAAAGAATTATTAAGGCATAAGACTTGATCTTTCCCTTTAATGACAGATTCGCTCATTTGCGCTAATACAAGATCAGATATAAATTCTTTATCTTTCCATTTACCTCTGTTCGACAACATCGCGTAAAACTTAGCCAGTGAACTAGCAGTCCCAACGCCTCCCAATGCAGGCCAACCTGCAGACAAAGCATTAGACAAGTTCATTCCTGAAACAGCAGCTAACCCTTTTGGTGAACCAAAAGCTTTACGCGTCAAAGAATTAGGGTCTGCAAATGATCTATAAAATTCTCGTTCGCCGTCAGGATCAGACATTTTTCCTGGATACAAGGTAGCCACTCTAGAATGCAATTCCTCTGGAAGACCAATCCAAAAATCCAAACCCATTGGCACGGCAAATGTTTGATCAAAATATTCTCCAAGAGAAACGCCTTCAAGCCTACGAACTATTTCATCTAATAAAAAACCGAAAATTCTTGGATGATAACCGTGTCCAGTGCCAATTTCCCAAAGAAGATTTTGCTTCTCAATGGATTTAATCACATCATCATAATCAAAAATTGAAGCACCCTCATCAATCGCGGGGATTGCCGCTTGATGAGAGAGCAACTGTTTGAATGTTATTTTTTCTTTATTCGACTGACCAAATTCGGGCCAAATCTCTGTAACTTTTGATCGAATTAAAATATTATGCGTATCAAGTAACTTTAAAACGCATGTGACGGCCAAGCCTTTTGTAGCAGACCAAACTGGAACTAAAGTATTCTCATCCCACGAACGACTTTTGTCTTTCTCGCAAAATCCTTTTGCTAACGAAACCACTTCTTCTCCTTGAAACCAAACAGAAACGGAAGCACCTAATTCTTCTCTCTCTTTAAAATTAATCTCAAAAATATCACTCAGCCTTTCTCGAAGATACTGAATATTCATTGAATGAAAATTTATTGTGAGTCTATAGAATCTTTTAGAACTGCAAGATCTGGATCCCGACGAGCCACATCGATTAAACTCTCATCCATATCAAATGATTTCCTCAGACAATCAAATGCCGTATCCACATCGCCGATAACAGCTTGATAGCATCCCTTATTATAAAAATAAATAGCATCAGACCTGACTGATTCTGGAGCTTCATCAAGTAATGCAAGAGCCTCGTCAGTTCTTTTCATCTCATGAAGGCAATAAGCACCTTGAATAAATCCAGCCCCATTGTCTGGCTCCATCTGTTGTAATTTTTGAGTTAACCCCAAGGCTACGTCCCAACTTTTTTCTTTGAGAAGCAATAATATCTTCATCTGTATAATTAAAGGAGTGAGAGGATAACTTTTTTCAATTTCTTTAAGCTCATCCCAAGCATCATCGTACATCTCTAGCTCGTAATAGCCACGGACGGCCTGTAATCGCATTTCACTATTTGAAGACGGATCGTTAAGATAAGACATTGATGAAATATACTATGAAACAGTTCATCTTATTTACTGAATGGTCAAGCAGGATACCAAAAAATCAATTTATCTACATACTTTCAATCGCTTTAAGATTTTTAATAATTTGTTCATTTTCAGAATCTAAAGCAAGCGCACGCTGCCAAGCTGACCGAGCCTCATTAATCTTATTTTGATAAACTAAAGAAAGACCAAGGTTTAGCCACGCGGTTGATGACTCTGGATTCAATTTCACCGCAACTTCTGATGCGATCTGAGCATCACTGTATTTTTTCTTTTGAATATATAAATAACCGAGGTTCATATGAGTAACAGCTCCAGATTTTTTAGTACTGATTGCTTTTTTAAAAACTTTTTCTGCCTCATCCAAATCACCTTTCTCCATAAGTAATGATCCTAGATTGATATAAGATGACACATCTAAAGGGTCTTGAGAAATTGCTTCGCGGTAAAATTTTTCTGCCAAATCATTTTTCCCATCAATCCTAAATTGCTGAGCTTGTTGAGCAGCTGGGATTGAACTTTGATTCTGTTGATTTTTCAACGCCTTCAAAACCTCTCTGCTCTCTGAAACCTTCCCTATACGCTGCAAAGCAGTTATATAATTATTGGCAACTAGTTTTGATTTAGGATCTAGATCTCTAGCTTTTTTTAACACATCAACAGCTAATTTTTCTTTTCCTAGCTCTATATAACTAGCACCCAAATTTGAAAGCCCATTAATAAATTTAGGATTAGCTACTATCGATTTCTTATACCATTCAATAGCTTTATTATGATAATCATTACTAGCATAAATGTAACCTATGTTGTTGTAAGATTCATAATGTCGAGGCTCAGTCTCAATCGCTTTTTTATACCATTTAATGGCCTCCTTAAATTTTCCCGCATCCTGTTCTAATTTTCCTCGATTAAATTGTGAAGTTGCTTCACTTCCAAAGTCGAACAACCCTTGCCCAAATAACTTTGAGGTTGAAGGACTAAAGATAAAAAGCCCAATAAAGATCATAATTTTTTTCATGCAAAGACAACTAATATTCGGTTTTATGCAAAATATGCAAAATCAAATTAGTTAAATTCACCGCTAAACCATTATAATATTAGACAATTTCTTAGCAGGGGTAAGATTAAGTGTCGTGAATAAGGCATTTGTCCTAGGAGCTGGACTCGGAAGCCGGCTAAAAAAACTCACAGAAAAAATTCCAAAACCAATGATACCGGTTTTTGGAAAACCTCTCATCGAGTTCTCATTCGATCATCTAATCCAAGCAGGAATAAAAGAATTTATAGTCAACACACATCATAACGCCAAAGTTTACACTCAACACTTTGAAAGTAGTCACTACCAACAAAAGCCAATTTCTTTTGTACATGAACCAAATTTATTGGACACTGGAGGAGGAATCAAAAATGTGTCAGATCTCCTAGATCCTAATCCCTTTATTATTTATAACGGAGACGTACTAACCGACCTTCCATTAAAACCACTCATTGATGAGCATCGCGATAATAAATTTCTGGCAACTTTAGTACTTAGATCAAATGGAGATGCCAAGCACATAGCTCTTGATAGAAATAATAAAAAAATCACTGATATTAGAAATAATTTAAATTCAAATAATAAAGGAACTCATCAATTCACTGGCATATACGCTTGTTCTGCAGATTTCTTAAATTATTTAAATCAGGAAAGAAAACACTCAGTCATTCCAGTTTTTCTAAACCTTATCAAAGAGCAGCTATTAGGAGGAATCGTAATCGATGAAGGTGAATGGTGGGATCTTGGCACGAGAGATTCATATCTTGATGCGCATAAAAAAATACCATTGTCCACTTTCCCAAGTTATAGAAATCAATTAGATGAACCTTTAATTAATAGCAACTCAAAGACCAGTAGTATTCATGAAAGTTGCTTCATTGATGAGAGCTCTTTTATTGGTGAAAACTCTATTATAGAAGCAAATACAAGAATAATTAACAGTGTAATATGGCCTGGGGCAAAAATCATTCAAGGCTCCTCACTTGAACGGTGTATTGTTAGACATAAACAAACAGCTAAAGGTAAGCTCGAAAATGAGGACATTTAAGTGTATAATGTAATTTAGTCATCAAATGAACTCTGAAGACATCATCAAATCCACCTCCAAGGTTCTACCCGAACTGAATCTGGATGACTGTAAATCTGTTCCTATAAATAACGGGGGGTCCGATCGTGATTATTACAGGATCAGCCTGGTTGACGGAAGCTCCATGATAGTCATGCAATACACCTCGAACAGGCCAGACAATATTAAATTCGATCCTGCTACAAAGATCTTAAAAAAGAATGGAATATGTTCTCCGGAGATCATTTATCATGATAAAGAGAATATGATAATGTGGCTAGAGGATCTAGGTTCTGATCACCTATGGGATCACCGTGACAGCGAATGGAACAAGCGTGGAAAACTCTACCTCACAGTCATTGATGAGATATCGAAACTTCATAGTAATAATGAAAAAAACCTAAGCTCTGATGACATCTCACAACTCGAACCAGGATTCGATAAAGATTTATATAAATGGGAACAAGATTATTTCTTTGATCACTTTCTTTCTTACTACTCGAGAAGAGCACCCTCCTATCAGGATTCACTGAGACAAGAATCTGAGTTTAATAAACTAATAGAAAATTTAATTAGCTCTGAACGGTTTCTAATTCACAGGGATCTACAATCACAAAATATCATAATCCATAAAAAGAAACCTTACTTTATTGATTACCAAGGATTGAGATTAGGACTAAGAGAATATGATATCGCTTCGCTTGTGTATGATCCATATGTAACTTTTACAAAAACACAGAGGGACGAAATTATTAATTACGCCTTCAAGGATCGCGACAAAAATGAATGGGGCCCTCTATTTGAAGCCTGTAGCTGCCAAAGATTAATGCAAGCCTTAGGAGCATACTCAAGATTAGGAAATGAACTAGGCAAAACCGAATTCCTTAAATTCATTCCAAGAGCTTTAGAGAATATTAGAGAAATCCTAGAAAATTCAGACATCCTCCCCAGACTAACTCCTTACCTAAGTGAAGAAGCTATATCCTTATAATTCGTAAAATTCGATGCTTCAAAGCATAGACACAAAGAATCAAAATAACGAGTCAATCGATCCATTTCCTGTATTAGCAATTAGTGAAACGGAATCAGAATTCTCAATTTTTGATACTTATGAGAGTTCAAGCCCTCAACCAGAAGTTAGGTTATCAGGCCAACCTTTTTCAATTACCGTTCACCCATTTGGACATAATAATGACGATAAAATCAGTGGGTTCATTCGGTGGCGAACAACTGGAGAGTCCGATTGGAATCA
>CABXDI010000039.1 GCA_902510815.1 uncultured Verrucomicrobiota bacterium | reverse complement strand
GGGAGAAGGCCGTGTCCTTACTCGATGATGAAGACGCGCATGTTCAGAGACGAGCCGCTTACGCACTTGGCCAATGGAAGGACTCGCGTGCGGGGCAGGCACTGGGCCGTTTCCTCGTGAAAAATGCCGATCGTCCTTACCTGCGAGCTGCGGCACTCACTTCAACTGGATCTTTTCCTGATGAGGTTCTCATTTCGGTCCTCTCCATGAATCGCACCCCTATTACTGTGGGACTCGGTACCGAGATCATGGGTATGCTCGGTGATGATGCCAAGAAATTTGTGCCACCGGTCATTGCCAGAATTGCAGTCAAACCTCCAAAAGGTCAGCAATACGAAGCTTGGAAATTAATTGCGGCGACTCGCCTTCTAGAAGCAGTCGGTGGGGACGCTGAATTAAAATCGATGATTGCACCGATGCTCATAGGGGCGCGAGATATTGTAATGAATGAAAGTCAGGACCTTACGAGTCGACTCGCTTCGGTTCAGTTAATCGAAAAGGCTGCTCCTAAAGCTAAAGAGGACATCGCGCCACTTTCTTCCCTTTTAAAATTAACGACACCGGTTGAGTTGCAGGTTGCCGTAGCCAAATCACTCCTGCGTCACGAAGATACCGGAGCCGCTCCAAAAATTTTGGCAGGTTGGTCAGAACACGGGCCGACACTTCGCAGTGCCATTATTGATTCTCTTTTGGCACGATCCAAGCTCACCGACCTATTAATGGATTCAATAGCTGAGAATAATGAACTGGCCACCTCGATTGATGTGAGTCGTAGGCAATTACTACTTAATCACGAAAACGAATCAATTCGTAAAAGGTCAGGGGAACTCTTTGGTGGTGCCACTCGACCGGATAGGGCCGCTGTCATGAAAGAGTATGAAGTTTCATTGTCGGAGGACGGTGACCGTGACAAAGGACGCACGGTTTTTGGAAAGGTCTGCGCGTCTTGTCATAGACTCGATGGAGTTGGAAAGGTTGTTGGTCCGAATTTGGCAGGGCTCAATAACCGTGCTCCGGCCACTTATCTAACGGCTATTATTGATCCGAACCGTGCGGTCGAGGCGAAATGGATGATGTTCGTTGCTAAGACTAAAAAGGGGTTAACTTTGGCCGGTTCCGTGGCTGAGGAGACCAGCTCTGCGATTACTCTCGCCGGAGTTGATGGGTCCCGTACCAGTATTTCACGGAGTGATCTCAAATCTCTCGAATCGACGGGTAGGTCTCTCATGCCGGAGGGGCTCGAGACTGCGATAACACCAAGTGAAATGACGCACCTTTTAGCGTACTTGAGATCTACGGGTAGACCATTCAAGCAGGCCGTCGTCAAAGGCAATACCATTGAACACCTTAGTGCCGATCATGATGGTTTTTATTCAATTAACTTTGACCCTGTTCCTGGTGCGACTGGTATCGAACTTGAGTGGAATAATGCAGGAGATTTTAAGCACTGGACGATCCGCGAAATTGAAGCGTACGCCAACTTTGATGGTATGGTTGATATCGTTGGAGGGACAGTGGTTCCAGGCCCGGTTCGTACCGTGGATAATGTTTTTACTAATGCCTTTGACGGCGATCCGAAAACGTGGACTTATCAAACTCAGCCCTACACAAATAAGGCGCCGCAGCGAACTCTCTTGGATCTCGAGCCTGGAGCGCACACACTTGATCGGATTCGTATTAATGACGTTGCAGGTAACGATGCGAATGGCCGTATGCAACAAATCACAGTGCGCGTGACGACTGATAAAGCCTCTGATGTAAAGGTGCGTAAGTATGTTGATGTGACTAACGTATCAGTTCAGATTTTTGGTGAAGTTGAGAACCAAGTGTCGACAAAGGAAAAGGAATATGAGCCTTCAGGACCTTTCGGTGGTAAGGAGCAAAGCATTCCTGGTAAAGTTGAAATGGAGCACTACGATGAGGGAGAGCCTGGTACCGCTTACAAGGATGTTGACGCGAATAATCTGGGAGCTGACTACCGAAAGAATACGCAGGTCGATATTGAGAAGAGGGCAGACGCCTCTAATGGTCATGGCATCGGTTGGATCAAGGCAGGAGAGTGGCTTAATTATTCCGTCGAAATCGCCGAGACTGGTACCTATGACATCAAAATTCCCGTCGCTTCACAAAAAGAAGGAGGGTTATTTCATCTAGAGGTTGAAGGAAAGGACCTTACCGGTCCGATACGGCTCATTGACACCGGTAGCTGGACGCAACTTAAAACAGTCACTCACAAGGGTCTTAAACTGAAAAAGGGCTCTCACGTCATTAGAGTCGTCATGGATGAGGATGGTAAGACCGGCTATGTCGGTGACATTGATTGTATGATTTTTAATCGTTCTAATTAGCGATGTTTTATCCTTCTCTATTGGGTATGCAATCGTTCTATTGGTGTTGAGTTTTAGTCTTTTTCTTTGTTCACTTTTTTTAATCAGTGCTGTTATAAGAATTCCGACTGCTATAAAAAATACCAAACAAACTATTACCGTAATAATTCTTTTATCCCTTTTACTTTTCCGAGTTTCTCTTTCCTTTACGGTTCTTACCATTGCGTCGAAGTTTTCCCACAAATACTCCGATTTTCCGCAACTTTTACAGACTTTTAGAATACTATTTATATCTTCACTCGTTCTAGTCACTTCTAATCCATCTTCTTTAAACTTAGTCAAAGCGCTTTTAGATTGAGAACCTACAACTGAGCTTATATCTACCTCCTTTTTACAGGTCAGATGGTCACAGTACATAATTTAATTTTCAAAATTAACTGCAAACTGCAAGTCAATTATTACGCTGTCAAAAATTGTAAAAAACGTTTCAAGTAGATTAATATGTTAGGAAATTAATCAGCACTTTGTTGAACATTCTGCCGTTTAATCACTTAGATATAGATATTAATTAAAATTAACGTGAAATTCTCTCCAAACAGGGTTCTTTTTTTAAAGTGAGTTCTTACCGAATATTTTACGCTCTTTGTGTAATTTCTTTGGTTGCCTTATCTCTCTCAATAGAAAGAGAAGAGAAAACAGAGGACAAAAAATCAAATATCGAACTTCTATCAAGCGGATCATCTCTTCAAGAAGAACTCAATGAGATCACAATCAATGACAACGTCTTTGATAGAAACTTAAAAAATTCTATCCTTGAAAAAAGCCCCATTGAGATTAACTGGGAAACTCTTCAAATAATAAGGGAAAAAGGATCGGGAACGCTTGAAATTAATAATCCTATAAGAAGGTTTATCGTTGAGGTCGGCAAAGTTAATGAAAACCCGGGTGGAGGATATTCCATTTCTGGAAAAATTGAGGGTGAGCCTCGTAGTCAATTTTTGGCCACGACGCATGAAGACGCGTTTGTAGCCAGTATTGTTACTGGAAGTGGGATTCCACGTCACTTTGCCATTGGGGTGAATGCTCTCGGTATTCATGAAATACAAAAAATTAACCCCTATCAGTCTCCTGCGTGTGAGGGATCCATATCTCCCCATATTGCTTTAAGTTCTGAGGATCCGACGACTGAAGAAGATGAACAGGATCAAGTGCCTGAAGTGAGTGCGGATGAGGCAGAAAACAACACAATTATTGATGTGATGATTGTTTACACTGCAGCTGCCAAGAATAATAGAGGAGGAGAGTCTGCAATAATTGCTGCAGCCAATCAGGCTGTTAACTGGACTAATATTGCTTTTGCTAATTCCGGGGTTGATCTTTCTTACCGGCTCGCCCATGCGGGGGAAGTTTCCTATAATGAGTCAGGGAGTAGTAATACGGATTTAAGAAATCTACAGGATAATGATGCCACGCCCGAGATTCATGCACTGCGTGATAATTACGGAGCGGACATCGTGAGTTTATGGACTGATAGTGATTACGGAGGGCTTGGTAATTTGGGGGCACTGAACCGATGGACCGATGGTCGCTACGCATTCAATGTTTGCTCGTCCTCAACCCGATTTGGAAGTTCAAAGATCTATAGTATTTTCGCTCATGAGTGTGGGCATAATTTAGGTTGTGGCCACGGCCGGATACAAGATGAAGAGCCTGGTCCGAGTGACACTTTTGAGGAATACGGAGCCGGCTGGCGTTGGACCGACACTAATTTTAATCAGTGGCGAACGATTATGGTCTACAGGCCGGGTGAGCGGATTCAACATTTTTCTAATCCTAATGTGAATTTCAATGGATTGCCGTCGGGTACAGCGACCGATGACAATGCTCGTGTCATAAGGCAGATGATGGATCAGGTTTCAAACTACCGAGATAGGCCCTTTTATCAATACAGTGTCGAAGGTGATAATGTGACTATTACTGATAGTGATAAATCAGTCGAAGGTATTTTATCAATTCCTCGAAGGATACAAGGAAAGTTGGTCACAAAGATAGCGGATAGTGCCTTTCGTGATTGTAAAGGTCTGACGGGAGTTGGCCTCCCAAGTAGTTTAACAACGATTGAAAGGTCTGCTTTCTATGGGTGTGAATCATTATTGAACATGACGATACCGGATAACGTGACGCGAATTGGCGAACAAGCGTTTTATCTTTGTAAGAGCCTCAAAAGTATCAAGGTCGGTCGGACTAATAGCAATTATTCTGATGAGAATGGAGTCTTATTCAATAAGGATAAAACTCAACTTATTGTCTTTCCAATAGGTAGTAGTTTAACCAATTACACGATTCCTGATGGAGTGATTACGATAGGAGAGGGAGCTTTTCGTAGTTGCAGTAACTTACAAAATGTCACGATCAGTGAATCTGTAGTCAATATAAGTGGCAACGCTTTTCGCTTTTGCACGGGTCTAGAGAATATCACCATACCTGGTAGTGTCAGTAATATAGATTCATTTGCCTTTCGTGCATGCAGTAATCTAAGAGAGATAATCTTTTTAGGGGATGCTCCAGAATTAGGTGACTCTATCTTTGATGCAATATCCAGTCAGGCCTGGATAACTTATCCTCCTGATGGGGTTGGTTATTCTAATCCTTTTGGAGGGGTCAGAAGTAGAGCGAGTGATTCACCTCCAATGGTTTTTAGTGACCAAACCTTTGAGGTTACTGAATTGAGTGAGGTTGGCACTGAGGTGGGTGTACTGGTGGTAGTTGACGTCGAGGGTGAAATAGTCACTTTTTCAATAGTTCAAAATTCTGACCCCGATGCAGATGACGTGCCTGCCTTTTCTATCAATGGTGATCGGCTCATCGTTGCTGATTCGGGGGACTTAGATTTGGAGTTTGGAGAGAATATAACGGTCATGGTTCAGGCTTCTGATGGTTTAACTTCATCAGAAGCCTTAGTTACGGTGAATCTCATTGAATTAGAGGACTCCATTGCTTTGGCAGTGAATGAAATTCCTCAGAACGCAGTTGAATTCACTTTGGTTGGAACGTTAAGTACTCCGGACTCAGTTTCTGAAAATCTTACCTACCGTTTATTAACTGAAATCAACCCGTCCCCCTTAGGGTTGATCGTGTTTGCGGATGAATGGTTGTACTTAGATGATGGCTCTGATCAAGGAATCGACTGGCGTAAACCTAAATTTAATGACGAGGACTGGCTGATTGGGGATTCACCTCTTGGTTATGGAGCTTTCGGAAATACAACACCGGCGACGCTGGTGAGCTATGGAGATGATTCTAATAATAAAAATCCAACGACTTACTTTCGTAAGTCCTTTGAAATTGATGAACCTCTGCTAGTTGATTCTTTGACTCTAAATATGGAAGTTGATGATGGAGCTATTTTGTATATCAATGGAACCGAGATGCTCAGATACAGGGCAGATGGGGTCGTCTCATTTGATGATTATGCCAGTGTTACTGCCGGAACGAGTGATGTTCCTGAGGTGGGGACGAGTTTTATTCTATCTGAAGGATTGCCCCAAGTTCTGCGCAGAGGCATTAATGTTATTGCGATTGAGGTTCATCAGGCCAATGGCACGAGTAGTGACTCATGGCTAAACTTGAGCCTTATAGGGACTCGTCGCCTTCCCGGTCTCTCGGACGCTGACCATTTCTATATTATCGGGGACAAGCTCTATATAAATAAGTCTGTTATTGAGTCGAACCGCTTTGAGGGGGACTCCTTCAAGGTTCCTATCCAGTCGACTGATGAACTGGGTAATGAGTTTTTTGGCGAAGTCCTTGTTAATGTTGGTCCTGATTCAAATAGTCCACCGAGTGACATCACTCTTATTGGTGAGGATTTGGTGGAGCAGCAGCCATCGGGTCAAATCGTTGGGGAGCTTTCCGGATCAGATCCTGACGGAGACTCTTTAACATTCGGCCTGATTGCCAATCCTGATTATCCTGATAATCAGTTTTTCACGGTTATTGGAAATTCACTCGTGACAACCACTGCCGTAGATTTTGATGAAGTAACGGAGCTTGAAATCTTGGTGACAGCCACCGATAGCACGGGCCTGACTTTTTCAAAGGAATTCACAATTAATGTCTTTCAATTCGAAGAGCCTCCGACGGAGATAGTTCTAGAACCAAATGTGATTGATCTTAATGCAAAGGCTGGGGATTTGGTTGGAGTCCTTCGTGCCATTGATCCAAACGCGGGTCAGGATCATACCTTTGAATTTGGAAGCTGGCCGTCTGAAATTGGTGACCCTATCATTCCTTTCGGTTCTTCGTGGGTCTTTCTCGATGATGGCAGTGATCAGGGGACTGCGTGGAGGGGATTAGATTTTGATGATACGGAATGGAAAGTGGGTGTGGCCGAGCTTGGTTATGGAGACGGTGATGAGGCGACAATCGTGGAATTTATCGATACGGATCCGTTGACCGATGGAGTGCAGAAAAATGCAACCACCTACTTCCGTCAAGTCTTTGAAGTTGATGAGCCTTCTGCTGGTGGTTATCTCTTTCGAATCATTTATGATGACTCAGCTATTATTCACATTAATGGCGTGACTGTAGCTGGAAGTGCGAGCCTTCCTGAAGGCACTCAATTTGATACTTTTTCTGAGGCCACATCCAGTGATAATGAGCTCACTCAATACATTCAAATCCCATCAGGCCTGATCAGTGCCGGAGATAACATCATCGCGGTCGAAATTCATCAGGCTAATAACAGCAGCTCGGATATGAGTTTTGACTTTGAGTTCGTTCCTTTGGTTGGGGTTTCGTATCAGGATTATTTTATTATCGATGGTAATGAACTCAGATTGGCGGGTGATATTAGCGAATTAGGTGTTGAGGTTCCCTTTACCTTTCAGGTGCCGATTGTTGCCATTGATTCCTTCGCTGGAAGTGTTGAGCGATTCGTCTCCGTCTTTCTTGATTCGGTGGACTCGGATAATGATGGGTGGGATGACGAGACTGAGATTCTTTTTGGGAGTTCCTCAGATGACTCTCTTAGTGTCCCTTCATTTGAATTAAAACTAAGAACTACTGAGGATGGTGAAATCGAAATTCTCTTTCCTGGTGAAAAAAATGTGAACTACCCCATTCAGCAATCCAATGACATGGAGGACTGGGAGCCTGTTAAAGAATTCATTATTGGGCAGGGGACTGCGGTTCAGGAAACTCTCCCAATTTCTGAAGACCTTGGCTTCTTTAGGGTTCTAAGGGAGTGATTAATTATTATCTGCCAGTGGGGAGTATACGAGACTTGAGTTTGTTGACGTAATTAACGACGGCCTCTTTGACAGGCCCTTCTGGTAAATCATCGCGGATATCCAACATCACCGCTAGGGCTCTAAGTTTCCTAGCTTGGTATTTTGGCATTGGTAGCTTAGCGACTAGATCCTCTAATGGATCATTGTGTCTAAAGAGTTCGGGGGTTTCTTTACCACTCGTAAGAATGTTAAGCCGTGTCCGAATGCATTTTGAGCAGCTGCCACAATTTCCTCCATGGGTGGTGTCCTCGAAGCAGACAGAAATCTTATGACCCACACCGCTTGGATGTTTGATTATTTTACGAGTCTTTTGCGAGCGTGTGTGGTCACTTCCAATGTGATGAATGGGGAACTGTTCACTGGATAAAGCTGATACTAGAGTCCGATTATTTCCCCAAGGGTGATGATTAAATTCTTGGGCTGCCGTCCAGTCGGCGGCGACCACTCCATAGCCGAACTGCTCGGCGTTAAGATTAAGACACATCGCTAGGTTAAGTGTATGCAGCATCTCCCACTGGAAGCCATGCTTCCTTATCGATGTTTCGACAATGATCAGTTCCAGTTTTAGGATTGAGGCTATCTTTTCAACTCGAGACTTCAGTGAAATGAATCCAGGGTTTTCCATACTCGGGTAATCGGCTCCTGCGATCAACATACCGTGAGTGATGTTTAATTTATCTTGGCTCTCAAGGGCCGCGAACGTGGAATCTATTCCTCCACTAAGACAGATGAGACCAGGTAGGTCGGGTTTGGGAGCTGCCATCTCAATGATGTTATTAAACTTAAGTTGTGAGGGATATATTTTTCGAGATTGCCATAACTCCATAAGGCTATTGATTTCATGGGCGGCATCAGCGGCTGATTGCGAGATTGGTAAGTCAGTTGTGATTTCAACGTTATGAGTTAGCGCCATAGCCAATGCCCCAAAAAGGGCAAAGTCATAGTTTTCACGATCTGTAGGCTGGCTCGCATTGCTAGCAATTTCAAAGGACCGTTTCCCTAGAATGATTTCATATCGATCACCGTTTCTTTTAACCTTTAAAGTCGCTTTTTCCAAAGTCGGCTTAGGTCTTAGGTAATCAAAGAATTGCTTCATCTATTACTTTAAGCTTTATTAGCCTCTCTGCATCTCATTACTCGAAGTAAGTATCCTCATGGGAATAGGGAGGAGCGCAGCAGCATAGTAACTTGATTGAACCCTCCTCATTTGCGGTAATTTGGTGCCAAGCTCCGGCGGGGATTAAAACGGCATCACCCGATGACATCTTTTTGGTAACACCATCAATCTCCATTTCTGCTTCGCCTTCGAGTAGGTAATAAAATTCTTCACTCTTCTTGTGGTAGTGCCTTTGGGTGGACCTTTTTGCAGGGAGCGTGGCTTCGGCCAGACTTTGGTTTTTAACCGGAGCATTACTCTCATCTAAGATACTGGTAATTGTTGACCCGTCCTTGGTCGTGAATGGGGTTTGATCGGTAATGCTGTTGATGTGCATGTGGTTTTATTTATGATTCTTCAATGATTCTACAATAATTGATCATAGGCTCGAGTAATTTCTGATCGAGTTTCTAAATTTCAATGTTCTTACGAAATGAATAAGGGGTAAGAGGTGAAATGATTTCGAACCGTATGTTCTAATTCATGACCTACCCAACTACCCGTTCATTGAGTCGTCCCCAATTATGATTTTAGTCGAAAGCAATTCTCTCAGCCTCTTTCTCTGGTGAGAACCAGGCAATATACTTCCATTCTACCTTCGACCGGTGCGTTGCAATTAAGTAAAAAAGATTTTGTTTTAAAGAGGGTTCCTCAGCTCAATGAATATAAAAGGGAAGTCGTGCTGCACTGGAATGAGCGCCAACATTGTGAAGACTGAGATCGATTGTTCGGTGACGTCAATCGATGTGACGGACGAAGAGCGTCGGCGTCAATTTTGCGTAGGGTTTTCTTTCCATTCAAGAAGGGTATCGCGGAGAGGGGCGATATCATCCGATCCGATGAGCCGGAGCCAGTAGATCGCTTCGGAAAGAGGAATGGCAGCGGGGAGGCCTTTGGTCTTAGGACTGAGTTCTTTGAGCTCGCTCTGGGAGAGGATAGAGTCCTTGTCAATATCGGCGCGAGAGATGAGAAGGGCTGCCATGTATTGCCTCATCTTCTTTTCAACGTAGGAAGTGCTCCGAATGATCTCGGTGCCGTCAATAACTCCGTTTTTGTTACTATCGTAATAAGCGAATCCACGGCGTTGGTTTTGGCTGAAGCCATCCTCGTCTGTTTGCTGGTCTTGGACAAGGGGTGAGCTTAGGGCATACTCGGAGAGTGTAATTGAGCCGTCGCCATCTGCATCGAGGAGGAGAAGCTTATTGGGCCAGACTGCAAGTAGTGATTCGATAGTCTTGGCAAAGGCCTGGAGAGTAAGAGATTCTGTGGAG
This sequence comes from uncultured Verrucomicrobiota bacterium, assembly GCA_902510815.1. Lineage (GTDB taxonomy): Bacteria > Verrucomicrobiota > Verrucomicrobiia > Verrucomicrobiales > DEV007 > EC70. Next base: position 8,979 of record CABXDI010000039.1, on the reverse strand, counting down.
TAAAGCTGTAGAGTCTTAATGAATTTGCGGTCGTATTTTGCGTCGTTCTCGCGGCGACGAATGACCCAGCGGTCGGGAGGGTTCTCTGCATCTCGGCTGGCTACCCCCCCAACTTTTGCAAAGCCGTGGGGCATGAGTTTCCGGATCAGATCGGTAAGGGGAATGGCCTTCTGGTTGGGACGGGTGAGACCCTTCAGGGTTTGGATCCATTCGGTGGCCATGCCTAAGGCCTCTTGCTGAATTTTACGGCGCACTTCTTCGGGGAGATCTTCGATATCAGAGGCGGGTCCTTGAGCAGAGGCGGGAAACGCAATCAGGGCGGCTAACAGGAATTTAAAGATTCGGGACATGAAATAATTATTCGTCTTCGACTCGACGGAAGACTTGGCGAGAGGTTTTGAGTGGTAGGATTTTTTCTTGGCCGTCGCGGAGGATGGTAACTTCAAGAGTGCTGCCAGATTTGTGAGCTAATTTGATATGTATTTTGGCACCTAGACCAAGGTGGTCCTGTGTTTGCGCGCCGACCGCAATGATAATGTCCCCCACCTCCAAGGTATGGGCTTCTTCGAGGAGAGCCTCGACCGGGACATGGGTGATACGAGAGGCAAAATTATTGGCATCAAGATTAAGATCTTTCTTTTCCTTCGCGGTGAGAGTCTTCTCATCAAAGTAAACAATAGGGTTCACGGTCAAATTACGGTGAATGAGGTCTGTGTACCACCAGTCAGAGGGTAGCTTAATTAAGAATGAGACACTTCGGCCTTGCCGGAACACTGAGATTGGAAGCGTTTTGGAGTCTCGGTCCACTCGGTTCAGGCGGTATTGGAGATCAGCAACGGTGAGGATACGATGGTGATTGAGTGATTGGATTAGATCGCCAGAAAGGAGGCCAGCCTGCTCAGCGACCGAGGAGGTTTCTTTAATTATCAGACCTTTTGGTATATCGATCTGAATACCAAGGCGTTCAAATTCGGGGTAACGAAACATGTCTCGCTTTTTGATGAGGGTGCCGTTTTTTTCAGCGAATGTCGTTTGGAAGTGGGCGACGTGATGGCATTCTACACATCGGTTTCGAAGAACCACGTTCTCGCGGAGACCGGGAACATCTCGGGGGAATACGGGAGTGATTTTTGGGTCAGGCAATCGCTTTCCTGCCTCGAAGGCTTGGTGCTCTTTCAGACCAAATGACAGGGCCTGGTCAAGGCTTTCCAGATTGAGATAGACCTCGCCAGAGAGAGTGTTTCGGCCACCGAAGCGGAGGTAAATATCTTCTGCAGAGTTAATGATGAAATAGTAAACGGCGTTGTGGCGATCAAAGTCGAATTTCGCCAAATCAATACCACGCATGTCATTGATTCGAGCGAGAACGAATTGCGAAAGGAGCTTTCCGCGTGGTGAGTTCTGATCGGTGCGCAAGACCTGCGCATCAAAGTCTCTGCCGTTTCCTCATGGAGCTCACCGGAAAGCCAGAAAGATAGGCTTTTTGCTTCGACCGGCTTCAGCGATGGCTCCGGAATATGAGTGATACCATCTCAGGGTAGAGGCATTTGACAAGCCGCTGGTCGTAACGAGCAGCAAAAAAGTCAATCGCAGAATATATCGGATTTGATATGAAGAAGACATTCTACGGGAGCTGTTTGGGGGTTGCTTTAATCTCACCATAACAGGGAATAAAGTGTATGTCCTATGGTTATTTTCAAGTGAGTAAAAATATTAGATATGTGAAATTGTGTTATCATTGATAAGACACACTCTTTGAAATGTGTTGGCACGATTTTTGTGTCTTAAAGAATCTATCTCTACTAGGTAAAATTACCACTCGTCTGGCTTGATACTGCCAAGGACTTTAAACTTGCCGTCGCCCATAGGTTTAACTACATGTGCAATGCCTTGAGGTTCGGGATATATGCCTGTAGCTGCCTCAAAAAGATCATCATGACCAACAATCACAAAGTTTGTGCCGGCCTTTACCTTTTTAGATAGTATTGGTGTCATGGTCTTTTTCATCTGCGCGACCTGTTTATCGGTATAGTCTTCAAACGGAAGGAAATTCAGCTTGGGGTCTTTTTTGTATTTACCAAAGGCTAACCAAGCCGTCTGCCAAGCGCGAAAATACTGACTTGCTACCACTTCGCCGACGGGAATTTTGTGGAATCTAAAGGCGTTACCAATATGAACAGCTTCGTGCCATCCCTTTTCGCTAAGGACTCGCTGTGTTGAACCATCATTAACATCAGCTTTCACTTGATCAGCGTAATCTTTTTCTGTTGAAGCATGGCGGAAATAAATCACGTATCCACCTTCTCGTAATTTCTCGATCATTTGAGTTTTATCGTCAGCAACTGCAGAAATGAGTGTGATCAAAGAGACGACTACAATGTATTTTATGAATTTCATGAGTATGTGTAATAAAATTTGGCTATTTCGTGTAACACAAATACATACGTACAAAGGGTGGTGCCCGTGCTTGCTTTCGTTTGCTGATGAGCAGCCTTAAATTGCTGTAGGTAGATTTGTATCCCGAGAGTGGTGCCTTTTTACGATTTTACCTGGAATCTAATATTTTTTGTGCCATGTCGTCTAGAAATTAGCATTGGTCAGGTTATGCTGAAATGTTATGATTTTGGGATGAGAGCGTTTATTTTTTCTCTGCTTAGTCTTCTTTGCCCTTTTCTTAGTGTTCAAATTGCTCAAGCCAATGATACGGCGTTCGGTGGAACGGCTTCAGACCCGTATCCAATCCACACTGATGAAATTCGCATGGTTTCAGAGGATATAACTATCAAGACTAACGCGGAAGATGGATCATGGATTTATATTTGTGAATTCAAATTCAAAAATATGTCAAGGAAGACAGTCAATCTTCTGATGGGAATGCCGTTCTCAAAAAGGACAAAATCTGATGATGAAATGATCACCGTCCCAAAAGGGGCTAAGACTCCTCCGGATGGACAGCCTCTTGTCTGGGAATTTGAAACTTTTGTGAACGGCAGAAAACTACGCTCCTCAAAAGTAGTGCCCGTTGTGAACCCAAAAATACCAAGTATGGATTACAAGGTGGCCTATACCTGGCCGATTCGTTTTAGACCGGGGGCGACGCACAGAGTCCGCAATACCTACAAGCTAGCATATACTGGCGACTCTAGTGGTAATCTCTATGCCGAGTACATTTTAAAGACTGGAGGCTTATGGCGCGGCGGCACAATTGGGCGTTCACGGCTCAAAGTGATTGTTGATGATCCTAGTTTTCTCCTTAAAAAAGAGGCTGGAGACGAAGCCTTTGCACCGAAGCCCGAGGGGCACAAAATGAGTTTCAAAAACAATAAGATTGTCTACGAATGGGATCTGAAGAATTTTAAGCCGACCGAAGACCTCATGGTCGTTTTTAAAAGTAGTAATGCCGTATTTTGGCTAGACTATAATGAGCTTGTTTATGAAAAAGATTTTTCCGGCTATAGCAAAGAGAGGCTACGACGGATTAGAAACTTACCTTATGCACTGAATGGATATATTTTTAAGGATCGAGAGCTTGCAAAATACTACGATTCGAAATGGATCATTCCAAAGGATAAGAATTTTTCAGATTCAAATTTTTCCAAATTTGAGAGGGAATTTGTAGAGCGCGTCAAAAGTTTTGAGGCGAAGTAAAAAGCCATCGTAAAAAATGATTTAACAAGAGGTAGGCTGAATACTTTGAATCTTCGAAGTTTGAAAAAACCAAATAACAAGAATTTATATCATTCATTAATCAATGATCAACAGAGCCTAAATAGAAGAAATTTCGTGTTCTTTTTTGATCTGATGCTAAATCCATCTGGTGCATTACTAATTGCTAACCCATCTCCTGTCTTTAATGATTGGCCCAAGGTTTCAACTTCGCCTGATATTATCTGAATCCATGAATGAGGTAAATCTTGGTTTTCATCTACATGAATGTCTTTCTCAATTTTCTCAGTTTCTCCAAAAGAAATTTCAGCATCTTGACGAATTTTCGTTGAGTCACTTCTACCACTACCCGAATAAAGAAGAGTCAGTGTGTCTTTTGTTTTCTCTGTATCAAGAGCTTTTTCAAAGTATACGGGCTCTCCTCCTTTTTGTTTGGGTTCTAACCATATCTGATAAAGCGTTGTATTCTCATTAGTTGAGGGATTGAACTCGCTGTGACGAATTCCATTGGCGGCACTCATGTACTGAAGTCTCCCAGGAGTTAGTACAGCCTCATTTCCCATACTGTCCCGGTGAGTAAGTTTTCCTTCAATTACATAGGTGAAGATTTCCATTTCGGAATGTGGGTGGTCTGGAAACCCTCCCCCTGGAGCGATCGTATCATTGTTCATTACTCTTAGGGAGTGAAACCCCATGTGAGATTCATCATAATAATCGGCAAATGAGAAAGTGAAACGAGCTCGCAGCCACCCATGGTCAGATACACCTCTTTCATCAGCAGGACGTTTGTATGTACTTAAATTTGGATTTTTAATGTAGTTATGTTTTGTCATTCTTATGAGCGGAGGGTTTTAAGGGAAATTCATTTTAGTTAACCATTAGATTAACGTTTCTCAGGTGTTTTGGTATTATGAAAAAATCCCTTTTTCGGGTTTCGAGTTTCATGATATTTAATCCAATCTTTAGTTTTATTTCGAGGCAGAAACAACAGAGATTTATTCCCCAAGATTTTCCCCACTTGATAATGAGGTCAATAAAGCTTAAAAAGAAAAATGATGATACATAAGTCACTCACGCACTGGATTAGCCTAAGAATTATTGTCGTTGCTCTACTCGTCTCCAACGGATTTGCGAATGACAAGGAGACACCCGGCAAGAACTGCCTGTTTATTGGGCATAGTTTTTTTATTCCGGTATCGCGTAGTTTTAATGCGATGGCTAAGAATGCTGGTGTCGAGGGACATTCACAGAGGGATGTTTTTAGGGGTGGCAAGAATGGCGCGCCCGGCTCTTTGTGGGATCATGAGCCTTCACGCACAAAGATTCAGTCTAGCCTTGATGAAGGGAATATAGACCTATTCGGCATGACCCTTTACAGTAGTAAAAGTTCGATTGAGGATTATAAAAAGTGGATTGATTACGCGCTAAAAAAGAATCCTAAAGTTGAGGTGTTTATCGGTATCCCTTGGGGTAGGACATCAGAAGGAGGCGTTAAACGGTCCCTTGCCGCTTATAGTGAAGGATCTCGTGCCTTTCAGTCTCGCATCCACAAGGAACTTATTCTTAAGCTGCGCGCGCTTTATCCGAAAAACAAAATTACCTGTAGTTATTATGGCATGGCCTCCGTTGAACTATGGACTATGCACGAAGCCGGTAAAATGCCTGGGATCAACCGTGTCGCCAAAAGTAATTCCGTGTATCGTGACGCTATGGGGCATGCTGGTGATGCTTTATTAACGGTGGCTGGCCTTGTATGGATGAATACGATTTATGGAATCGATATTGCCAAGGTTAAGCCTCCCAAAGTGGACTTTAAGTTCGACTACAAGGCGGCTGCCGCTAAGGTCATTGCTCTCGATAAGAAGCATAATCCTAAAAAGGCAAAATTGTAGGATTCACTTTTCTAATCGTCTCGAAAGCTTCAGATAATTCTAATAAGGAAATTCTATATCCTAAAAGTTACGAGTGTTCTGGAAAGCGACGTATTTGTTGGCTTCCTTGATATTGGTAACTTTACCTTCCGCGGTGTTCCACTCGATCTTTTTACCGGGATACCGGGAAGCGATAACTCCTAGGAGAACCGACTCTGTGAGTGGCGCAGCATAGTCGAAGCGAGCTGTTGGTTCACCCTTTCCGGCCAGAATAGAGTCGATCCAGTTGCTGTAGTGATTTACTTTTTTAGGGATGTCAGGTTTCTTAAGTTTATCATAAACGGAGCCTGGAAAGAAAAGAGGACCATTAATATGCCCAAGTAACATGCTTCCACCCTCGCCAACAAAGATAGCTCCTTGCTTAGGTAGTTTTTTATCTGCTGGAACACCTAAGTTTCCATCATTTTCTGGTGGCCCGTAGGTTCCGTCATACCATGTCCAAGAGAAATTGTCAGTGGTTCGCGGTGTCGATTTGAATCCGAGATCAACAATCATTTTGGTTGGAAGGCCGTAGCCGGTGGTCGCACGGCAGGTTGCTTTTGCCCAAGTGGGAGGTTTCAGATCAAGCGTGCCAAAGGGCCGGTCGAAGATGTGAATTCCCATGTCACCAAGTGTCCCACAGCCGAAGTCCATGTAGCGACGCCAGTCCATAGTGTGGTATTTACCTTTCACAAAAGAACGTTCGGGTGCCGTGCCTAGCCACATGTTCCAATCAAGATTCGCCGGAACGGGATCTTCTCCTTTGTGTGGAGGGCCATCATATCCCCAGTTCTTGAACGACCATACGTGCACCTTGCTGATTTTGCCGATGAGTCCGCTGCGGATGAAATGTGTGGCGGTTCGATAAGCGATTGATGACTGGTTTTGGATGCCCATCTGAGTGAAGACCTTGTGTTTTCGAGCAGATGTCATCAGTGTTCGCGCCTCGGCGATGTTGTTAGTGAGTGGCTTCTGTGTATAGACATGCTTGCCCAGTTCTATCGCCTTCATTGTCGCTGGGTAGTGAGTGTGGTCAGGCGTTGACACAGAGACAATATCAATCTTCTCGCTCATCGCGGCGAACATTTCGCGGTAGTCCTGAAATTTCTTGGCGCCTGGGTAGCGTTCTTTGCCATTGGTTTTCTGTTTTCGTCCACGACCATCAAGGCTATTTCGATCGACGTCACAAAGTGCAACTACCTGTGTGTTCGGATGCGCTGCTATCTGTGCGGTATCGACAGAGCCCTTGCCACCGACACCGATGTGCGCACTTTGGAGGCGTCCGTTGGGTGAGTTGGCACGCAATCCCGAAGGAAGGATATAAAAGCCGGCCAAAGCGGAGCTTGATCGGATGAATTTTCTGCGGGAGGTCTCTTGGTGATTCATAAATTAGTTTATAGTTTTTTACCTATTAATAGGTTTGCTCATACCTCCCTAATCCAAGATTGATCTGCAAAGCTACAGTCCTTTTAGATAGACCATGCTTTCCTTGATGCTTGCTAGGGGATTAGGTGATTGATCCTGCTCAACATGGCAGTGTTCAACCCCTGCAGCCTTAGCGGCTTCAATGATCGGCTCCATAGGAATTATACCATTACCTAACTCCTTGAAGGCATCGTTAGGAAGACCTCCATAAATTGGAAGATTGATTCCTTTCTTAATATCTTTGAGGTGAAGCTGTGAAATTCGTCCGCTCAGTCCTTTGATTAAACTGACGGGATCTAGGTTTGCGGCTTTTATCCAAAAGACATCTACCTCAAACATCATCTCGTCGCCAAACTCCTGCACAAAGATATCGTAACCTGTTGATTCATTCATCGGCTGAAATTCGAAAGAATGGTTGTGATAGGCAAGTTGAATTTCAGCATCCTTGGCGATAACGGCAGCTTTATTAAGGTTTCCTGCCACACGCTTATAATCATCAAGATTTTTTCGGTCTTTATTGTGAAGGTAGGGGACTACTAAATGTGAAAGTCCGGCATCTTTTGCTTTAGCGATGATCTTTTTAAAATCTGAGAAACCATCATCGTTTGGATTGACTGCAGCCTCCCAATCAAAGTGGGTGGAATGAACGCCAAGACCTAAATCCTTAGCTACATTGACCATCTTCAGTTCGCCGGGAAAGCCGTATGGCTCCACCTGCTTATAGCCTGCATCGGCCACCGCCTTGAGAGTCCCTTTAAGGTCTGCTTTTAGCTGATTGCGCAGCGTATAAATTTGCAGGCCAATATTCTTGCGGTAAACATTATCGTCAGTCAGCGCTAATAGACTTTGAATAGATCCCGCCATAATAGAAGCGGAAGCGGAGGTGCGAAGGAAGGTTCTGCGTTTCATGGCCGAAAGGAAACCATAATCTTCAACCTTGATCAACCATTAACTAAAGATCAAGCTGCTTCCTAAGAGTCATTTAATGAGATCGGCTTTGACCTGCATTTATTTGGAACCGTTTAATTTCAAATTAAAATATATATCTATTAAAGACCAGACTTCCATTTGATTTATCCTTTTAAGGATCGGTATTCGGAAGCTGTCATCAGTTATTGCTGGTCTACTTTCATGCTTCTCAGTGTGTATGTAATTCCTCTGGTATCTCTAATTGTGAAGAAATTAACAGGAGTAAATACGGCTCCAGCATTGAATATATTAAAATCTCCGTAGAACCGGCTTGGGTTTTGTGGTCCGAATCCGCCTTGTCCAATGAGTTCTTTTGAGTAATCAAATTTCGCATTTCCACCTTTGTAAAAATAGATTGATGGATTTTCGATGACTGTTGTATTTCCGTCGATAGTGACAGTGAATTGTCCTCCCGAAATAGTGGAAGGGGTGCCAAATTCACCCCAGCCTGGTAGATCATCCATTGATTCAAGGTCAGTCGGAAAGGTCAGTTTTCCGTTAATTGATCTTCCTCCTCCTTCCCATACCAAATTGAAGGTCGCGCCCTGAACCTCGGGAGATGTAATGAGAGTATTCTTAGGAATAACACGAACAACAAATTCCCTAAACGTTTCGAATTCAATTTGAGGTCGACCAAGGTTAATGCTGTTGGATGTCAGCATATTTAAATCCATTGGTCCGCCACTATCCCACCAGGCAGTGTTATCTATTGTTATTGATGTAAAAACTTCTGACATTGCAAGATTATCCCAGGTGATAGTCATTGGATTATTTGGGAGTTTTAATCTAAATACGTGTTCTTCGGTATCATTAGGAGTTCCCTCAAATACCTGTTTGGAGTAAGCCCCTTCAGCGTCGACCCATTCTGCCCAAAAATTTCCCTGAACCTTAGTGGGAGAAGGACTTGGTGAAAATCCAAATTGTAGATCGACGTTTCGAGCCCCACTTCTAAATTTGATTGTTCTGATGAAGTCAGGAGTGAATCCCTCCACTCGTAGGAGTTTAAAGA
>CABXDI010000038.1 GCA_902510815.1 uncultured Verrucomicrobiota bacterium | reverse complement strand
TTGGCCTGTCGTAAGACCAAAGCCTAAACGCGTTTTGCCCAAGAAAGTTGGTTCAAAGAACCACGAAATGTCGGCTGCAAGTCGCTGTCTGTCATAAGGTACTGTATTACCCGAAAATATATCAATGAAATTGTAATCATATTTGTCTAAGGACAGACCTAATTCAAAAATACTTGTGCTAATCTCCCTTGAGACGCCAAAATCTAATCTCTTTTTCTTATATCCCACGTTTCTTGATTCTCCGATAGAGGATGAAATGGCATCTGAAAAACCCTCCGACCGTGCATAACCACCCTGTTCCTCAAGATTTGCATTAAGTCTAAGCTTTGTAAAAGCTCCTCGAAGTTCAATGCCAGAGAGAAAATTATGATCGGCTGGAGAGTCATACTCAAATTCGTCACTAAGCGAATAAAAGTAGTTACCGCCATAAAGCGCTCGATAGGAAATACCTGGATCAGTTGGAAGACCGCCACCTTTTAAACCGAGTAAAACTGACTCATTAATGACATTGGCTTCGGTATTATTCTGTCTTAGGAATATATTCGAATCTTGAAGATATCTTGTAATAAACTGGGCGCTGACTCTATCTTGTAAAAAAGATAGAGAATCCAAGGAAGCATTACTTTGGGTGTCTGTAAAAGTCGATGAATTGATTAACTCATTGGCAACAAGCTTATTATTACTCATTGAGGAAAGGATCAATAAAGCGATTCCGAAGAATGAAAATTTAAGTAATCTATCAAACATTAGTAGAAATTTTAAAAACTTAAGATACCTTAGGTTTTATTTTTATAAACTTATTATTCTAAGTTTTATTGAACACATTTATCTACACCCATTTAGGGAACAATAATTAAATTATTTACTGAGTTAGATTAGACTAATATAAGGTCATTATTCACAGGAGAAGTTATTTTTTTGAGATCTAATTGGAGAAAATTAATAAAAAAGATACTCAATGTTGCTCAACACCATCAGAAAAACCTTTCCAGTCATTCTCCTGGCAACTGATACGATCGCTTTCTATTTAATTTATTACTTAGTCACCATAGTCAGAACTGGATCCTCGACTAATTTTTTCTCTAGCGATCAAATCCTTTTCACTATGGTCATCTGCAACGCCATAGCACTCTACTTAATAGGAGGTTACGAGTATAAATCAATCAATCGCACCGCTCGTTTTGTCAGTGAGCACGTTCTAGCATCTATTGTTGGTGCTATATTTTCTCTGTTCATTATCCTTCTATTTATTTCTTATGGAGATAGAGTTGACACTAACAGAACCTCACTTTTAGGAACGTTCATTTTATTCAGCATTTACTCTATTTTCTACAGATGCTTAATAGGACATCTTAAACTAAAACGAAAAGGTGCGAAATGCACAGTCATCCTTGGAACTAATGATAAAATCTACGAGTTGGTTAAAGAAATTCAGGAACAACTTTATCAGGAACAACTTTATCTTGTTGGGGATAACTTTGATAAAAAAATGATTGATCAATTCATCTCAATAGATGTTCAGATCTTAACCTTAAATGAGTTTGATCCAAAATCTGACGAGATTAACAATAAGGTTATTAGTAAAATTTTAATAGCTGAGGATATAAACAAATTGAACATTAGTTCTGAATTCAAAGAATCTCTCTTTGAGCGCCATATGAATTTTTCTGACGTCATATCAATCGAAAGATTTTTCCTAACTTTTTTCCAATACGTACCCTTATCATCAATTAATGATTCTTGGCCGTTCAAAAGTGGCTTTAGAGTACGAAAGAATGCAATTTATATTCACGCAAAACGCGCCATAGATTTACTTCTCTCATTTATAGTCCTAATTCTTGCAAGCCCCGCAATGATCGCGGCCATGCTAGCCGTTAAAGTGACAAGTAAAGGGCCAGTCTTTTTCAAACAGACAAGAATTGGTGAAAAAGAGATCCCTTTTACCCTTTTAAAATTACGAACCATGCAAGTCGGATCAGACACAAAGGGCGATTACACACAAGAAAATGATCCAAGAATTACTTCCATAGGTAATTTTCTTCGGAAAACAAGGCTCGATGAGTTACCTCAACTTTTCAATGTCATCAAAGGAGAAATGAGTCTCATTGGGCCAAGAGCAGAGTGGGATAAACTCGTCAATACTTACGAAAATGAAATACCTCATTATCACTTTCGACACATTTCAAAACCTGGCATCACTGGGTGGGCACAAGTCAATTACCCTTACGGAGCTAATCTTGAGGACACGAAGAACAAACTCAAATATGATCTCTATTATGTCCGTTACTATTCCCTAACGATGGACTTCACCATCATTATAAAAACAGCCTACACCATGATATTTGGTAGAGGACGGTAATAATCTTCTTTCGAAGAAGTAATAATTTTATAAATTACTTCGCCCAGGACTTGACCCACTTTTTCACAGGATCAAATTCACCTGGACCTTTTTCTTTACCTTTAGTCCAAACGGCAACCTTCGTTCTAACGTCTTCACCGTCAGCACCAGGGAGATCTTGAAGTACATTATCATAATTAGAATCAATGATGATAAAGTATTCATTGCCCCAAGGATCAGCTAATTGAAGCTGCTCGTCAGTACCAAACATTCCTCCAGCAGGTTTTTGAGAATCAGGATTCTTCGCAGTCTTGCCTTCGTAAAAAGGTTTTCTACGAGGATTCAATCCATCAACATTTTCACCAGCCAGAACACTAATGATATTGTCCTGAAAAGTGTCCATTTCCAAGTCTGACTCACCACCTTCACCGGCCTGGAAAGGAAGCTTACCATATTCCAATTCATACATCTTGATAGCATTAACGAGGTTGGTCACTTCGTTCTTCGCTTCAGCTTTTCTGGCCTGCTCCATGACTAGTGCGGTCACCGGGAATGCAACCGAAGCAAGTATCGCGATAATAACAATAACAATAAGAAGCTCGATGAGAGTGAATGCGGAAAGCGCACGTTTCTTTGAATTTGAAAAAAGTTGTGTTCTCATAGTGATTTTCAGAATCTGAGATTAGAGTATCTGTTTGGGGTTTAGATAAAATGGATGTTAATAATAACAGCTTTTGTGGGGGTGACAATGGATTTATGTAAAGAGAGTGAAAGGCGCTTTCACATCGTTATTTTCAGGGATATAGTCGTAATACGTCCAAAAAATCAAATACTAGGCTTTCTAGAGGTGATAAAGAAATAAAAAGTCTTGAAGACTCATTACTTCATTTCTTCAGCGCACCTAATTATCGACCCTTAAATAAATCAGAGATTTCTAAGGCCCTTGAAATCTCTTCAAAAAAAAGACAAGACCTACGCCAAGTCCTCAACCAATTAGAATCTAGAGGGGTAATAAGGAAAATCAAAAAAGGTCGGTACATCAAAAGAGGAGGACAAGAGTTGATCGGTACTATCCACTTTCAAAGAAAGGGTCATGCTTTTGTGAGCATTGAGAACTCGAATGAAAGAATGAGTGTATTTATTCCTCCAGATTCAACCGGCATGGCGCTTCACGGAGATCAGGTCGTCGTAAAGATGCAAAAATCTGGATCATCACCTCATTGGACGCAGCACATTAAAAACAAGAACACTAGGGAGCAACTCGAAAAACGGTTCACTGAAACAGGGAAATTGCCCGAAGGCCGAGTCATTAAAGTTCTTCGTCGAATGAACGAAGCTGTTATCGCAACATACTTTAAAAAGAATCAGTTTCATTACGCTCAACCCGATGACCCTCTCCTTCCAAAAAGCATTGAGCTAAACGCTGAAGAACTCCCCAAGAAACTTCCTAACATTGAAGACAAGGTTGTGATATCGATCGATGATTGGCAATCTAGAAGGGCGTGCCCAAAAGGAAAAATCATTAAAGTTCTGGGTGCTGCTAACTCACCGGGTGTTGATATATTGCAAATCATTTATGCCCACAAACTTCCACTAAATTTCAAAAATAAAGTCATTAAAGAAGCAGAAGAATTTTCAAGTGATATTCCTGAAGAAGAGATCCTTTCGCGAGAAGACTGGAGAGACCGGCCTGTCTTTACTATTGACCCTGCGGACGCTAGGGACTTTGACGATGCTATCCTCGTTGAAAAACTTGATGATGGAAGCTGGGAGTTAGCGGTTCACATTGCTGACGTATCTTATTATGTTAGGCCTGAGACCGAACTTGATAAGGAAGCTTTTATTAGAGGTAATAGCACTTATCTCGTTGATAGAGTTATCCCCATGCTTCCTGAAGTCCTCAGTAATGGGCTTTGTTCACTCGTGCCAGGAAAGAACCGCCTAACACACGCGGCCATCATGAAATTTGATTCCAAAGGTTCGGAAATTTCAGTTAGGTTTTGTAAAGCAGTCATCAGAAATGCTCATCGATTCACTTACGAAGAGGCTTATTCACTACTAAAAAAACCCGACTCTAAGAATTCCTTTAGCAAGAGGCTCGCCACGGCATGGGAACTGGCAAAAATACTTCGGAAACGACGCTTTAAATCTGGCGCACTCGAATTAGACATGCCCGAGATAAAGGTCATCCTTGATAATAACGGCAAGCCCACAAACTTAGTTAGATCTGAAAATGATGAAAGTCATCAACTCATAGAAGAGTTCATGCTTGCTGCTAATGAAGCAGTAGCCAAACACATCAAAAATAAAATGAGGCCATCTCTTTTTAGAGTTCATGAAAGTCCAGACGCGGATAAGCTCTTTGATTTCAGACAACTCGTACTTAGTTATGGACTTGAGATTGGTGACCCGTCAGCACCAAATGAATTACAAAAATTACTCAAATCGATTCAAGGTCAAATGGAGGAGCATGCTATCAAGGTTGGACTCTTAAGGAGCATGAAGAGAGCAAGCTATAGCGCTGATCCTCTCGGCCATTATGGTCTTTCAAAAACAAACTACACTCACTTTACAAGCCCAATACGTCGTTACGCTGATCTTATCGTTCACAGGGTCCTAGCCGCTGTAACAGGATCAGTCCCATCCAGCACACCAAAATTTGATGAACTTCAGCAAACTGCTAAACACATTTCAGGAACAGAGAGAACCTCTAGTAGTGCAGAGATGGAATCCCAAAAGTTGAAACTCATTGAATTTCTTTGGAATGAAAAAAAGGTTTCTCCGAATGGCTCTATTCCTAGCCACCCTGCTATTATCCACGAAGTGCGCCGTAAGGGTTTATTCATTGAACTCACTGATCTTTTAATTAAAGGGCTCGTCCCAGAGAGCGTTCTTCCTTATTGCCGGGAAGGATACTGGTTTGATGGCTCAAACTCTAGATTTGTTGGAACTCGCCCAAAAAGGACCTTTGAAGCCGGCCAAATTGTCAAAGTCTGTGTAGATAAAGTCGATTTTGACCAACGTTTAGTCGATTTTAAAATTTTAAATGAGTAAACAGAGGAGAATGGTCAATTTGACACTTCGCTATGATAAATTAGAATTCATCAATTCTTATTACATATTCAAACAGACTCTCAACAAAAGTCCCTAAAGATGGGGTAGACTAAAATTAAATGAGCAAAAAAATTCTTATCGGAGGTGGCGGTGGCTTCATCGGTGGTCATCTAGCAAAATCATTACTTGGTCGAGGATACGAAGTGCGAGTCGTCGATGTGAAACCACTCGATCAATGGTATCAAATCAACGAAGGCGCTGAAAACATTGTTGCTAATTTAGAAGAAAAGGAGGCCTGCTTTTCTGCAACTGAAGGTTGCGATGAAGTTTATAACCTCGCTTGTAATATGGGTGGTATGGGATTCATAGAAAACAACAAGGCCCTCTGCATGCTCAGCATTCTCATCAATACACATCTCTTGATGGCCGCTAAGGAGCATAATGTTAAAAAGTACCTCTACTCATCTAGTGCGTGCGTTTATGCAGCAGACAAACAAACAAACACCGCGGTCACGGCACTCAAAGAAGCTGATGCGTACCCTGCCATGCCTGAAGATGGGTACGGTTGGGAAAAATTATTTAGCGAAAGGATGTGTAAACACTTTGAAGAAGACTTTGGAATGCAAGTTCGGGTAGTCCGATTTCATAACGTTTATGGCCCAGAGGGCACTTGGAGAGGTGGAAGAGAAAAAGCCCCTGCAGCACTTTGCAGAAAAATTATTGAAGCAAAAAAATCAGATAACCTAAGTATTGAAGTCTGGGGGGACGGAGAACAAACCCGCAGCTTCATGTACATCGATGATTGTATCACAGGGCTAGATAAACTAATGGAATCTGATTTTAGTGATCCAATTAATCTTGGTCGCTCTGAAATGGTTTCTATTAATGAGCTTATTGACATGATTTCAGATATTGCGGGAGTGAAAGTTGAGAGAAACCATGACCTTAATGCCCCTCAAGGAGTCAGAGGAAGGAATAGTGATAACTCCCTAATCTTGGAAAAACTTGGATGGGAGCCAGAGGTCGATCTGAAAACAGGGTTAGCAACAACCTACGCTTGGATCGAAGAGCAAATCGAAAGAGAGGCAAGAGGCGAGTCCGTCATCTCCTAGTAATGATAATAAATCAGTAAAATCTAAGTAAACCGATAATTGACAGGTCAAATGCCTTTGATAAGGTTCGGCTCGATTTTAATCAGGAAGTAGCACAATAATTTCTGTATATTTAATAAAAAATAACCTCAACAAAGAATTTAGAACCAACTACAACATATACCCATGGCAAAAAAGAAAACAGCCTCTAAAAAGGGCACAGCAAAGAAAAAGAGTCCTGCTCGCAAAAAAGTCGCAAAGCGCAAAGCAACACAACATGTTTACTTCTTCGGAGGGAATAAGTCTGATGGAGATGGCTCTCAAAAAGCTCTACTAGGAGGTAAAGGGGCAAACTTATCCGAGATGTCCAGAATCGGCCTGCCGGTTCCTGCAGGCATGACGCTCACAACCGAAGTCTGTACTTATTATTACGATAACAAAAAGACTTATCCAAAAACACTCGACGCGGAGATTAAATCTAACATCGCTAAGATCGAAAAAGTAATGGGTAAAAAATTTGGTGACCTAAAAAATCCCCTCTTACTCTCAGTCCGCTCAGGGGCACGTGAATCCATGCCTGGAATGATGGATACTATCCTAAACTTGGGAATCAATGATGAAGTCGTTGAGGCTCTTTCACTGAAGACTGGAAACCCAAAATTTGCATGGGACAGTTACCGCAGGTTCCTTCAAATGTATGGTAGCGTTGTGATGGGCGTTGAGGCCCACGAAGGAGAACATCATGATCCATACGAGGTAATCTTGGACAAGGCCAAGGCAAAAGCAAAAGTAAGCGACGATTCGGGACTTGAAGAGTCCGATTTGAGATGGGTCGTGGCCGAGTTTAAAAAACTAATTAAGAAAAGATCAGGTAAGGAATTTCCTGAAGACCCAATGGATCAACTTTATGGTTCAGTTAATGCGGTCTTTAATTCTTGGAACAATGACCGAGCTAAGGTCTATCGTGCCAAGTATGGCATCCCTGCCGAGTGGGGAACTGCAGTTAACGTACAAGCTATGGTATTCGGTAACACCGGCAAAACCTCTGGTACTGGCGTAGCCTTCACCCGCGATCCAGCTACTGGTGAAAACGTTTTCTATGGTGAGTACCTCATTGATGCTCAGGGCGAGGACGTTGTCGCTGGAGTACGTACTCCAAAACCAATCGCCAAAATGGTCAAGGACCTGCCAAAATCGCATAAGGAACTCCTCAAGGTTCGCAAAATTCTTGAGAAACACTTCCGTGACGTACAAGACGTCGAGTTCACTATCGAGGAAGGCAAGCTATGGATGCTACAGACACGTAACGGCAAGCGTACCGGCTTCGCCGCAGTCAATATCGCCCTAGACATGGTCAAAGAACGACTCATCACTAAGGATGAAGCCATCCTGCGTATACCTGCTGAAGATTTGAGCCACCTCTTAGCACCAATCTTTGATCTTGCCACTGAGCGCAAGGCAACCAAGATAGGTAGTGGCCTTCCCGCTGGACCAGGTGCAGCTTCTGGTAAGATTTACTTCTCAGCTGAAGATTCTGTTAAGGCGGCTGCCAAGGGCGAGTCCGTCATTCTTGTCCGTCAGGCAACTTCGCCTGAGGACCTTCGCGGTATGATTGCAGCGCAAGGGATACTCACTACTGAGGGTGGAGCCTCATCACACGCCGCTCTTGTTGCGCGCCAAATGGGTAAAGTCTGCGTCTGCGGCGCTCACGGCATGACCATTGATTATAGTAAAAAGACGCTTTCGGGCAATGGAGTGACTCTTAAAGAAGGAGATGACCTTTCTCTAAACGGATTCGTTGGAAATGTCTACAAGGGCTCTATCAAGTCTTCTCCATCTCAAGTTATTCAAGGTCTCATTGAAAATAAAGCCGCGGCCAAACGTTCTGATACTTATAAGAAATTTATGGCGCTTATGAGCTGGACAGACAAACTTCGCAAGCTTGGAGTCCGCACCAACTCAGATACACCAAAACAGGTTGAACAAGCCATCAAGTTTGGAGCTGAGGGAATAGGTTTGACTCGTGCAGAGCACATGTTCTTCGAGGGAAACCGTATCGACTCTGTGCGTGAAATGATCCTCGCTGACGACGACGCAGGTCGCGCAAAAGCGCTAACAAAAATTAAAAAGTTCATGAAGAAAGATTTCATTGGCATTTTTAAATCACTCGCAGGTCGCCCTGCAACGATCCGCCTCCTTGATCCACCACTTCACGAATTCATCGGCACTATGGATGCAGGTCAGAAGAAGGACCTTTCCAAGAAGATTGGAATGAGCGCACCAGCCATAACAAAGAGAATTCACGCTCTTCATGAGGAAAACCCGATGCTTGGTCATCGTGGTTGCCGTCTAGGAATCAGCTATCCAGCTGTCACCGCTACTCAGGTCGAGGCTATACTGGAGGCTGCGGCAGAAGTTCAGGCAAAAGGAACTAAGGTGCTTCCTGAAATAATGGTACCTCTCGTATCCTACGATCGTGAGCTTGAACTGCAAAAGCAGGTTATCGACGAAACTGCTGAAAGCGTTCGCAAGAAACTTGGTCTTAAAAAGTCCGAGTTAAAGTACACAGTTGGAACGATGATCGAGATTCCTCGCGCTGCTATTACTGCTGACAAAGTGGCTGAGCACGCTGAGTTCTTCTCTTTCGGCACTAACGATCTCACTCAGACAGGACTTGGACTGTCTCGTGATGACTCCTCTAGCTTTTTGCCAACCTATCAAGATGCAGAGGTTCTCAGCAACAATCCATTCGCTGGCCTCGATCAGGAGGGTGTAGGTAAACTTGTTGAAATGGGTGTGCAAGGCGGACGTTCAACCAAACCAAATCTAAAAATCGGCATATGTGGTGAGCACGGTGGCGATTCTGACTCGGTCAAGTTTTTCCACCGCACTGGACTCAATTACGTGTCCTGCTCTCCATTCCGAATCCCAGTCGCTCGTCTTGCTGCTGCGCAGGCCGTCCTTGAAGAAAGAGGTCATTCGAGATCTGAGATTTCGTAATAAAAAAATTCGATAACTCACAAAAACCCCAAACCCTATTTTCTTAGGGCTTGGGGTTTTTTTTTGAAAGAACCCCTTTAAATCTGCGTTTTCTATAACGAAAGCAACATTTATTTGAATAGATCATTCGCGAAAACCGTCAAATGAGTCTATTTTAGGTATATTAATAATAATCAACTATGAAATTCTATCGATTCTTTTTCAAAGCAGCCGCCATTCTTGGATTAACTCTATTTTTCTCATCTTGTGGACCAAATGCTCAAAGCAATGCGGTTCTCGGAGGCCTAATCGGAGCCGGAACTGGTGCCATTATTGGTAATCAATCAGGTGACGCAGCCAAAGGCGCTCTCTTAGGCGGAGCCTTAGGAGCTGGAACAGGTGCATTTTTAGGCGACAAAAAAGATAAAAAGAACGCCCAACAGCAACAAAGATATCAAAACGCTAATCAACAAAATTCCCGCTATTAGTCGGGTCTTTTATTTCTTTAGATAAAATTTTGAATACCGCTTCCTTTTTGGTAGCGGTATTTTTTTGAATAATTTAAAAACGCTCACGTCATATAAAGTATGAAAAATTTGAAATCACTTTTAACTGCTACCGGATTGTCACTTACAGCGCTAATTGGAACTTCATGCACCTCAGATATCTATGGCAGTGGACCATCAACTCAGAGAGGCTCTGTGACTGGTGGGTTAACAGGGGCTGCACTTGGAGCTATCGTTGGCAATCAATCAGGGCGCCCATTAGAAGGAGCGGCTATCGGAGGACTTATTGGAGCCGCTGCAGGTTCAACTCTTGGAAGTGCTCAAGATCAGGAAAATGGATACGTCACACCTACGAGATATTATAGACCTTCACCTCCAGTTATTCGTCATGATTATCGCTATCATACCTATGTTCCAAGGCCTCCAAGGAGATACTTTGCTCCAGTACGTCCAAGATCTCTTCACTTCCACTATAGAAACTAATAATTTTAAGATAAGTAAATAGGGTCAACATCGATGGCAAGATAGACCTCCTCTGGAATCGTCAGTCCTTTAATCACCGATCTGATGTACTTGCTCATAAACCTAGGATGAGCTGATCGAAGCATTAATTGAAATCTAAATTGACCAGCGGCTTTAGCCAAAGGTGAGGGTAAAGGGTCGCCCATAAGAATCTGACTTGGCAATTCCTTAAGGAGTCTTTTGTGTAGCGTTTCAAGAGTAAATTCTGCTAGGCCAGAATTCTTTGAACGACTCGTAATGATGAGGCAATGATAAAAAGGTGGGAATGAAAAGCTTTCTCGAAACTCAAGCTCCTGATCAGAAAATCCCTGATAGTCATGATGCCTGGCAAATTGTACCGAAGGACTATGTGGAGTAAAAGTTTGAATGAGAACTTCCCCTTCCATTTCTCCCCTACCTGCCCTACCTGCAACTTGGGTTAACAACTGAAATGTTCTCTCACCTGAACGAAAGTCTGGAATATGTAAACCTATATCAGCGTTTAATATTCCTACCAGTGTGACATTTGGGAAATGAAGACCCTTAGCAATCATTTGGGTTCCAACAAGCATATCAAGTTTAACAGATTTAAAATCTCCGAGTGTCTTTCTTAAGGCTCCTTTTCGAGACATGGTATCGGTATCAACTCTTGCAATTCGAGCCGTAGGAAAAACTTTTCTCAAAACCTCTTCCACTTTTTCTGTACCAAATCCTGCGAACCGAATCGCTGGATCCTTACACTCTGGACATTTTTTTGGAGCTTTTGTTTTATAGCCACACATGTGGCATATCAGTCTCTCCTCCTTGCGATGAAAAGTCAGTGAAACGCTACATTCCGGGCAACCACACACATGACCGCATGATGGACAATTAAGAGAAGTTGCAAAACCTCTTCGGTTTAAAAATAATATGATCTGCTCTCCCTTTTTTAATCTATCATTCACGGCAGATCTAAGTCGTTCAGATATAATGGCAGGGCCGCCTGATTTAGATAAGTTCCTAGACTCATTTTTAAGATCAACTATTCTAATAAGAGGCAGACTACAATTATCAACCCTTTCTTTAAGTTCTATAAGATCATATTTTCCGATCCTGGTATTATGAATAGATTCTAGTGAAGGGGTAGCGCTTCCCAAAACAACGACGCAACCCTCTATCTTAGCTCTAACCACGGCTACATCACGTGCATGATAACGGGGTGAACTGTCTTGTTTGTAACTGCCCTCATGCTCCTCATCCACAACAATTAATCCAAGTTTTTTTAATGGCGCAAAGAGAGCGCTCCTTGCGCCAATAACGATTTTTGCATCGCCCTCAACAATTTTATGCCATTCATCAAAACGTTCCCCACCACTAAGATGGCTATGAAGAACAGCGACCTGATCTTGAATGTGAGCGAATCGCCTTTTAAATCTGGCCACTGTTTGAGGAGTCAGTGAAATTTCAGGTACAAGAACTAACGCCGTTTTTCCTTCTTCAAGAACTGAAAAAATGGCCTGAAGGTAAACTTCCGTTTTCCCGCTTCCGGTCACTCCATGTAAAAGTAGAGGTTTTGAATCTTTAGGATCATTAGTAGATTTAATTATTGAATTAAGACAATCCTTCTGAGGTTTTGTTAGCTCCAGAGGTTTTGAAGGAATGAAGTTTTCTTCGGCATGAGGATCTCGCTTTGAAATCTCCGTAAAAATCTCAACGAACCCTTTCTTTTTTAGAGCATCAACAGAAGACTTAGCTCCCTGGCCTAATTGAGATATAGGGATAGATCCCTTTTTATTTTTAAGTTTATTTATTATTATGCCTTGCTTTGGAGCACGCCTTGATAATTGTTCGATGTCCTCCTCGCTTGGCTCTTTAATTAATCTGACATGTTGAAGCTTCTTAAAGTCATGGTTTTCGCCGCGAACAGATTCAGGTATTAAACTTCTCATCACAGACTCCATCGGAGCTAAATAATAATCTGCAATCCATCTTCCAAGCTCAATCAATCCAGAAGTTAGGATCGGTTTTTCCGAGATAAGTCCCTGAATAGGTTTAATCTTAAAGGAACCCCTCTCCTTATCATTATCAGTGATTATAGCGACCACAGTGCCCGTTGAAGCTCGATTTCTAAGAGGCACCTTCACTCGGCTTCCCACCACAACTTTCTCCTTCAATTGTTCAGGAATGGAATAATCAAATTCCATACCAGAGGCCCCATCGACCAAAACTCTTACCACAGGAAGCATTGTCACTTTATTAAATTTAAAGAGAACTGAAGCAAGTCATTAAGAATAAAATGTGATTATAAGTATCAAATTCATAGATATACCTACATTTGTTATTTTAATTAGCCAAAAAAAAACCCTCGGTCCTAAGACCGAGGGTTTTGTGAAATTTGATTCAATTCAAATTAGAATCCAACGCTAAGAGAGATTCCACTGAAAATGTCATCACCAGAGTCATTGTCCTCAAGACCAACGTTGATACCAACGT
Source organism: uncultured Verrucomicrobiota bacterium (assembly GCA_902510815.1). Classification (GTDB taxonomy): domain Bacteria; phylum Verrucomicrobiota; class Verrucomicrobiia; order Verrucomicrobiales; family DEV007; genus EC70. The sequence continues at coordinate 7,112 of CABXDI010000038.1, read as the reverse complement.
ATGGGTTAAGTGAAGCATTGTCAGAAAGACCAATAGGAGCACCTATTGTTACTGTAAGAGCAGTAAGGCCATCAGCCTGACCACCAATAACTTCGTCTTGGTTGTTACCAATTGAAGCACCAACATCTACAGAAACTGTGTCTGTTAGATCAAATGAAGTGCCTGCACCAACCTCAAAATATGTGTTTTCATTGTCTAGGTCATGATATACACCGACGCTTACGTCAAATGCACCAATGCTAGTTCCAAGAGCTGCACCTACCTCAAGAGTGTTATTTCCATCAGTTGGGTAGTAGTAATATGTGGAACCAATATCAAGTGACATGCCACCAAGATCAGTTGAAACACCTGCATAGATGTCTAACTCATCTGTTCCACCAGCGTCAGTGACGTTGGCGTACCAAGTTCCAATATTAAGATCCATTCCATCAGAAAGTGAAGTGGATACGTTTACGTCACTCCAGAGTAAATCAGAACCAAGGTTGGCTCCTCTGAAGATGTAGTCGGTGTCATAACCGACGCTTACCTCTGCTCCAAGATCGCTACCGCCTTCATGGTCGCCTGCGATAGCAGGAACGGCTAAGAGGGCAGAACATCCAAGGACAGCGGCTGTTTTAGCTGCAATGTTGCGGATTTTCATATACTTATTTTAGTTTTGTTTTGGTTTGTTAATATTATCAAACAGTTTACCCACTATTCATGAGTGAACACCCTTTAATGAAAACCCTTTCATAATTGAGCGCAACCCAAAATTTCTAGAATTTTCATTATATTTAAAATAAGGAAAAATTAACTAAATTTTGGCTATTTACTCAAGATCTACACCTAAAACAGACCTCGCCTCTCTATTCCCAAGTTCTTGAGCCTGAGCGATAACCATAGATTCACTATCTATATATCGATATGCATGGCAGTTTGGACAAATTGTGACCTTTTTTGCTACAATCGATTCACAACCAGCACAAATTTTATAATTTTTAGGATTTTTAATGATTTTATCTGCTCTTCTGGCGCGATCGTCCATAGCATCATTTTGAATCTCTTCTTCCATGTAACAATATTAATATATATAGAGGGAGTGTATGGATTCAACAAAACTTAGAAAAATAAGAGATCTTCTCTCAAATTTAATCTTCATTGAGCAATCTAATCAAATCATGTTGAAAAAATTAATTCTATTTTGCCTAATATTTATTAGTTCACTTCAAATTAACAGTTTGCAGGCTGATGATAAAACACCAAAAAAATCAGGAAGTCCTATTGAGAAAAGAATTGAGAATTTTTTTGATTCGTTAAAACAGGGAAAGACGAATCTAGCCTTCACAGTACTTCTAGAAAATTCCCCTATTGCCAAAGATAAAGAAAATATAAGTAAATTAGTCACTGAAACCGATCAGACGCTCAAAAAATACGGCAAAATTAAAGAATACGAAAAAATCAAAACTGATAGCATAGGGTCAAGAAATGTTAGGTTCACTTACTTTAGCTATAGCGATAACTTCCCTTTAAAATGGGAAATCTATTGTTATTCAGGAAAATCCGGTTGGCAGATACTAGATTTCAACCTCAATAATAATTTCTATCACTTATTCGATAGTCCAAATAAATGATGCGGACATGAATTCATGTCGCAAAATTAAAAACTAGAGATTTCTAGCTAATTCCAGAGACCCTTTGAGAATAGAGTGCCTTGAGCCTACTCGCAGAATTCTTGTGAATAGCCCCTTTTTTTGCCGCTTTGTCAGCAAAAGAAGTAAGTTGGCGCAATGAATTTTCAGCATCTTCCTTAGAGCCTGCAGAAATAGCAGTGTTGAGGGCTTTTCTAGCAGTTTTAACGTTTGATTTAATAACTCTGTTGGCTGAAGCCCGCTTGAGGGATTGACGGGCTCTTTTTTGTGCTGATTTGGTGTTCGCCATATAATTCGTTTTGCGTGGTAATTTAAGGGGTGCCGAACTTATCCAAGGAAAGCGAATTGTCAAGCCATAGACCAATAACCTTTAGTCAATAATACTTAAGAAACTCAAAATGTTATCTTATACCAAACAATCCTATACGTTGGCCGAATGATTGAGCTGAAGATGTAATAAAACGACCTGCTAAGGGTACCTCTGTCGCAGTCAGTTGACCGATTTTTATATAAACACGCGTACCTACCCGAATCCGATCATATAAATCTATGATATCTCGAGAGCGCATTCTCACACATCCATAACTTGTAGGACTTCCTATTGTTCTTTCCTCAGGAGTGCCATGAATATATATCAGTCTCTCCTTAGTATTCCGATTATATCTCTCCAAGCCTTCTAGCCAAATGATTCGAGAAATGATTGGATCCCTTCCAGGAGAATTGGGCCGGACCACCTCACCAGTGGGTCGACGACTTTTGAAAACTGTACCTGATCTGGCACCCGAGCCTATTTTTTTGCAGACATACATTCTGCCAAGAGGAGTTTTATAACTATTAGGCTGACTCCCGAGACCATACTTTGAAGTAGAAATAGGATAAGTCTTTATTGGACCCTCCTTACCGATCAGAGAAAGTCTCTGATCAGTAACACTAACAACGATTTTTTCTCCCGATGTTCTAATTGATGAGCAGTTACAGCTTAGCAACAATATACCAAATAAAGGTAAAATTTTGCCGAGATGAAACATTAAAAAGTGGGAGTAGTTATTGAACAATCTAAAGAGATATAACTCTTTATAATTTTTATATTATGAGGTTGATATTTAAGAGTGTCAAACCAACTAAGAACACATGACACAAAAGTCATTTCGTTAAAATAAACTTAAATAGAGTTCTATTAAGCAAAAATAGACTTTAGAGCTACTAAAATTAACTAACTAAGGCGCTATCGCTATCCTTAGCAGTCTGCCTGTTCATGAAAAGGTCATTAAGCAAAGATCTTATCGAACCGGAAGCAACGAGGAAGAAACCAACTTGAAATAACATCAGAAAAGGAAGCGTAAACCAATTCGCATTTTGCCAAGCATTAACCACTAAATAAGTGAAATAACCAAAAAATGATAATTCAAATAAAGGCGCTATAGATTTTAAAGCTCGGTACTTTGACTTGATAATCTTCTTATCCTTTTTCTCAATGCCATACTTAGGAGTTCTAACAAATTCTGAATCGTTACCAAAAATAGCCTCTAAAACAGCCTTGCCGTTGTTTACTGACATTCCTATGCCAAGAGCTAATAAAATTGGAAGGTGAAGAATCTCTTTAATCAGATTCAAAGGTTTAGGGTTTATGGCAATCTGTGCAGTAACATAAAAAAGACCAACTGAAATGGTCGTAGCAAAAAATATTGGGAAGTCTAAAAAGACAGTCCTCACCCAACCCGACTCGGGATGCATTGAAGGATTAACCAACACGCATAAAAGTATTAATAAAAGGTAAGCGAAATTTGCAGTCAGATGGGCAAACGCCTCAAACTTTACGATGGTTGGTAAATCACTTTTAAAAACTCGACCAAGAACCTTTATGCAAGTTTGGATAGATCCCTTAGTCCACCTGTGTTGCTGAGTTTTAAAACCATCCATATTAGGGGGTAATTCTGCAGGGGTAACCACATCAACAAGATAAATAAATTTCCATCGTTTCATTTGTGCCCGATAGCTCAGATCGAGGTCTTCGCAAATAGTGTCATGTTGCCAACCGCCCGCATCAATAATAGCACTCTTTCTTAAAATGCCTGCAGTACCATTAAAATTGAAAAATCTACCACTCCGACTACGCGCTGTTTGCTCTACAGCATGGTGACCATCAAGAAAAAGAGCCTGAACCCTAGTTAAAATAGAATAAGATTTATTAATGTGCCCCCAACGAGTTTGAACCATTCCTACCCGGTCATCTGTGAAAAAATGAATCATTTTGTGAAGAACATCAGAATCAGGAACGAAATCCGCATCTAAAATATAAATGTATTCCCCTTTGGCTGATTCCATTCCATTCTCTAGAGCTCCAGCCTTGTAACCAACTCTATCCTCTCGGTGTATTAATTCCACATCGAAGCCTGAATCTAACAATCGCTTATATTCTTCCTCACAAATTTCTTTTGTTTCATCTATAGAGTCATCAAGTATTTGAATTTGCAGACAACTTTTTGGATAATCTAAATTTGCAACAGCTTTGATCAAACGCCTTACAACATGTAACTCATTGAATATTGGCAATTGAACTGTAACCATCGGTAAATCCTCAAAATGACCAAGTGGTTGAGGTTTTTTGCGGCGATTCTTCCAATACAGATAAATCATTGTATATCGATGAATGCCGTAGCCTGCTAAACCAATCAAAACGGCAAAGTAACAAATGATCCAGATGGTAGTGGCTACATGCCCCATAATTTAGACTTTAGAGAGTGTACAGAGTTAAATATTCAATGCTGTATCAGTTGTTTGAACATTCACTTGTATTTAATCACCTATCAAGAAACAAATAATAAAATAATCTCTCGAATAAACGATAATCCAAAGACATATTGAGGAGAATAGAGATGAGAACCAATATTGCTAAATAATTTAATGTGTTTTTTTAGAATCTTCTTATTCAGTCTAATTGGCACTTTTTCCCTAAAATCTCAGGAAGTTCCTGAGGATCTTATTGGAGATGAACATGTTCGTGAAGAATTTGGCGTCAATAGGTTTACCACTCCATCAATAAAGAAATTATTCGAACAATTAGACGAACTGGGTGAATTACCCTACGCAGAGCTGAAGAGAGAACTGCCAAAATCAATTCCACGAGACAGAACCCTTGTGGCGTTAGGCCTTGGCACACTTATTTCGGATGGCTTCCTCATTGTTCAATCAGAGGAAATTTCTGAACTAGAAAATATTGGTAGAGCAGTTCTAAAACAGGCGCAGGTTCTCGGCGCAGGCAAAAGGGTAACAAAATACACAAAAAGCATTTTAGAAAATAGCGTCTTAGGAAAATGGGATAAACTCAAAGAAGAACTTGCGAAAACTCAGGCTGATGTTGAAGCCGAGATGGTCATGTTAAGAGACGTTGACATTGCAAACCTGGTTGCTTTAGGCGGTTGGATAAGAGCTTTCGAAATCGCAGCTGTTACAACTCACAAAAATTACTCTGAAGAAAAAGCTAGCAAATTAGCTAGAACGGATCTCATCGCTTACTTCGTCGAGACTCTACAGGGACTAGAACCTAAGTTAAGAAAGAAAAATCATCTCATGGAAATCAATAATTCTTTGGAAGGTTTACTAGCTAGCTTAGGTGGACATGAACCAGAATCTGAAAATTCAGAACCAAAAAAAGTTCCATCTAAAGACGATGTCATCGGGCTTGCATCAAAAGCCAGAAGCATACTCACTATTATCGAATCTCCGAAATAGTCTTTTAATTCTAATCTCACCACAATCATGAGGTCATTCGTAGCAATTCTTATTCTTGCTCTTTATGCTTACGTCGAAGCACAGAGTAATCCAAACATCGTAATCATATTTACCGACGACCAAGGTTATGCTGACGTCGGATGCTTCGGTGCTGAAGGATATGAAACTCCAAATCTTGATAAAATGGCATCAGAAGGCATGCGATTCACAGATTTTTATGTCGCCCAAGCCGTTTGTGGTGCCTCACGAGCAGCTCTTCTTACTGGGTGCTATCCTAATCGCATCAGCATGCTTGGAGCTCCAGGACCAAAATCAAAACATGGCATCAATCCTGATGAGATCTTAATTCCAGAAATGCTCAAAAATAAAGGCTACTCAACTGGAATGTTTGGAAAATGGCACCTCGGTCATCATAAGAAATCACTACCCATTCATCACGGCTTTGATGAATACTACGGACTACCTTATTCTAACGACATGTGGCCTCATCACCCTGGTGTCAGACATCTTCCAATGAAAGAAAGATTAAAAAAATGGCCTCATCTTCCCCTCATAGAAGGAGACCAGATCATTGATGATGAGGTCACCCCTGAAGAACAAAAAAGTTTAACAACTGATTACACTATAAAAGCGGTCAACTTCATAAAAAAAAATAAAGACAACCCTTTCTTTCTTTATCTCGCTCATAGCATGCCGCACGTCCCACTCTTTGTGAAGGATAAGAATAAAGGCATAACAAAAAAAGGTTTATACGCTGACATTATTTGGGAAATAGATTGGTCAGTTGGTGAAATCATTAAATCCCTTAAGGACAATGGAATTGATGAGAACACACTCGTTATATTTACTACTGATAATGGACCATGGCTTAGTTATGGGAATCATGCTGGATCAGCAAAACCTTTACGCGAAGGTAAGGGAACAGCTTGGGAAGGTGGAGTGCGAGTTCCTTGCATTATGCGATGGCCAAAAAAAATTCCATCAGAAAAAATATGCTCAACACCTGCAATGACTATCGATATCTTACCAACCATCGCGGAACTAACTGGATCAGATTTACCAAATCATAGCATAGATGGAAAAAGCATTTTTCCCCTAATGAAGGGTAATCCACAAGCAAAGAGTCCACACGAAGCTTATTTCTTTTATTGGGGTGCAAACTTACATGCTATAAGAAAAGGAAATTGGAGCCTTCATTTGCCTCACAGTTATCGAAGCTTGAAGGATCAACCAGGCAAAGATGGCATACCCAGTAAGTACATCCAAAAAAGCACAGGCATCGCATTATTTGATTTAAAAAATGATATAGGACAAAAAGAAGATCTCTCAGAAATACATCCAAATATTGTAGAGAGACTTAAAAATTTAGGCGAAAAACACATAGAATATGTGAAAAAAAACAAACGTAATGCAGCTAGATACTAGACTAAATATTATTTAAACCTGTAAATCTTATCACCTTTTGTTTTTTCTTCTTAGTTGACTCATCAAAAAAACAACCTATCAATCTTTGTAGAGCGCGGGTAGCTCAGCGGTAGAGCAACTGGTTTACACCCAGTCGGTCGGCGGTTCGATCCCGTCCCCGCGCACCATTTTCAAACTATATATACAGGCTCAAGTTCAAGAGCTACAAATATCTTAGAGGATATCGGCAAAAGTGGCAACCCTTAGTGGCCATACTTTTTCCTTTTTCTTGCATCAAAGCCCATTTCTTCGATCATTATTTCTAGATATGAAGTTTTGGGAATTTTG
>CABXDI010000037.1 GCA_902510815.1 uncultured Verrucomicrobiota bacterium | reverse complement strand
AAAAGGCGGGGCTAAAGGCCCTAAGAGAGATGAAAGAGGTTCCAGTAAATTTATAGGCTTACCAAAACGTGAAAGAGGGACATTAAATCAGTCAACCTCTGAGGGTTTTCCTGCAGAATACGGTTCTTTAATCGAGCAATACCTTAAAAATCTTTCAGATAAAGCCACTGACAAATAATCAAATAAGCGTAAAAAAATCAAATGCATTTAAGCTTAATAAGATTAAACCAAACCACAATTATTGCATTGTGGATAATCTTGCTTTCATTTCATTACGGTTTCGGAGCTCCCACTAAAGGTCGCCTTGAAGACCCCGTTAAGGTTAATGCCAAAACGGAAGCCGTAATAAATTCTGCCCTATCATATCTAGCCTCAAAACAATCTCCAACCGGAGCATGGTCAGGTGAAACAGGTGAAGAAGCCAGATATCCGATAGCTATGACGGCATATACTTTGTTGACTTTCCAAACTGCAGGCAACCTTCCTAATGAGGGGCCTTATGGAAAAAATGTGGATCAAGCTGTAAAATACCTCCTCTCACAAGTAAACGATCAAGGTCTTATAGGTGACGAGAACAGTGGTCAATACATGTATTTCCATGGCATCGCTAGTATAGCTCTTGCTGAACTCTATGGTCAAACTCAGGACGACAACTTGAAAATTAAGTTAGAAAAAATGATCAAGGTTATAGTAAGCAGCCAAAACCCTCAAGGAGGATGGCGTTATCAGCCCATAGCTAGAGATGCCGATATTTCTGTAACTGTATTAGCCGTTGTTGCATTAAGAGCTGCTAAGAATGGAGGCCTATCAGTACCTCAGAAAACGATCAATGATGCGGTGAATTATGTCCGAAAATGTTTCAATGAAAGAGACGGAGGCTTTGGCTACCAACCCAGTCAAGGTTCAGGATTTGCAAGAACAGCCGCCGCTATATATTCCCTTCAGGTCTGCGGTGAATATGACGATCCAATGGTGCAGTCTGGCTCTGATTATTTGAACAAAAAATTTAAACCCGGCGACCGGTGGTTTACTTATGGAAATTTTTATGCTGCCCCTGCTCAATATATGATCGGTGGAAAGGTTTGGGCTGATTGGTACTCCACTTTAAGCAAAGCCCTTTTGGAAAGAGTAAAAACTAATGATGATGGTCATAAATTCTGGAACCGCGAACTTGACGGAAGCAGTCCTGGGCCAATTTACTCAACTGCAGTATACACAATGATATTAGCAATGCCTTATCATTACGTACCCCTTTACCAAAGATAAAAAACAAAATGTCAAAAAAGAAACTCAAATCAAATATATATGGAGTGAGTTTGTTTCTAATTTTCTTAACGCTTCAAAGTTATGCGGAATTTAGGGTAGATATTGGAAACAAAGACGTATCCTCTTGGTGGGGAGGACATGTAATTCTTAAAGATAATAAACTCTTTAAAATCAAGAATCATGAAGGTAAGCCATTAGAGGATATTTCTGAAACTGTCAATTTAGATGATGTTGGTAAAATAATTTTCTATGCGCCTCCTTCATCTCCATCATCAAAAACTTATGAAGACGGACCACTCCCCTCTCCATGGAATGATTCTATAGTAGGAAACCTGCCTAGAGGCGGTTCTGTAACTGTGAAGAAAGGCAGTGTCCTTGTTGAAACATCATCACCTGATCGCAATGCAGAATTCTCATCATTTTATACAGCCTACCGTCCATTACCTAAGGTTAACGCACATATAACTACAAGAATTTCAAGAATTGATACTTATGAGCAAGAAACTAAAAGCGGTATAATGATTAGGAGTAACATTGAACCTGAATCGGAAAACATCTTTTTAGCACTATCTCATCGGCGTCCTGCCTCAATTCATTACACGAAAAATGGTACTACCGTTAGTAAATCTGATCCAAGAAACAACTCCAGACCAGGTCACTGGATAAGGCTAATCAGGCAACAAGGAAAAATCACAGGGTATGTTTCACCAGATGGAAATTTTTGGAGAGAGTTAATGTCTTTTCCTGATAACATGGGAGATTCGGCCATTGCATGCATAGTCGGCCAAGGCAGAAAACCTAGACGAAAATGGGCGACTGTATTCGATCATTTATCGATTGGAACCATCACAGAATTAGGTCCCCAAAAAATTATGGAACCTAAAATAGCTTTAATTGATGGAACCATTTTTCATTCACCAATAGAATCGGCCACCAAATCTATCATTAAATTAGGAGGACAAAACAAAGGTAAGGTTATCCCGGCACTAACTATTTCGAGAATTGAATTTAATCACCCTATAGATGGAAAATTTGATAAGTTTTTAGATGGGCAAAGACGCGGTGTCCTTTTATCAAGTGGAGATTTTTTTGAATGTAATCTGACCTCCATTTTAAGAAACCAAAATGGAATAGAGCTTAATTGTAATTCATCTCTATTTGGCAATAAAACTTTTGATCTAAGTGGAGCTGTCGACGCAATGGTATTTAGGTCAGCAGGAAAAAAAGCTCCTCCAGGACAAAAATTCACGATTATCACATGGCAAGGAGGAAGAATTTATGGCAATAATCTAAGACTAAACCAAAGTGGCATTCTAATAGATACCATCCGCCTAAGAACGCAAAATATCCCCTTAAATCAGATAAAAAGCATCACTAAAAACGTTCAAATTTAAATGGTTTTATAATTTTTTCCTTGATTGCTTGCATCATTATCAATTCCTGCAATAAATCATCGAGTCAGATAAATTATATAGTTAATAGAATAATATGAAAGCAATCCTAGCCCTTGAAGACGGTCGCCATTTTTTAGGTGAATCATTTGGGGCAAATGGTGAACAAACTGGTGAAATCTGCTTCAACACTTCTATGACCGGATATCAGGAAATTTTGACTGATCCCTCATATAGAGGTCAAATCGTCACAATGACTTATCCGCACATTGGCAATTATGGAGTCAACAGTAAAGACGCGGAAAGTCATTGCCCGCACGTTAGAGGATTTGTGATAGAAGAGCTCTGTGACGTTCCCAGTAACTGGAGATCTGAATCGTCACTGCACACTTACTTGGAAGAAAACAACATTATCGGAATCCAAGGAATAGATACTCGTGCCCTTACTAAACATTTAAGAGAAAAAGGAGCCATGCGAGCCTATTTAGGCACTGGAGACATAAGTCCGGAAGAAGCTATTAAGAAAGCATCATCATCAGAAACCATGGAAGGTTCAGACTTTGTTCGTGAAGTAACTACCAAAGAATCCTATCAGTGGGATCCTGATGGTTCTGAAAGTAGGGAATGGGTCTTAGCAAATCCAACCACTGAGCCAGATGAAGTTGAAGGTAAGGATCATTATTTATCACTACCAGAAATAAAGTATCGGATAGTAGCTTATGATTTTGGTATTAAAAAGAACATTCTACGTTGTCTACGTAGAGAAGGTTTTTCAGTTAACGTTGTAAATGCTCGAACAAAAGCTGAGGATGTTCTTTCTATGAAACCAGATGGTATATTTTTATCAAATGGTCCAGGTGACCCTGAGGCTTTGGGTGACATCCACAAAGAAATTAACTCACTACTTGGGAAGGCTCCAGTATTTGGTATTTGCCTAGGACATCAAGTTCTAGCTCACGCGTTAGGAGGAAAGACATTTAAACTAAAATTTGGTCATAGGGGTGGAAATCAACCAGTTAAGGATCTAAGGACAGGATCAGTCGCTATTACATCACAAAACCATGGTTTTGCAGTAGACCCAGACTCACTTCCATCAAACACAGAAGTGACTCACGTTAATTTAAATGACAATACAGTTGAAGGGCTTCGTAGCACTGAGCATCCCACTTTTTGTGTTCAATATCACCCTGAGGCATCCCCCGGCCCAAATGATGCTAAATATTTTTTCTCGGAGTTTGCTGAATTAATAGATGAATCCAAAAGCTCTTCTAACACTTAATAATAATCTAACTTTTTATTTAAAAACATTTTTCCTGAATTTTAGATTTAACACTAATAACAAAATTATCTAATTAGATTAAATTTTATGGCTAATACAATCATTGTCGGTGCCCAATGGGGTGATGAAGGAAAAGGTAAAATCGTAGACTTTCTTACTGAAAAGACCGATATTGTTGTACGCGCCCAAGGTGGCAACAATGCAGGACACACAGTAATTCACGATGGTAAAAAATATGTCCTTCACCTAATACCATCGGGAATTTTATGGCCTGAAAAAAATTGTGTTATCGGCAATGGTGTAGTCATTGATCCAGTCTCCTTACTTGAAGAATTTGATAAGCTCGAAGGTCAAGGAGTTGCAATAAGCCCAGACAATCTAGTAATAAGTAATAGAGCTCACTTAACTCTTCCTTATCATAGAATTTTAGATTCTTTTAGAGAATCTGGATTAGGAGGTAAAAAAATTGGAACGACAGGCCGGGGCATTGGACCAACTTATGTTGATAAGTCAGAAAGATCAGGCATAAGGATGTCCGACCTTTTCAACCAAGAAAAATTGGTAACCAAAATCAAATCTAAAGTCGAAAAAGCAAACTCATTATTAGAAGGCAGCGATATCGATCCACTTATTGCGGATCAAATTATTGAACAGTTAAATAGTGCTGCTTCAAGGCTCAAACCTTTTATTTGCGAAACTACAACTTATTTGCATGAACAGCTAGCTGAAGGAAAATCCCTCCTTTTTGAAGGCGCACAAGGCACATACCTTGATATCGATCATGGCACCTATCCATTTGTGACTTCATCTAACACCACTGCTGGTGGAGCCTGCACGGGTTCAGGAGTATCTCCAAGAAAAATTGATAATGTAACTTGCGTTGCTAAGGCCTACACAACAAGGGTTGGGTCTGGTCCTTTTATAACAGAAAACCAAGATTTCTCAGACCGCATGCATGGAATGGGTCGTGAATTTGGTGCGACGACTGGTAGAAAGAGAAGATGCGGTTGGTTTGATGCTGTACTTGTTAGGCATGCTTGCAGATTAAATGGCGCAGACCAGTTAGCAGTCACAAATGTTGATGGTCTAGATGGAATAGAAAGCATTAAAATATGTACTTCTTATGAACTCAGAGGCGAGACAATAACAACACCTCCTGCCAATTCAGAAGATTGGGAAGAGTGCACGCCAAATTACGAAGAATTACCAGGTTGGGGTGATGAGATTACCGCAGGTGCACCATCAATAGATTCTCTCCCAAAAAATGCTAACAATTATCTTGATCGACTATCTGAACTCTGTGAAACCCCTGTAAAAATAATAGGTGTAGGGCCAGATAGGAAAGAAACTCTATTCAGAGACTAGATAGAAGTTTTATTTTCATTAGTTGAATTGGTTTGATTCCAAACCGACCTTATTGGAATTAGCAGATAGCTAAATCCTACCTACAATGTCTTCAGAAAACGACAATACCCCTAAACACATTGCTATAATAATGGATGGTAATGGCCGATGGGCTAAATCTAGAAACTTACCTAGATGGAAAGGGCATGAAGCAGGAGCAGAGTCAGTTCGAGAAGTAATTGACGCATGCATTGAAGCAAATGTTCAATATTTAACACTTTATGCGTTCTCTACAGAAAATTGGAATAGACCAAAGCCAGAGGTCACCGCACTAATGAAACTACTAGAGAAATTTCTAACAAGCCATACTTCTGACCTACAAAAAAGCAACGTAAAGCTCCAAGCGATAGGTAGACTTAATGACCTTACCGAAGGCCCCATGAATGCACTATCCAAAACGATTAGTGAAACAAGAAATAACACAAAATTAAATCTAATCCTAGCCTTAAGTTATGGAGCTAGAGAAGAGATTGTAGATGCTGTTAATAATATAATAAAGTTAACAAGGGAAGGTAATTTGGATGATTCCAAGTTAACTACCAGCTCATTTGAAAAACACCTTTACACAAAAAATATACCTGATCCAGATCTACTTATTAGGACTTCAGGTGAAATGAGAATTTCAAATTTTCTTCTTTGGCAAATCAGCTATTCGGAAATTTTTATAAGTAATAAACTTTGGCCTGACTTTAATAAAGATGATTTATTTAAAGCTATTGATAGCTTCGCTAAACGTGACAGACGATACGGTGAAGTCTAATTTTCTTAATCGAGTAAATATTACTTAGGTTAATTGTTAGTTATTACTCTTCGTGTTAATATTAACGATGAAATTTATAATTTTAGCGTTTCTGTATCTATCAATCCCCTTCTCTATAGCTCAATCAGAAAAGGAAACTAAGAAAACAATTAAAGAACTTGATGACTACTGGAACGAAGTATCAAGATCGGTACGTGAGGGTGATTTTAAAGGTTATAAAAAAACTTGCCACCAAGAAGGTGTTTTAGTTACAGGAATTAATAATTCAAGTTATCCTTTATCAGATGCACTAGCTCGTTGGAAAAAAGACTTTACTGCTACAAAAAATGGAGAAACTAAAGCGAACGTAGAGTTTAGATTTTCACAAAGAATCATTAATGCGAACACGGCACACGAAACAGGTATATTTCTATACTCAACTGGTAAATCTAAAGAAAATATAAAAAAGGAATATATCCACTTTCAAGCACTACTGGTTAAGAAGCAGTCTGATTGGAAAATTTTGATGGAATATCAAAAATCTAAAGCTAGTGAATTGGAGTGGAAGGAGTTAAAAGTGCAAAAGTAAAAGAAATTAAATAACACTTTCACTTTAAATGTTTCAAAAAATCATTGGTGATATGGTGCATATGGAACAAATTATGCTCAATATAAGAGAATACCCTCTCTCTCATGAGTAAAAATGACACAAAGACCATCATGGTTGTAGATCCTGATGAAGATTTTCTTAGTTGGGCGGACAAGCATTTGCGTACACCTAACACTGATGTCATTTGCATTAATAATTCCGAAGTCGCATTAGACAAATACCTAGAAAAACATCCAGACCTTCTAATTACTGAACTTTTTGTAAAGCCACTCCAAGGAATGGATCTTATAAAAAAAGTTCGATTAAATGATCCTAATGCACAAGTTATTCTAACAACAGCCTTTCCTCCATCGAGCGCAGTCATTGAAGCAATGAGACTAGGCGCATATGATGTCCTAAGAAAAGAATCATTACCTTATGATCTAAGACCAGTAGTAGAAGAAGCACTTAAGGCCGGAGAAGAAATTAAATCCACTTCTAAAAATGCTGCAGAACCAACTAAGGTAGACGGTGCTGATGAAACGATAATTGGCAGATCTTCGGCTATGCAAAGCGTTTTCAAAATGGTTGGAAGAGCATCTAGAGGTGATGCCCCTGTCTTGATAACCGGTGAAAGCGGCGCAGGAAAAGAGATCGTTGCAGGCGCAATTCATAAATTTAGCAAAAGATCTGGCAGTGAATTCGTCACTATTAACTGCGCGGCCATACCAGAAAATTTGCTTGAATCTGAACTTTTTGGGCATGAAAAAGGTGCCTTCACTGGGGCTCATTCTTTGCGCAAAGGAAGGTTCGAGCAATGCGACGGCGGCACACTTTTTTTAGATGAAATAGGTGACATGCCTATTCATACACAAAGTAAAATTTTACGTACGCTTCAATCTGGAGAATTTTCACGAGTAGGAGGAAACGAGAACTTAACAGCTGATGTTAGAATTTTAGCCGCAACTAATAAGGATCTCGAATTTTGTGTTAAGAATGGAGAATTTAGAGAAGATCTATTCTACAGACTCAATGTAGTTAGGGTACACATACCTCCTCTGAGACAAAGAATTGAAGACATTAAGTTACTTGCGGAATTTTTTCTTAAACGTAATGCTGAACAAAAGAAAGCACCTAAGCTACGATTGTCTTCAGAATCAATTGAGCTTCTTGAAGCCTATAATTGGCCAGGAAATGTTCGAGAATTAGAAAATACTCTCTATAGAGCCAGCCTACTTTCAACGGCAGATGTACTTTTACCTAAGGACATTCCTCTAGGAAACCTTGATTCCGACAATATTTCAACTTCACAGAATCTCAAATCCACCATTGAAGAAGCCATTAACACGCTAAAAAAAGCGTCAGGTGAAAAACCTTTGATTCCTTGGCTCGAAATAGTATTCGCAAAATCGAGTTTTCTAGATCATGAAAAAGATCTAGATCTGACTGCTAAATTTCTAGGAATAAGTGCTACAAGACTAAAAGAACTACTTGAAAATTAGTTACTAGAGTTGGAACCTGCGAGAAAGCGTACTAGATTTGTAGCCCGATTTGTCGGAAAAACAAAAAGCCAATTCGGCATCAATATTAATAAAGCACACCTCTGCATCCAGAATTTTCAAGGATAAGTTAAAGCAGATTGGTGATGGAATCGTTGTGTTTGATCATATCACTACGTCTGCTCATTCTTTTATTTGTTCACTAGTTGCAGAGCACTTTTTAAAGCTTACCAACCATAGAGTATGGATTGTCACAGAAAGCCTAAAGTCTCAAGAAGCCATTACAGAAGGTATCGAATTATGGTCTCAAGGGGCAAATTTCTTTCCAGACCTTGAATCAGTAAGCTCCCCTGATTCATTGCCCGATCAGGAACGTTATGCTGAACGTATGTCTGTCCTCAAGGCTATCAATGATTCTAATCCACTGGCAAACATAGTAGTTGTTTTAAAACAAAGCCTCAAAGAGAACGTCACCACTGCTGAATCAATTGATTCAAGTAAAATCCCTATCCATAAAGGTCAACTAATTGCAATGGATTCATTAATAATAAATTTAGAAAAGATTAATTATGAACAGGAATCTATTGTAACAGAAAGAGGGCAATTCGCCGTAAGAGGTGGAATTATTGATATTTACCCCATCCAATCACCTTATCCCTTTAGGGTAGAATTTTTTGGAGATGAAATAGACTCTATTAGAGAATTCGAGATTGATTCACAAACCTCAATTAATGTTGTTGATTCATGTCAGGTCCTTTCAGGTGTCCAAGGACAAAGATTGTGTCAACTTAAAGACTATATAAATAATTCTGACCTTGTCATAAAAGTAGGTGAAAATGATGGAACCGCATCAGTAGTAATTACAGAGGGTTCTTCCGACCTTAATACAGAAGAGGACTTCTCAACTGCATGTTTCGAATCTCCTTTTGGATCTTTCGATGCAGGAGAATTCATACTTCAACAGGTGAGATTTAAAAACTTTAAGGATACACTTAGCAAATGGCACCAAGAAAACTGGAAAGCCAAGATATTCTTCAAGAATGAGGGCGAGATAGAAAGATTTAATGAACTAGCCAAGGATATGGAAGCTTTACCAAAGAATGGCTTTCCAGAGACTGGGATAGGAAGCATTTCTCATGGTTTTACAATACCAGCATCAAAATTAGCTGTTCTTGCATCCTCCGAAATTTTTGGAAGGTATGAAACCACTAAATCACGAAGATTATTTAATCGTGAAAAAAGAGATCTTAACAAGAGAAGATCTGATGATTTCAGGGAATTAAATTTAGGTGATCGTGTAGTACACATGGACCAAGGAATTGGAATCTTCAGAGGATTAATTGAGATAGATACGGAAGGAGAGTCAACTCAGGAAGTACTAGTCATAGAATATGAGGACCAAGCAAAATTATATGTTCCTCTTGAACAAGCTCACCTCATATCGAGATATATTGGTTCTGGAAACAAAGCTCCTCCAATAGACAGACTCGGAGGCAAACGATGGATCAGCCGGAAGGCTAAAGTCGAGAAATCCATAATGGATTACGCTTCTCAACTCATTAAAACTCACGCAGAAAGAAATACGTTCAAAAGTTATAAGCATTATCCAGACACTAAATGGCAACTGGAATTTGAGAACAGCTTTGCTTACCGAGAAACGCCTGATCAGATCTCAGCTATCTCTCAAACCAAAAATGATATGGAAAATGACAAACCCATGGATAGACTTATTTGTGGAGATGTTGGCTTTGGAAAGACTGAAGTAGCTATTAGGGCTATTTTTAAAGCCGTTATGAGTGAAAAACAAGTTGCTCTTCTCTGCCCAACAACTGTTCTTGCTCAACAACATTACGAAACTTTAAAATCAAGACTGTCTGAGTACCCAATCCAAGTTGATTTACTATCTAGGTTTAAAACCCAGTCCGAACAAAAAAAAACCATCAAAAACATAAGTAACGGCAGCACAGATATTGTTGTTGGGACGCATAGACTCGTTTCAAAAGACGTTAATTTTAAAAACATTGGTTTAGCCATCATTGACGAGGAACAAAGATTTGGCGTGAAACATAAAGAACGCTTTAAAGAAATGTTTCATCTTATAGATGTTCTAACTCTATCTGCGACACCTATCCCAAGAACTCTTTACCTTTCACTGATGGGGGTCAAAGACATGTCAACTATTGACACCCCTCCACCAGGTCGATCACCTGTAGAAACAACCATTTGTCAATATGATGAAAGAATCATTTCTCGGGCAATCAAAAGAGAATTAAAAAGAGGAGGGCAAGTATTCTTTCTTCATAATCGAGTAAAGACAATCAATCGAACAAAAAAACTCCTACAAGAACTTGTACCAAAAGCAAATATCGAAATCGGTCATGGGCAAATGGATGAGTCTATTCTAGAAGATATCATGCACCGTTTCATTGATAAAAAAATTGATGTCTTGGTTTGTACAACAATCATTGAAAGTGGCATTGATATACCAAACGCGAATACGATCATAATAGACAGAGCTGACAGATTCGGGTTAGCTGACCTTTATCAGTTAAGGGGTAGAGTAGGAAGATCTGGCAGAAAAGCATATGCACTACTGATGCTTCCAAACTCTTTAATATCGACGGGGGATGCAAGAAAAAGAATCAATGCCATTCGTCAGTACACAGAACTCGGATCAGGTTTTAAAATCGCTATGAGAGACCTCGAAATAAGAGGAGCTGGAAACCTTCTTGGCACTCAACAATCTGGACACATCAGCGCAATTGGATTTGAGTTATATTGCAAGCTACTCAAGCAGTCTGTAGAAAGGCTAAATGGGAACACCGATGCCACAAGATCAGATTGCTCACTTTACCTCGATTTTATAAACACCAATGAAGCTGATCACTTTCAATCAAACGGCAGGTCTCTTCCTGCATTTATTCCTTCTTCATATTTAGAAGAAACTAAAATTAGAATTGCTGCTTACAGACAAATTTCAGAGCTCGTAACGATCAAGGAAATGAAAGGTCTTATAAGAGAATGGCATGACCGATTTGGCAAACTTCCGAACGAGGTGAAAAACCTAATGCTATGCACAGAGCTCAAAATCAGAGCTTCATCGAAAAGAATTCATTCAATTGAAATAGATGGTTCGAAATTAATGATGAAGCGAAATGATGAATTTATATTAATAGAGGGTAAATTCCCGCGTATTAATGCAAATAAAAATGAAGAGCGTTTAAAAAAAGCAGTGGATTTACTCAAGAAATTTTGAATATTAGTTATCTTAATTCTGTCTTATCATTGCTATTTAACATTATACTTATTTCACCAAAATAACTCTCTCTGATGCTCCGTTCATCCGTTTCATTTTTAATTCTTTTCATATTCTTAAGTTTACAAACTTTTGCTGAGAAGAAATCCTTTAACTCTCTCGTCGCTGTAGTGAATGGCCAAGCCATAACTCAATCCGAAGTTCAAGAAGTAACTACTGCTACTAGAAATATTATCATGCTGAGTCAACCTGCCGGCCCAGAGAGAGAAAAACGCTTAAAATCACTTCGGCAAACTGCTTTAAGCAGTCTTATTGAGCGTGAGTTAATTCTGTCTGAGTTCATTAAAATGGGAGGCAGAATTAAAGATGAAATCGTCGATCAAGACATACAAAGAATTATAGACGGTGAACCTTTCAACGGCGACCGAAACAAATTTCTTACTGAACTAAGAAAAGCAGGAAGCACAATAAAACGTTACAAAGATCAACGAAAAAAGATTCTTAGTGTGGAGATAATGAAATCGAGCAAGGCAAAAGGCATCAAGTTGGTAACACCTCAAAAAATGCAGGAAACATACAACAAGAATAAAGATCGATTCAGGGAAGAAAGTTTTGCTAGAATCAGAACACTTACAATACGTAAAAATTCAGATGATCCCAAAAAAAGTACAAAGGACCAAAAATTGTTAATTGATACGATTCGTAAAAAAATAAATGATGGTGAAGATTTTTCAGAACTAGCAAAGGAACATTCAGAAGACAGCGTTGCTGAAATAGGAGGTGATCGAGGAGTACTTGGAGAAAACAGCATCGAACTTCGTAGAGATCTAAAGGCTGCAGCTTTCAGTTTAAAATCCAACCAGGTTAGTGAGGTACTTGAAGATAATTATGCGTTTTATTTAATTAAGGCAGAAGACAAAAAACCGGGCAAACTTAAAACTCTCGGCAACGAGGAGGTAAAGGAAGAAATTAACAATCTCGCCTTACTTGACTTACGACGCTCTGCCTATGAAAGATGGATAACCAAGCTTAAAAAAACCGCATCAATTCGCCGTTTCGATAATAACGGCAAGCTAATTACAAAGTCTTCGGAAGAAAAAAACCTGTAAAAATCTATTATCGGACATACGATTAAAGTTTCCCAGTTCTCTGATTTTTTTTCAGAGGAAAATTCACTAAAACCAAAACTAATATACCTATAAAATGAAACGCATCACTCCAGTTGCATTTGCAATAGCTACTCTAGCGATACAATCAGGATCATTCGCTGAGACGGCAAACCAAATAATTAAAAAGGTTACCAAACAATCTGCCCAAGCTGTTGAAGCGTACCTACAAGAAAATCCAAAAGCTGCAGATAAATCTGAAGCAATAGATTTTTTAATTGAATCATATGCCAGGCTTGAAATGAGCGAAAGACAAGCTGAGCTACTAAAAGGTAAGTACACTGAATTGGCTAAAGGAGCTGAACTTGTACCACAAGAATTTTTTGGTGTATTCCAAGAGTTATTTGGATTACTTATGAAAAATGGATCAAAAGACGGTGCCCTAGCTGCTTTAAATCTAGCCAAAAAAGATATCATTGGTCACCCACAAGCTGAGAGATTTTCTCAGTTTCTAGAACAAATGGGAGGAGAGCTAAATAAACCAGCAATAGGCGATCAAATGGAAATGCAGTTCACTAGCCTTGATGGAAAAGAAGTGGATATTAATAAAATGAAGGGAAAAGTTATCCTGATTGATTTTTGGGCAACTTGGTGTGGACCCTGTATAGCAGAACTTCCAAACGTGATTGATGCATATGAAAAATACCACGATGAAGGTTTTGAAATTATTGGTATTTCTCTAGATAATGCTAAAGACGAAGATAAACTTAAAGACTTTGTTAAGGATAAAAATATGCCATGGCCTCAAGCTTTTGACGGCAAAGGATGGCAAAACTCACTCGCAAAGAAATTTGGAATCACCTCAATTCCTGCAACTTTCCTAATTGGTAAGGATGGCAAAGTCGCATCCACAAATTTGAGAGGACCTGCATTAGGCAAAGCCGTTAAAAAACAGCTTGGATTATAGAAAATAATCACTAAATATTTTACAAGGCGATCTTCTCGAAATGGGAAGATCGCCTTTTTACTTTAGTTAACTAAATTTTTTGAAGCTGTTGTAGTATTTTTTAAATAATTTGATAATTTTCGCATAAAATTTAAAAAAATAGTTATTCGTAAGAGTTTTGTGGTTTATTATATTCATTCTACCTCAAAATGATCTCCGCTAAAAAAGATCCTGATAAAAAGGAAATTCCTAATTCTGAGGAATCTAGCCTAGATAATGGGACTATAATTCCAAAAATTGAGATAAAAAAACCAGCATCTAAAGCTGCTGGTATGGCCGCCATCATCCAAACCATGAAGTTCATGATTAGAGAGCCTGGCCTTTTAAAGGGCATAAAGGGTCTTCTCAAGATGAATCAAAAGAATGGGTTCGATTGTTCTAGCTGCGCTTGGCCTGATCCATCTGGTCATCGATCTAAAAACGAATACTGTGAAAATGGTGCCAAAGCACTTGCGTCGGAGTCTACACGAAAAAAGATAAACTCAGAGTTCTTTAAAAAATATAGTTTAAAAGATCTCTCCAAAAAAACTGATCATTGGCATGAATTACAAGGCAGGTTAACCGAACCAATGTTTAAAGATGTTGGTGAAACTCATTATTCTCCAATTTCATGGAATGAATCCTATAATTTAATCTCTGAGGAATTACAAAATTTAGATAACCCTAATGAAGCCAGTTTTTATACTTCAGGTCGAGCTTCAAACGAAGCTGCATTTGTTTATCAACTAATGGTTCGTTTATTTGGTACAAATAATTTGCCGGATTGTTCAAATATGTGTCATGAATCAAGCGGCGCCGCATTAGTTGAAACTATTGGTATTGGAAAGGGCACCGTAGACCTTGATGACTTTGATCATGCTGACGTAATCTTTGTTGTCGGACAGAATCCAGGTACTAATCATCCAAGAATGTTAAGTGCATTACAAGACGCAGTAAGAAGAGGGTCCACAGTAATTTCAGTTAACCCAATATTTGAAGCTGGACTCAAAGCTTTTGCACACCCTCAGGAAATACGAGGAGCCATGAACTTAGCAATGCCAATCGCAGCGGACCATGTATCTATTAGGCCTGGTGGAGATTTAGCATTTTTCAAAGCATTAGGGAAATCCATAATTGAAAAGAGTGCAGATGATAAGAGTATATTAGATCATGAGTTTATAAACGATTACACTGACAATTTTGATCACTATAAAAATTCAGTTCATTCAGCTAGTTGGGAAGATTTAATTGAAAATTCAGGTGTCCCAAAAACTCAGATTAACCGCATAGCAAATGTTGTATCGCAATCTAAAGGAATGATTACGTGCTGGGCTATGGGCATTACTCAAACTGAGAATGCTGTAGCCACAATTCGTGAAATTGTTAATCTTCATCTTATTAGAGGCCAAATCGGCAAAAAAGGGGCTGGCCTTTGTCCAGTAAGGGGTCATAGCAACGTGCAAGGAGATAGAACAATGGGAATTTGGGAAAAAATGCCCAAATCTTTTCATGATTCTTTGGACACTCATCTTAATTTTAAATCTCCAAGAGAACATGGTTATGATGTCGTTGAGACTATTCATGCAATGGAAGCTAAGAAGGTTCGATTCTTCATGGCGTTAGGTGGAAATTTTTTATCAGCATCTCCTGATACCGAGAGAACCTCGAAGGCTATAGAGAATTGCTCAATGACTGTACAAATTTCGACAAAGCTCAACCGTAGCCACTGCATAGTTGGTGAAAAGGCTCTAATTCTACCTTGTCTAGTAAGAAGTGAGGAGGATATACAAGAAAATGAAAAACAGATTATTTCGACAGAGAATTCGATGGGAATCGTTCAAAGCTCTCTAGGAATTTTTAAACCAATATCAAATAAACTAAAGAGTGAAATAGAAATTTTATGTAAGATTTCAATGAAGTTATTCCCAGAGAGGAGTGACACTTTCAAGGGATTTTTTAAAAACCATGATCAAATTAGGAATATGATCGAAAAAGTCATACCGGGTTTTGAATCCTATAATTTAAGAGTTAGAGAACGCGGTGGTTTTAGTTTACCCAATGGTCCCAAAAAAAGGGAGTTCGAAACAAAAAATGGTAAAGCGCTATTTACCTCAAATGAAATACTTAAAAATAATTACGGTGATGATATCTTAATTTTACAGACTCTTCGTAGCCATGACCAATTTAATACCACAGTCTATGGATTAGAGGACCGTTACAGAGGAATACATAATGATAGGGATGTAATAATGATGAACGAGGAAGATATGAGATCACGATCCATTGACCCTCTAATGAAAGTCGATGTTGTAAGTTCTTATAAAGGTAAAGAGAGGCACTTAAGAAATCTCAAAGCTATACCATATAAAATGCCGCGTGGGGCTTGCGCTGCATACTTCCCAGAAGCGAATGTTTTAGTACCTTTAGATAAGACGGCGAGAGTCAGCAATACTCCTACATCAAAAGATGTTCCTGTAAGAATCCATCAATCAAGAAACGAAGAAATTTAAATTTATTTATTCTTAGCTTGAGAAAACATCCACTCAAACACCTCGGGATTGTTATAACATGGCGTCCACGCATCATGTTTTATTCCCGAATCTTCAGGATACTCTGTGTACCTAATATTGCCTTTAGCCCTTTCTAATGCGTTGACGATTCCCCTAGTCCACTCAACTCTCACAACTTCATCAGCCTCTCCATGGTGTGTCCAAATAGGAACCTTTTTTATCTTTTTCGCAATTGATGGGTTAGCCCCTCCGCAAATAGGTACTGCAGCGGCAAAAAGTTCAGGGGCAATAGATAATGCTTCCCAGGTACCAAATCCGCCCATCGAAAGACCTGTTATATAAATCCGGTTCTTATCGACAGGAAGATGTTCAATCGCCTCCTTTATAAGCTTTATGACATCATTAATATAAACTCCTCTCCAACCTTTATTGTCATCGGGGCACTGAGGGGCAATTATGAAAGATGGATTATCTTTATAAAATCCTTTTGAAGTCAGTTTTCTTGGAACACTAAAGAGCTGCTTTTCGTTATCGCTTCCACCTGAACCTCTACCATGAAGAAACACTACAAATGGATATCGCTTAGTATTCTTTAATTTTTTACCACCCCAAAACCTAAATTTAAGAGAACCAAATTCCATTTTCTCCCAGCTTTCATTTAAACGTTCTTTAAAAATACCACTAGGGTCTTTTTTTCCAGGTCCTTTGATATCTTCAAGTTTTTGTTTAACCCACTCTCTATCTTCATCAGAGATCTTATCTAGATTAATAGTAAATCGCCTGCCGTCCGAAGTCCGGCGAAGAGTAACATAATTTTCCGTACCTGAAATAAACTCAGCTTCTAATTTTTTTCCATCTGATGAAACCCATTCCCTCACCTCCCCCGCTACAGAAAAAAAGCATAGACTAAAAAATATAAACAATCCTACAGCGTGGGTGAACATGAGTTAGTTATTATTATATTTCACTGAAAAATCAGAAATGCAAATTGCATCATTGATTATCTAAGAAGAAGAAATCTTTATAAGCCTCGCTTGTGGATTATCCGCCCATGCACAGCCAAAAAATAACAACGCTGGAATTATAGAACATAACCACAAAATCGACGAATAATTTCCATTCATGGAATATGATGCACCGAATAGAAGCGGCCCTATGCCGCTACTTATTACCATACTAGACATTCCAACTCCACTAATAGCTCCTAACCACTTCCTACCAAAAAATCTTGGCCAGACTATTCCAGTGAGACACGCAAAACCGCCACCGGCTATACCATTACCAATGATATAGGATAAAACACCAGCACCACTATCTAAATGGATTACTCCTATAACTGAAACAAATATGGCTGCATTCATAATAGCTAGTAAATATTTTAAGCTGACCCGAGAGCTAATGACTCCCATTAATATGTTTGAAGTTACACTAACACCCGCCATAGGGACAAAATACCCAATCACTTCAATCTCATTTCTCCCAAGGCTTGAGCCTATAGATATAACATGAAAAGTAACTGCAGTTGTGTATAAAGATATGAAGACAAAAGAAAAATTAAATGCCCAAAAAGCCCAAGTTTTTAAGGCTCGGGAAAGTTCATAGTCAACATGAGCAATTGCATCCTTATGCATTTTTTTCAACTTCTCAACTGAACCATTACCATCCATAACAAGGCCACACTCCTCTGGGTTATCCCTAAAAAGAAGCCACCCTAAACTAGCCATGAAGGCTATCGTCACTATTCCTAATATTCCCCATGCTCCTGACCAGCCGAATTCATCACTCATCCACTTCAATCCACGAGGCGCAAAAGAAAACGAAAAGGCAGTGACTACACCACTCAATGCAAACGCTTTACCTCTATTATTATCAAACCATTTACCAATAGCATTACGACCAGTCATTGTTAGGACACCTTGAGCCGATGCCCTTATCAAAAAAAAACCTAAGGTTATAATAACAAATGCAATAATCGATGGAGAAACGGGAATAATCTGATCAAGTAGCATTAAAATATTCTTAACTTGGCTCAAAAATAGAAGCACTAAACCAGTAGCAAGAGCTGAATATACGATCATTTTACGAGCACCTATACGATCATATAATCTTCCAAAAAACGGTAAACTAAGACCACTAATTACCGTGCCTAAACAATACGCAGTACTCAACTGAACTCTACTCAGCCCGAGTTCTTTAATGAGAACATCAGTAAAAACAGAGAACCCCATCGTTTGCCCAGGAATACTAAAGACCACAGCCAAGGTTCCAGCGAGAACAATGACCCACCCATAAAAGAAAGTGAATTTCTTTGGGCTGAAAGGAAATGTAGGGTCCCACTTTCTAGGACCTTGATATTTTGCCTTCTCTGCTTCCCGCATCAAAGACTTTGCTCTATTTAGAGAAAATCGCGACTAACTTTTTAGTCTAATCTTTAATCTCCACTGATCCAATCTCAACTCTTACTGATCCAGGATCCCAATCCTCAAGAGCGTCTAAATTAATATCAAAGAAGTTTTTTTGATCCGTGGACCAAATCTCTCCAGGTTGAAGAGATTTAACACTACCTTCAGGCGTTCCATGCCAACTAATTGGTGTAAATTCAGTTTCATAAACAACTCCACCCTCCTTATTTAAAAAATCACAATTAACTCTAGCGTATTTAATTCCTAAATCGCTATTATTTCTCAATTCAAATGAGAAATTAACTGTTCCTTGATCATCTCTTTCACTTTTCAAATTAATGACCTCCATCTGACTCATAACGAGTTGCTTTGCTGTTGAATCCATTGCTTCAATAAATTCAGGATTTTCCATAATTTCGTCCATTGCTTCACTAAACTCAGGATTTTCCATAAGGGCCTTAGTTGTAACGATGGGTAATGCAATAGATACAAAAGTCAGAGCTAATCCAATAATAGGTAGCGTCAGACCTTCCTTTTTTGTCGCAAATGGAAAAATAAAACCAATGACTCCTAAAATCAAAGCCAATCCAGAAATAGGGTAAGCTATAAAGCCAATAAAAGGGATCCAGCCAATAAGTAGAGCGACACACGCACAAATTGTTGCTGCTAAGCCTAGACCAAATGCTGTTTCACATCTATTAGATTTGGAATCTGTAACTTTGGTGTCTTTGGGAAATTTCGGAATTTGAGATTTATTTCCGCCCCAGCTAGGATCTTGATCGTAAGCCATATTCTATGCCCTCAATTACGGTTAATTTTTAAATCTAAAATTCAAACCGATTATCAACTTTCTCCTCTTCCTGTTCCTCTTCAGTTTCTTGATTTGATTTACTCTTAATCAAGGTCTGATCATCTGAAGAGAGTTTAGTTATATCGTAATTAAAAGTTCTACCATTAGAGAACCTGAACTTACCCGTATTCCCCTCCAAAGTTATGAGCGAAGCTTTCAAAGTTTTACCTTTATCATTTGTCCACAACCTTTCTTCAATTAAGTAATTTGGCTTAGCAAAAATTGAAGACTCATCAGTAGGTGATGAGTCTTCTTTGACTTCTTTAAGAGCCGTCTTTATTGCTTTCTCTGCTTGGTTAGGATGCCCAGTAAAAACGAGGTCTCCTTTGACATTGAAAACAGCCATATGAGGTATTGCATTACTAAGGCTCGGTCCAGCTATCCCTTTCGTCACAGTAAACTTGAGATCATGTTCATCAATGACTTCCTTAATTTTTTCATCATTACTTCCTTGGACTTCAGCTCCCACAAGAACCATTCCCTTTTTAGCATATTTTCTGTCCATCTGAACCAGATGGGGCATTCCTGCAATGCAAGGACCTCACCGCGTTCCCCAGTACTCTATGACCACAACCTTTCCATCAAGTTTACTTAGTTTACGCTTATCTCCAGAAACATGTTCACCTAACTCAAAGTCTGATAGCGTATGCTTAGTATCCTGCGCATTAGAGATTTGAAAAAAAACAGAGCTAGCGGTCAAAAAAGCGATAAAAAAAGTAAAACGTTTCATGATAGTGTTAGTATAAACCTTGAATGGGTCAACAGTCCAAAATATTTTGAACTAATTTATTATCCACAATTTAAGTATTACTTCGAAAATACTGTATATTAAAGAGTAATTTATCAACTTTCTTACA
>CABXDI010000036.1 GCA_902510815.1 uncultured Verrucomicrobiota bacterium | reverse complement strand
CGTAAACTTTATCTTGGTGGAGATGAGTATTTTAAATTGTTAGACGACGCGGTCGCCATGGAATCAGAAAAATCTATTCCTGTTTTAGTGACTGCCGAAGCAGGGCTAGGTAAAAGTGCCCTCATCAGCAATTGGTTGGAAAAGTGGCGAAAAAATAATCCCGATGCGCTAGTCTTTTTACACCATTTTAGTGCCTCCTCTGAAGCAGCGAGTCCAGTAAATATGGTGCGGCGACTCATGTCAGAATTAGAATTAATTGTCGGTAATACTTCTGATGTTGGGAGTGATCCAAAGGAAGTCTTTAGGCAACTTCCTCTGATTATGGATGCCATGTCTAGCTACGCGATTGATAAAGAATGCAAGTGGCTAATAATTCTAGATGGTATAGATAAAATTAGTGAGCATGCACATTTGCGTTGGTTTCCACGTTCTATTCCTGAGGGAATAGAGTTTGTGGTTTCTAGTACGCATGGTTCGGTCGGTGATATAATTGATCCTCTTCTTAATTGGGAAAAAGTTGAAATTAAGCCATTCAGTGAAGAGCAATGTAGGGAATTTATTGGTTCCTATATGGGTAATTTTCATAAGACTCTGACAGAGGAAATGGTAAAATCTATTGTGGAGCATTCTCTTAGTGATCGCCCAATGTGGTTGTTGACCTTATTGGAAGAATTGCGCCTTTTTGGAGTTCACGAGGAGGTCGAGGCACGCTTGATTACTCTGCTTTCTGATCCACCAAGCAAAATTGAGGGAGAGTTGCCAACAATTGATGATCTCTATGAACATGTTTTAGCCCGAATAGAAGTAGACATTGAGGAAGATTATGAGGTTGAAGTGCTCAAGGCAATATGGGCTAGCTATGACGGTTTGAGTCGAACTGAGCTTTTAGAGTTGACCGGTATGCCTCCAGCCAAATGGGCTGAAATACAGAATGTGCTTGATGAGAACCTATTTGAGTCTTGTGGACAGATCACCTTTGGAAATCAATTTATTCGTAAAGCGGTTGAGGATATGCACTTGTCGACTATTGAAGAAAAGCGGGCGGCACACCGGTGGCTTGGAGAATGGTTCAAAAATCGTGAAGTGAGTCTTGATATGGCTCGAGAAATTATTCATCACTGGTTTGAGGCAGGTGACCTTGATCAGTTTAGAAGTTGTCTTTTGGATGAGTTCATTTTTGTGAATTTATACCAGGCTAAAGACTCGTGGAAAGGGGCTAAGGAGGGGGACCTATATAAATTTTGGAAAATTGATTTAAAGATGAGCCCCTCTGAAGTCGAAGAGGCTTATGAAGAGGCTTTTGTGAATTGGAGTGGTGATGAGGATAATACAAGAGCGCTAAGGAATTTTTTAGACGATTTATCTTGTTATGGTTCATTTACTACCCGTCTACAGGAAGAATGGTGCGATCGAATCAATGAGAAGTATGGCGCCATGCACCGAAAGGCAATTCGTGCATCATATCACCTAGGTTGTTATTACTTGTTTAATCAAGGATGCCTTGATGAAGCTGAAAGAATTCTACGAGACTCTCTTAAGAGAATGACAGAGATCTATGGGCCTGAAGATCCATTAACGCTTTTTAATACGGCTCAACTAGGAAATACTTTGCAATATAAGAAACAGTTTGATGAGGCTGAGGCTCTCTACAGAAAAAATCTCGCCTTACGTGAAAAGGTCTTGGGTAAAAATTATATCCACACATTATGGAGCGTTAATGACTTGGGGTCTCTATTGCGTGATAAAGGTGAATACGAGGAAGCTGAGCCACTACTTCGTAGGGTGCTTAGCGAAAAACGTAAAATACTAGTTGAGAGTGACACTGATTTGGTAAGGAGTGTTCATCGACTTGGAATTTTTCTTCTTAAAAAAGGAGATCTGGATGAATCTGAAATTTTGCTCAAAGAGGCTTACACTAAGAGATTGAAGTTTTTTGGGGGGCAGCATGAGGATTTCTTGTCTTCCTGTAAAGCGCTAGGAAGTGTTCTACGATTGAAAGGACAAACCGACCAAGCTTGTATTTATTTGAAGCAAGCTTTTGAGGGGTACAATTCTTCATTGCCTGAAAACCATCGAGTGCGTATATCCAGCGCTTTATATTTTTGCGGTTTTATTGCAGAGGTTGAGGGATATGATAAGGGTGTATCAACACTGGAAGAATATCTAAAGAAACTTGAACAATCAGGTGATTTTCTAAATATCGATCATGCTAGAATCCAGTGCTCTGAAAAGGATTTATACGGTGCAAAAATTATGGCCGATACTTACCTAAGAAATTATCCAGAGGAAAAAGAAAAAATCATCAAAGACGAAGGCCTTGCTCCGATAAGAGATTTTATTGAAACGTTATAAATACAGATTCTTAATTTGTTTAATGATACAACTCTATAGTAAATTAGAGCCATAAATTCATGGCCATATCATTACCATCTAATATTTCCAAGAGAACCATACTGGTCCTATTAATTTTATTCATAGGGTTTATAGCGCTTGGTATTTATGGTTGGTCGAGAAGTTTTAAAGATATTGGTGCATCAGGTGCCTATCAGGAATCGGTCATGCGGACCGTTCAGATGATTACTAGTAAAAGACCGTTAATCGTTAGTGAAATATACCCACGACACTGGACAGTTCTGATTGCTTTCTTTGGCATTAAGGCAGTTCTTCTATATACAGTTTTGTATTCAGCATTTTTCTTGCTGAGGAGAAAACTAGCGGTGTGGATCTGGAATCTTAAAAAGGTCAATGGTCACACAGTAATCATTGGTATTAATGAGGAGAGTAAAAGTTTGATAGATCAATTTATTAGTAAGGATCGAAAGATTGTTGTTATCGAGGAAAATAAAGAAAATCCCGACGTTAAAAGTCTTGAAGATCAGGGGGTTCTTGTCGTTTTGGGTAATCCGGAAGAGGATGCAGTCTTAAAAAAATCTCGACTCATTAATGCAGATAAGGTTTTAGTGGTAACAGACGACCAGTCGAAGAATATCAATTTCGCAGAAAGTATATCAAAGTTTACTTTTGGGAGTAATGAATCAAATGAAATTGACGTGTTGGTCAGAGTGAAATCAGAAAAACTAAGAGGCGTTCTGGAGAAAAGATGGAAAGTGATTGAATCAAAGAAGTGTATTTTCCGGATAATCAATTTTCAGTCGACGGCATTACGAGAAATTATTAGCGAGATTACAATTGATTTGTGTGGTGATGAAAAGTTTAAGGAGCAGGGTCCCAGATTCTTAATCATAGCTGACTCCTCTCTTAACGATGATTTGCTGAAGCAGGCCATTCAGTTTGTACAGATATCAGGAGAATCTGTCCCTTCTTTTACCATTACTACCAAAGATCCAGAGGATGGGGGCTATTTTCGCTCGAAATATCCAGACATTGATCTAGTGGCCAAGGTTGAATTTATTGATAGCCCAAAGAATCGAGTTACTGACGCGCAAATGTTTGCTGATCAAAGTTTTGATGTGTTGATAGTTTCTTTGGAGAATGAACTTGATACTATTGGTTTGACCTATGAAATGTTAGATTCCAGCACAATAAATATAGGTAAAGGGTATGCACTTTTAAGAGAGTCGCAAAAGATCGACATGAATCATCATGAGAGGTTAAGAATAATGTCTCTTTCAGAATATGGAAAAAAATCTCCAGAGTTTGGTGATTTTGATATGGAGAAGGAGGCAGAGGATAATCACAATGCTTACCTTGCTGGTCTTTCTGAGGAGAAAAGATTAGGCGCCAAGACGTGGGAGCAACTTGAGTATGCTGCCAAAGAGGCCAACCGGTTAGCTGTTCTTCATCGGAAGGTTAAGCTTAAGCTCAAAGAGACTAGAGGAGATCAGAGTGTTGAGGAACTCATTTCATCACTTGCATGCTCTGAGCATCAAAGATGGAAAGCGGAGAAAATTCTTTCAGGATGGAGGAGTGGAACCAAGCGTGACGACGAACGAAAAGTTCACGATAACATCTGCTCTTATTCTGAACTGACGGACGAAATCAAAGGATATGACGTTACGCAGGTCAAAGAAGCTTTGGGGCTTGATTAGCCAAGTTTTAAATTTTAGAAATCAGAGATATCGTCTCTGACCAATGATTCTTAAATCACTTTCCTTGAAGAGGAACAATTGGAGTATCCCAACCCTCCATATCCTCAGGCTTTGTGCCTGATTTTCTGCGGCCTTTACCTCTTCCCCATGTGGCATTGAATGGACCCACGAAGCTAACATCTGAATCGGCCTTGATCTGTTTCTCAAGCCCAATGGCCCATAAGCAACCATTGATTAATAATCTTCTATAGCCTTCGTTTTCGATGTCATCTGAAGCGCCATATGTGCTGGTAAATACCCGGCCTTTATTGCCGTCTTTGCCTTCATAGCTTCTAGTCCAAGCCCCTGGAACAGGTTTTCTTTTTTCGTCGGCAGGGGAATCAGGTTTCATGCCTTTGAGCGGTTGGGCCATTGCAAGGACTTCAAAAGGAGGTAGTGGGTCTGCAAAGTATCCACCGCACTGTGCCCACATGTCTTTGACGCCACGAAGTATTGGGTGATCTTTCTTTTCAGGTACGATATCAAGTCTGGTGCTTTGTCGATGATTGCCGCCGTAATGACCGGCCCACTTTTCACCTAAGACTTGGCGTCCCCAACCATCCTTGTATTCATTTCCTCCGTAACCATTTGAGTACTTTGCCCATTTACTGTTTGCAGGGATTTTAAATCCATGAGTTGCGGTTCTTAGTCCAACGATTGGGCCTCCACGATCTAGATAGTCAACAAAGTGTTGCATCTGCTCATCGGACCAATTCTGAAACCTCGTGAAAACGACCATAAGATCTGCATCTTTCAGGGCTTCCATTCCCGGGACGTTTGAGTTTCCTGGACTAATTTCACCCTTTTCATTAACCCCAAAAAGAGTTGTGCATTTAAAACCAAAATGCTTAGCCAGTATGCGTGCCATGGCCGGAAGAGTTTCTTCAGAACGGTACTCATGATCACTAGCGATAAATACAATATGCTTACCCTTACCGGGTCCGCTATCACCTTCAAAAATGAGCTGTCCGAAAAGACTAGAATTTAATAAAGCGAATCCTGTGATGATCTTGATTAGAGTTTTCATTTAATAAATTTTTTTTTAGCTGAGTATTTGCTTTACGACATTGCCGTGGACATCAGTCAATCTGAAGTCTCTTCCTTGATGTCGGTAGGTTAATTTCTCATGATCGACTCCAAGGCAATGTAGCACCGTTGCATTCAGATCATGAATGTGAACACCATCCTTGACGACGTTATAACTAAAATCGTCCGTTTCTCCGTGAACGACACCGGGCTTAATTCCTCCGCCCGCCATCCATTTAGTAAAGCATCTTGGGTGATGGTCTCTACCATAGTTTTCTCTAGTCAGTTTTCCTTGGCAGTAGGCAGTTCTTCCAAATTCTCCTCCCCATATAACAAGAGTATCATCAAGCATTCCGCGTTGCTTAAGATCTTTTACGAGTGCGGCTGACGGTTGATCGATAATTTTACATTGTCTACTGATGTCTTTTGGTAGATTTCCGTGTTGGTCCCATTGCCTTATGAAAATTTGAGTGAATTTGACTCCTCTTTCGGCCATTCTCCTAGCAAGGAGGCAGTTCGCTGCAAATGTTCCAGGTTTCTTCGCCTCTTCACCATACATATCAATGATTGGTTGGGGTTCTTTTGATATGTCTGTCAGCTCTGGTACTGAACTTTGCATTCGGTAAGCCATTTCATATTGAGCAATTCGTTCTCTAATTTCCGGATCTCCCACGGCCTCATATCTTTCGTAGTTTAGCTTTTCGAGTTCATCGAGCATTCTGCGTCTAAGCTTGGGGCTGACACCTTTGGGATTAGATAAGTAGAGTACGGGATCACCATTTGATCGAAGTGAAACACCTTGGTGTCGAGTAGAGAGAAATCCGGCGCCCCATAAACGTTCATATAAAGCCTGTCCTCCGAAGCCCCCGTTGACAGTGGAATGAAGTACGACAAAAGTTGGCAGGTTCTTATTGTCACTGCCTAGCCCATATGATACCCAAGCCCCTGTACTAGGTCTGCCAGGTAGCTGGCTCCCTGTTTGGATGTATGTAATGGCAGGGTCATGATTTATTGCTTCAGTGTTTACTGCTTTGAGGACTGCGATATCATCCACGATGCCAGCAGTATGGGGAAGTAGTTCACTCACCCAAGTTCCTTCTTTGCCATGCTGATTGAACTTGAATTTTGATGGTGCAATGGGGAAACGTTTTTGCCCTGAGGTCATTGTTGTAATTCTCTGACCATTTCGAATTGAATCAGGTAAATCTTTATCAAACCAGTCATTAAGCCCTGGCTTATAATCCCACATATCAAGCTGTGAAGGAGCTCCAGACATGAAGAGATAGATCACGCGCTTGGCTTTTGGAGCTATTTTTTGGATTTGCTCTACCGGATCTTCAGCGCCAAAAAGACTCGGGTTAAGAAGAGATCCTAGGGCAGCTGATCCTATGCCGGTTGATGTTCTTCCAAAGAAGTGTCGCCTAGTCTCAATGAGTTGTGATTCACGTAATGGATTCATAGAATTAGCCTTTAGTAACAGTTTCGCTCAAGTTCAGAATGAGGTGAGTTATCATGGTCCAAGATGCTAGCTGTGATTGGTCTAGCTTTGAGTCAACGGTGGACTCTCCAGTACCCAGAAGCTCTTTAACCGTGTCTTGGTTTTTAGAAAATTCTTCTAAGTGTTCCTTATATAGATTTAATATTGAATCTGTTTCAGTTGTTGTTGGTTTCCTGCTCAATGTCGACCTGAACGCATAATTGAGTTTATCATTTAATTCTTTTCCACCTTCGCGGATGATTTTTTCTGCAAACTTTCTTGCAGCTTCAAAGAACTGCACGTCATTCATGAGGACTAAAGCTTGGAGCGGAGTGTTGGTTCGGGCCCGGCGAACGGAACAGGTTTCCCGATTTGGAGCATCAAAAATAGCCATAGATGGAGGATGAGCAGTCCTCTTCCAGAAAGTGTACATACTCCTTCGATATAGAGCGGATCCGCTGTCTTGCTTGAATGTTGATGTGTTACTGCCGCCAAAGCCGACCGGTTTCCATAGGCCAGCTGGTTGGTAAGGTTTTACACTTTTTCCACCAATGTCCTTAACTAAAAGGCCACTAATCGCCAATGCCTGGTCTCTTATAGATTCTGCATCTAAGCGATGACGAGGGCCTCTAGATAGTAGTAGGTTCTTAGGATCTTTCTCTAATTTATCTGGATCTACTCTGGAAGACTGCCTGTAAGTCGAAGACATGGCTATTAGCTTTATCATTTTCTTAACATTCCATCCACTTTCTACAAAGTTAACAGCTAGCCAGTCCAGTAACTTTGGGTGAGAAGGTTGGCTGCCCTGAAGTCCAAAGTCTTCAGATGTTTCAACCAACCCAGTTCCAAATAATTGTTGCCAGAATCTATTTACAGTTACTCTTGAGGTTAGGGGTTGCTCCGGAGACACTAACCATTTAGCCAAACCTAGACGGTTAGGTGGAGCGCCCTCAATTTGAGGAGCTATCCATTCTGGAACTCCTGGGTTCACTTTTTCTCTTTGTTGAGTGTACTCGCCTCTTTCTAGAACATAAGCTTGCCGAGGTTCTTTTCGATCTTCCATGATAAGAGTTGAAGGAATAGACTTTTCTAAAGAATCGAGTCTATTCTTCGCTTCGGACTCTTTTTTCAAAGTCGATGCGTATATGGCTTTAGTTTCAGTGTTAACATTTTTATAGTAATGCGTTAGTATAATATTTTTTTGATCTTCATTCCTTTTCTCTGAATCAATTTTGATGGCATCCAAAACGTTTTTTGGTGTGTCGCTTTGCGGATGCTTGCGTTGAAATTGCTCCCACAAATTGAGTGAAGCTAATTGCTGTTCTGATAGCATTCTCGAGGTGATACCTGCTTTGTCCCAGTGTACTTTACCGCCGAATTGAGTGAATGCCCAACCCTCTACTTTTGATCCAGGGCTGAGTCCAACTGTTTTGGCGGAAACTTCTAGTCTGACCCATTTTCCTTTCTCTGGTAGTTCTCCCATAGGAAAATTTGTATGATCTGTTTTGCCGTCAATGCTATGGCCTTTATTGGCGCCCCAAAATGCACGATGATTCCAGTCGTTGGTTCTAAATTGTAGTTGGATAGTTTCTGGGGGATTTTTTGGATCAATGTAAACGTGTGCAAAGAGGGAATCACCTTCGGTTACTATTAGTGGTGGGTTAGCTCCCTCAAAATAGTGTTGGCTTAATCCAGTGGCAGTTCTGGTTGTTGAGGTTTCACCACTCAGCACTGGATTTTCGTCAGATTTTTTTACGAAATTCCAGGACTTGTCGCCCTCATCGCCTTGTGGTTTTGCTCCTGCAGGAAGTGCGTCTTCTATCCATACTTTGTCTGAGGAAGAGCCAAAATTGACAAGTTCTTGGCCTGCATTTGGGTCTGTATAACTCACCGTTTTTGTTAATTTAGGTATTTCTGCCTGAGTAGACTTGATCTTTTCCTTAAGAAAATCTATCTCTGAAACTTGTAATTCAGATGGGGCTTTCATGGAAGGAGGAGGGAGTAGTTTGTTTCCGTCCATGGCTTTTTCAGTTAGGCTATAGAAGTAAGAGAAGAGCTGATAAAATTCTTTCTGGGATAATGGATCAAATTTATGATCATGACAACTTGCACAGCCTGCGGTCAATCCTAGCCAGACGGTTGAAGTGGTCTCGACTCGCTCGGCAGCGTAGCGGACATAATACTCTGCATCAATTGAACCTCCTTCACCGGTAGTTACATTGCAGCGGTTGAATCCTGTAGCAACCTTTTGCTGAATGCTTGGTTCAGGCATTAAGTCGCCGGCAATTTGCTCTATCGTAAAATGATCGAATCTTTGATTTTTGTTAAATGAATTTATAACCCAATTACGGTAAGGCCATATTGATCTTTCATTATCGAGGTGTAATCCGTGAGTGTCTGCATACCTCGCTGCGTCGAGCCATATTCTTGCCATGTTTTCACCGTACCTCGGAGATTGGAGGAGTCTGTCCACAAGTTTTTCGTAAGCGTCATCTGAATCGTCTGATAAAAACTGGTCAATTTCTTTAATCTTTGGCGGTAGCCCTGTCAGGTCCAGAGTGAGTCGACGGATTAGGGTTTCTTTTGATGCTTCCTCTTCAGGCTGCATTCCCTCCGCCTTAAGCTTAGAATGAATAAAAGAATCGATTGAATTTTTAGGTTTCCAATCATGATTGGATATTGGAGGTAAATCTTCTTTCACAGGTTTTTCAAATGACCAGTGCTTTCCCCATTCACCACCAGATTCGATCCATTTTTTAATGAGTTCTTTTTGATCATCGGTAAGATTTTTACTTGATTCTGGGGGAGGCATGACTTCTTCTGGGTCATCAGAAATAATTCTCATGTACATTTCACTCTCAGAACTTTCTCCAGGAACTAATGCGGAGAACCCTGACTTGAGTTCCATTTTTGCTCCATCATGAGTATCAAGTCTGAGCCCCGCCTTTCTTTCTGCTTTATCTGGCCCATGACATTCAAAGCAATTATTTGATAGAAGAGGGAGTATCTGCTTGGAGAAATTAATTTCTTCGGCGTTTAATTGACCACCCTGATGATTGATACTCAATAACAAGACAACAAACCAAATAAGTTTATTTGCAAAGTAATCAGAGACCTTAAATGATTTGTTCATTATTCGTTTTTTCTTTAGGGCTTTAAAAATAGTATACTCTTAGTTCTTTTACGTCGATATGAATTGAATAGGTTTTTCACTAGAAATTTCCTTTAATTATAAAATAATTGGATTTTTATAATCGGATAGTTCTTCAAATCCATTATTATAAAGATAATAGATGAAGAAAATATCGTAACTATTTGCCAATTAAACGTGGAATTAATTGTTCTTTATTAATAAATCAATGAGACGAATTTTTTATATAATCATACTCTTAGTGGTTTTAGTTTTGGTTCCTTTTGGGATTCAACAACTCATTCAGTACCGTCAATTACCAAACACCATTATAATCGCAACGGGTAAGGAAGGAGGGAGATATAAAGTGATCGCTGAAGCGATAGGTCAAAAGATAGAATCTGAATATGGTATTAAAGTGGAATATCTTAAAACATTAGGAGCGCAGGATAATATTAAATTAATTCAAGGGGGGAAAGCCGATTTTGCACTCATACAACCTAACGTAATTAATGAATCGGTTAAGCGAACTAAAGTTCGATTAATAGCTAATGTATTTCCAGAGGTGGTCTTAGCCCACGTGCGTAAGGGTATTGATTATGATCCCTTCATTGGAGATACAGAACTAAAAAAGCAAACAGTAGCTGTAATTGGGGAGCCTGGATCAGGTGATGCGATCACGGGTGATACTATCCTTGATTATTATGATGGGGCTTCTTCGATGGTAAGGAAAAATAATGGATATGCTGAGATTATCAAAGGCTTTAAAACTGGTAAGGTTGATTTGGCAATTGTTACGACTGAGGAGAATGCGTCTGTTCAGAAAGAAATCGCTGATACCGGTAAGACAAAGTTGCTGAATCTTCCTTTTGCTGAATCTTTTGTAGAAAAGAACCCAGATTTTCATATGCATAAAGTCCCCAAGGGATTTTACAGCGTGTTCCCTAATCCCTATCCTAAAGAAGATATTCAAACTATTGCGGTTAATGCCCAATTGATAACCAATTCAGAGGTGAGCGCTTTTATGGTAACGGCTGTCGCGGAGGTTCTGGTGGACCCAGAATTTTTATCTAGCAATAAACTAACGGACTTAAGGTTTGGTGGAAATGATTATGCTAGAGCGAATCCATCACTTCCTTTTCATTCAGGCGCTGACCATTTTTATGATCCAGAAATTAAGCCCTTGCTTAATCCTGACTTTGTTGATTCCACAGAGAGCTTAAGATCATTTTTTGTTTCAATACTGATAGCTCTTTACCTTATACTAAGATGGTTTCGGTCAAGGAGTAGACAAAAACAAGAGCATCACCTAGATAAATATTTAAGAAGACTTCTCGAAATAGAACAAGAGCAAGTCGAACTTGATGAGAGTGGTGCTAATGGAGATGAGGTAATAGTTCTGGAAGACCTTCTTGATGAGGTTACTAAGTTAAGGAGAGAGGCTTTAGTCTCTTTTAGTGCCAATGAATTCAGAGATGATTCAGGGGCAGAATGTTTTTTATTACTTTCAAATTCCCTTAGCGAAAAGATTAACGCGAAATTGACTAGGCAAAAACTTTGTAGGCAAATAGCTAATTTAGGAGAAAAGCTGGATTAAAGTTCTCATTAATGGGGCTAATCAATGTAAACTCGAGCTAGTAATTAAGCGTGAAGTTGTGATATTAGTGAGATAATGCATTTTATCCCCGTCTTTTCTGTTCTCATCTTTTTTTTAATTTTCCATCCAGTCAGTGCAACTGAAAAGAATATAAATTTAAGAGGATCTTATTCTAATTCCTTTAGCCAATTTAATATTAATAAGACGGGTAGAGTTGCTTTCATGGGTGGTTCCATTACGCAAATGGATGGTTACAGGCCGATGGTTTCTAATTTTTTGAAAGCCAAGTTTACTGACACTAAATTTGAATTCATTAATGCTGGTATTTCATCTACTTGTTCCACGACTGGAGCCTTTAGATTAAAGGAGCATGTGCTAGATAGAGGTCAAGTTGACCTTTTTTTTGTTGAGTTCGCTGTCAATGATGACCAAGACGCTGCGCATGCTAAAAGAGAATGTGTGAGAGGTATGGAAGGAATTATTCGTCATGCTAGAACTGCTCAGCCTAAAATAGATATTGTCGTTACTTATTTTGTGAATCCTCGGATGCTAGATCAATTAAAGGAAGGCAAAGTTCCGATGCCGATAGCGGCACACGAGGAGGTTCTGAAGCATTATAATGTCTCTTCGATTTTCTTGGCTCAGGAAGTGGCTGACCAAATCAGTTCAGGCAAGCTTACTTGGGCTAAATTCGGAGGCACTCATCCTAAACCTGCGGGCAATGCAATTGCTTCTGATATGATTCAAAAGCTATTAACAAATGCTTGGAAGGTAAATTCTTCTATATCAAAATCTGATCATAAAATTCCTGAAAGTTTAATTGATGAAGCAAGTTATTATCGAGGAGATTTCTTATCGCCGAAGAGCGCATCAAACGAGTCATGGTCATGGTATGTTCCTGAATGGAAGAAGATTCCAGGTGGTTTTCGTAATACGTTTTCTGGTATGAAATTATTGTGTTGTGAAACTCCAAACAAAGAGACCATTATTAAATTTAGTGGTTCTACTTTAGGCGCTTATGTGCTTGCTGGTCCAGATGCAGGTATCATTGAAGTGAGTGTGGATGGAGGCGCTTGGAAAAGCTATGACTTATATCATCGATATAGTCGAGGTCTTCATTATCCGCGAACGGTGATATTTGCTGCAGACCTTAAAGAATCAGACCATACGGCTCGTATTCGAATGAGTGGGAAATCAAATAAGGGGAGTAAAGGTTCGAGTGCGAGAATACTAAATTTTACAGTTAACAGATGATCAGCGGATCAAAGAATTAAATTAATAAGGTAAATGCTAGAAACAAATTTTTCAGCTTTGGATTGGGCCATAGTGGGAGCCTACCTTGTGGGGACTGTTATAATTGGCCTTTGGGTTAATCGCTATATCAAAGGAATGGGAGAATTTCTTGTGGCTGGAAGGTCTTTAAAGACACGCCTAGGGATTG
The DNA here is from genome assembly GCA_902510815.1 of uncultured Verrucomicrobiota bacterium. Taxonomy (GTDB): domain Bacteria; phylum Verrucomicrobiota; class Verrucomicrobiia; order Verrucomicrobiales; family DEV007; genus EC70. Next base: position 7,396 of record CABXDI010000036.1, on the reverse strand, counting down.
CGACGATGATTGGTTCAGAGCTTGGGCTTGTAACTGCCATGTTTGCTGCTCAGAAAGGTTTTAGTGATGGCTTTGCTGCATTTCATATTGGTCTCATGGCTGGCATAGCAACTATCATTGTTGGTCTTACAGGTTTTATAGTTGTCCCTCTGCGTAGGATGGGAGTCATGACTATTCCGGAATATTACCAGAAAAGATTTGGTAGTCGAAATTTACGAATTCTGGGTGGGTTCATTCTTGCGGTAGCCGGTATTTTAAATATGGGGCTTTTTCTAAAAGCAGGTGCCATTTTTGTTTCTGGAATCACCGGAATCAATGAAGACGCTGTTAAATGGGTGATGACAGCAATGATTCTTCTAGTCCTCATTTACACATGCCTTGGAGGAATGATTTCAGTTATCATAACCGATTATGTGCAGTTTGTGGTCCTATCAATTGGCTTACTAGTAACATGTGTAATTGCTGTTAAAAAAATAGGGTGGTCTACTTTGGTGAAAGGTGTAGACACCATCTATTCCGATCAGGGTTTTAATCCTTTTATAGCTGAGGGTATAGGTGGTTCATATGTTGCTTGGATGTTTTTTTTAGGGGTAATCTCCTGCGCTGTATGGCAAACAGCAGTCATGCGAGCCTGTGCTGCAGAGAGCGTGGAAGTCGTAAAAAAAATGTATATATGGTCATCCCTTGGTTTTATGATTCGATTTTTAATACCGCAATTCATAGGTATTTGTGCTTTGGTTTATTTTTTCGATTTGGGTTCAGCTCAGCCCTTCTTTGACGAGCAAGGACAAGTGAGTAATGATTCAAACGTGACTATGAAAGCTATGCCTGTTTTCTTGGGTCAACTTTTGCCCGTCGGTCTTTTAGGAATAGTTGCAGCAGGAATGATTGCAGCCTTTATGTCAACGCATGATACTTATCTTTTGTGCTGGGCTTCAGTGTTAACTGAGGATGTATTCAATCCACTAAAGTCCTTTAAGATGTCTAATAGACAAAGAATTCGTCTGACTAGAGTATTTCTTATATTGATTGCGTCTTTTTTAGTTATGTGGGGATTGTGGTATCCCTTAGGTCAAGATCTTTGGGATTATATGGCCGTGTCAGGCTCTATTTATTTTACAGGGGCTTTTGCGATAATGATGATGGGATTATACTGGGATAAGGCTAGTGTTGTGGGTGCTTATTCGGCTTTAATTATTGGCATATTCTCTGTCTTGGGGCTTGGCCCCGTACAAGAGTATTTTTTATTAAAAGAATTTTTTAATAGAAACGGGATTGCGGCTCATCATATAGGATTAACTGTTTCATGCCTCGCCATTGTCGGCATGATTATTATGTCAGTTTCATTTCCCAATAAAGAAAACAGCTCTGAGAAAATTTAAGTATAATCAAATATGAATGGATGGATCAATTTTTGGGGCGCTCTGCTTTTAGTGACGCTTGTTATATATGCAGTGCTCGTTATATATGTTTCGATAGGCGGACTAAGTGATATTCGAAAAATGTTAAGGTCTCTATCAAATAAATCTAGAGATGGCTCCGAAATTGAGTAGAATAGCGATTCCGAATTAAAGTCCTGACTTAATTGTTTTGTCGAAGCCCGGTGTTGCTTTAGTCACATCAACGCTAGGACCAGTCATTTTAATGAAAATTGGTCCGCCCTTACATTCAATGATGGATCCTCGCATAGCGTAGTTAGGCATTGGAGTTTTTTGCCCAAAAGGAGACCCGCTCATATATGTACCCTTTGCAGAAATTGTCGTGATGGTAGCAGTTTTGATTTTCTTTTTTTCAACTTTTGCAGATAATTCTTCTTTTGGTTCTTTGAATTGACCGATCCAACGATTTACGTTGGCTTCTGCACTTCCTCCACTGCCTGCGCCGAAAAAGAAGATAACTATTTCCACGCTGCCAGCTTTAAATTGAGCTTTTCTCATTTTAGAACTTGGAGTTACCTCTGTCCAGGTAGAGGGAACTTCGAATGTTCTCTCAGCTACCTTAAAGGTTTTTGCGGTTGTTTCTGCTGATGAGTTAGTAAGCAGAAAAAAACAAATTAGGAATCCAGATAAATTTATTTTGTTGATCATTTTCTCGTTTTTTTAATTTTGTCTGAGTAACTACCATGCTGGGCCACAGTAAAACATTGAAATATTATATATAAAACTAGAGCGTTTCAATCAATTCTACAGCTTTAAATGTACCATTAATAAAAGGGTTGCAGTCGGTCCCTAATGAGGTTTTCTGCAAATATTTCGATATTTCATCTATGTGTGTATAAATCTCACCATCTTTTAAACGTTTTTCCTGTCTGTCATACATTCTTGATAATGGATGGCCAATGAAAGGAGTTCTAGTAACTCTGACCTCATTCACTGTGTTGTAACCACCTGCGCCAATTACCATGTCAACTCCATTCATCATTTCTAAGAGTGGCCAAATTCTAATGTCAGCAATTTTAGGAATAGGGCTTACAGTTTTAATTGCCCAACTACTAGTTGAATTTTGAAGTTCAGACTTAAGTTTTAAAAATAGCCTTTCTTCATCCAGATTTCCTGTCACCGGAATGATAGCGAGGGGCCTGTGATCGTTAGGATCCATTTCGAGTTTAACTCGGGCCAAATTTTTATTTTTTATTTCACTATAATTTCTTATTAGCCATGGATCCGTGGAGTGACAAAATGATAATTGATTGATATTCTTAATTGGATTCTTTTCTCCCGGTACTATAATCAAATCGTATTGTTTAATAAATTCATTAAGATTAAATTGTTTCACATAATCTGGATTTAGATCCCGATGAATAAAGGTTTTAGGTTTTTTGATGGATTTTATAATATCTTTGAGTTCTCCTGCGATTCCTCTTGGCAGAGTGTCTATGATTAATTGATCGAAATGATCATTCGTGATCCATTTTATTATACTCTCAAAGGTCTTTTTGATGGATGATTTGTTGTCAATAATAGTTAAAGAACCTGAGTCGCCAAGTTCACCTTCCCAAGGTATGAATTTTGAAAATCTACTATTGCAGATTATGTCTACAAAATGACCTTTGCGAATAGCAGCTCTAGCAAGCGCTAGTGATCTTTGTAAGTGTCCTAACCCACCTCCAAGAGCATAAAGTTTCCAATGTTGGAGTTTTTTATCATTTGCTTTAGTTGCCAACTGTTGGGATAAGGTTAGTGTTTTGATTTCTATTGGATTTAAAGATTACACCTTTTTGATAATCAATGAAGATTTTAATTATATGTGAAAGGTTTCCACCTGACATTGGAGGATTGGCTACTAGTGGTTCTCGCATAGCGTCGTGCCTTTCTGAACTAGATAATGACGTTCATGTGCTTGCTTGGACTAGGCAACTTGCTCCAGGTTCAGTAAATACATCTGAAATTAACGGTGTAAAACTTCACCGAATGGGTAGGTTTTCTAATTGGGACCTTACTATGCAGCATAGTCTTAATTTTTTGGATTGGCTTAATGATAGGGTTAAGTTTGATGTAACTTGGGGTCATTATCTTCAGGTTGCAGGTTTTCTTGCGGTGATGTTTGGTCGGAGGGCGGGAATAAAATCTGTGGTCAGCGCGCGAGGAAACGATGTCGACCAAATGATGTTTCCTCCTGGTGATTTTGCACGATTAAAATGGGTGTTAGATATGGCTGACTTTGTGACTAGTGTTTCGTCAGAGCTTTCAGAGAAAATTAAGATGATCATAGGTAATGATCGTACGGTTAATGTGATACCTAATGCTGTTGATCCAAATATATTTTATCCCGATGACTCGGATCCAGAAATTAGAAAGTCTTTAGGTCTGAATGATGAAGAATTGTTGATTGGTTTTAGTGGGGAGTTGCGCCATAAAAAAGGATTAGCCTTTTTCCCTAATGCCCTATCCGAGGTTAGGAAAAAGTTATCAGCCTCGATTCTAGTAATTGGTGAAATTAGAGCGAGGGAAAGGTCTAATCTTTCCGCCTTTGCTGCTGAAGATCCCGAAACTGCTGAACGGTTTCTTAGTACCGGTCATGTTGAAGATTCTGCTGAAGTGGCAAAGTATCTGAGATCGTGTGATTTGGTTGTGCAGCCATCAGTTTGGGACGGTATGCCTAATTCTGTCTTGGAGGCTATGGCCTGCGAGTGTCTCGTTCTCGCTAGTGATGCTGGTGGAATACCAGAGATTATAGAACATGAGAAAAATGGTATAATTCTGCCCAAAACTGAGCTTAACCATTTGGGTGAGGCGATCATTGAGACCATTTCTCTAGATCAAAACACCAAAGATTGCTTGAGGAGATCAGCAAGAGAAACCGTGCTCAAAAGTTTTTCCCCTGAAAACGAAGCTAGCTGTTTGGGGAAGCTTCTAAATCGTTTTTCCGATTAGGGCGCATGAATTGCAAGTATGCTTTTAGTAGTTGATTAGTTGCTCTAGACCATTGAAAATCTTTTTCAATGCGTGCTCTTGCAGCTACACTTAATTCCATAAATAGGTTTTGATTTTGTTTGAGCTCTAAAAGTCCATCTTTTATAGCTTTAGCTGAACTTGGTCTTACCAGAATGGCTTCTTTTCGATTTTCTGCTAGTTCTTTTACAACAGGTATGTCTGATGAAATTATGGGCGTGCCAGCAGCCATTGCTTCAAGCACCTTGAGCGGACAGCATCCCTGTTCGAGATTGCGATCGTTTGCAGGTAATGGGGCCAACGCCACATCAGATCGATGGAGTAATTTAACGAGTTCTTTTTGTTTTACAGGTCCAATAACTTCCACATGATCATTCATTTTTAGGCGATCGATGCTACGAAAAATCGATTTTTTCTCCTTATATTTGCATGGACCAGCAAGTGTAAGTTTTACAGGGTAATCTTTACTGTAAAGCTGGGCGGCTTCAATGGCGTGGTGGACGCCCTGCCACTTAGTCATTGTTCCCGAATAAATTAAGCGCAAAGGGCTGCTATCATCAAATTCTGCCGCTTTCCATTTAAAAACATCAATGTCGACTCCATTAGGAATGACTAGAATTTTATTTGGGTCGATACCTCTATCTCGAATAAACTGAGCATTTACTTCACTGACTGTAATTATTAAATCCGCTTTCTTAAGACATTTATCTTCCTGATGAAGGATCTTCTTCATTAACACGTCATCATTGTCCACGTTAGGATGGTGAAATTTTAATTCAACTGATGGGAATCCATTCGCCTCATAAATAAAATAGTCACAAAGTTGATTTTTTCTTATGGCAATAGGATAGCCCTCATAAATTGATCTTACATGTATGACCTTTGCTTTGCGTTGCTTCCACCAGAGACCAAGTTCTGCTCTGAATGCAATGGCTCTGGTAATCATATTTTCCCCTATAGCAGAAAGTGGATGATGAGTTACTCCAGGTGCTTTTGGTGAATCGAAATCGTCATGACCCATCAAGGTTACCAAGTCCACTGAACCAAATTCTCTACCCAACGCTTGAGTGAAGTAGGATATGTGAGTCGCTGCTCCTTTAGGCGCAGGAAAGCGATCAAAGGAGATATATATGATGTGATCGCTATGCATCCATTTATTTGTTTCATTAAATTAGCCTAAAATTTTAATTTTTTAAGGGTTATATTCATCTATTTCAAACATTTAATTTCTTTATCTTATTAATAACCTGACACTATTATAAATATAATGTTAGAAAATAAGTCTTCAGAATCAATAATTCACGTAGATGGAAAATACAAATCCTCGAAGAGATGTTCTGAAGTGATTAAGGATTTGGGTTCGATTTTTAACCTGGATAAGAATTCTGAAAAAAAGCTTCATGGAGCGGAAGGTGCTGCAACTTTTGGCTGTTTAGCAATGGCTGTTAGTGGATTTGTAATTCTTGCTGCTGGAGTTGCCTGGGCTGATGATATGGATTCGGGCGTTTTCGCTAAACTTGGTTTCATCGTTTTCTTTATTGGGTTAGTCGTATTTTTAATATCTAATTTTAGAATAGGGATTATTAGTCAAGATGAGTTTGCTGACTATCGGTACAAAGTGGCGAGAGAGTTAATTCCCTTACTGGATATTGATATCGATTCTAGGGCTGATATCGATATCAATTTGAATCTTAAAGAGTTTCCAATAAATAACCCTTTGGGCAAGAATAGAAAACAAAAAACAAAAAACCCTAAAGGTGAAAAGCAGTTAAAAACAACGCAAGAATCCATTCTCATACTTGCCGGTAGGTTTAAGGATGGAACCAGATTTAATTACGAAATTACAGAACATGTGATGTCTTATGGAGAGTGGTTTTATTATCGTGCTATCAGTGGAAAAACCAAAACAAAGCTAAGGGCAAGAAAAAGGACGCGCTGGATAGGAAGGCTACGTCTTCGTTACAAGGACAAGCGATATGACACGTCATCAATTAGTATTCCCGATTTAGAGCGCTTTGCCCAAATGCCAGAAGGAACCAGATTAAAAAAAGTGAAAACTAGAGGCTCTGAACTGACGATGGTTTCATCGACTGATACTTACAAGGAGAAAAAGAAATTGAAACAAGTTAGTGATATTGATTTTGCATGGAAAAGTATGAAAAATCATGAACAAATAAAAACTCTCTCTTCTATGTCTGGAATGATGTTTCTGAGTCTTTATCAAGCTCTGCACTCGTGTTCTGTAAAGAATTAAATTTTGTGATATTATTAGTTTTTTCTTTTTTATCATCTGACTGACACTATAATAAATTTATGACTCAGAATAATTCTCAAAGTTCCAATCTTCATGATGAAGGAAAATATAAGTCCTCAAAGAATTTCGCTGAAGTTGTTGGAGATTTAAATGCAATTAGTGTTTTGGATAAAAACTCAGAATCTAAGATGTCTCAAATTGAATCGAAGAAGAAAAAAGGTTGTGGGGTTATGCTTGTAGGGGCTGCTTTAATTTTTGTGCCACTTATGATAGCGACTGAATATGGTGCAGGGGGAGGCGTAGGGTTCTGTGTTCTTTCAGGGTTATTACTTCTCTGTGCGGCTGGTTTCTATAACCTAAATTTATCAGATAAATTCAAAGAGGTCAGTAAAGATGAATTTTCTGACTATCGGTATCAGGTAGCAAGTGAGTTGATACCCTGCCTTGGTATTGATATCGATCCTAATTCCAATCTAGAAATTAATTTAAATCTTAAAGAGTTTCCGGTTATTGATGAATCAGGTCAGAATAAAGAAGAAAAAACAAAAACCCCAAAAGGTGAAAGAAAGTTTGTTGCAACGCAGGAACCAATTTTCACGCTTGCGGGTAGATTTATGGATGGAACCAAATTTGATTTTGAAATGACTGAGTACACGACGGCTTATGGTGAGTGGTTTTATTACCGAGCCATCAGTGGGAAAACAAAGACAAAGTTAAGGGCAAGAAAAAGGACGCGCTGGATGGCAAAGCT
>CABXDI010000035.1 GCA_902510815.1 uncultured Verrucomicrobiota bacterium | reverse complement strand
TGTCATTATAGCCGATAAGACAGATTTGGATTTTCCAAGACCAGGTTCTGGCCCTGTTCTTTTTAGTGGTGTTGATTCTTTTGCCCGATACGTCAGGTTAACTGCAACTAAGCTTTGGAGTCGTCGTAAGAAAGGAGAACCTAAAACAAATGATTGGATATTTGCGATGGGAGAACTGGCTGTTATTTCTGATGATACATTATTAGAAGTTAAAGAAGTGACAGCCCTAGATAGTATTGAGGCTGGTAAGGCTTGGGGTAAGGCTAACCTAGTTGATGGTATTTATGGGAACCATTCTTTGGAGTCATTAGTTGCAAGTGAAAAAAGTAAATCAAATGGTTATCATAGTGCTTTTGCAAAGGAGGTGAATACACGTAAGTGGGTTCAGATTGAACTGCCTAAAGTTCAATCAATCGATAAGATTATCATTTATCCTGCATATCCAACAGACTTCAATCCAGATGCACCAGGATTTGGTTTTCCTGAAAGGTTTAAGATTTTACTTAGTGATCGAGAAGACATGACGGGTGCCGATACGATCATCAATCAAACGAATGCTGATTATGATAATCCAGGAGCGGAGCCGGTTATCTTTAAGATTAATCCAAAGAGCGGCCGTTATCTTAGGCTAGAGGCCACTAAATTAAATCATCCTAAAGGAAGTGGTGGGCCTATGTTGGCATTATCTGAAATGCGTATTTTTAGTGGTAGTTCTGAGATTTCACGAAATACCAAGGTTACTGCGCTTGATTCAATTGATAGTGGTTTGTGGCATAAAAAAAATCTTGTTGATGGCTATACTAGTAGAAGAATTATTGTGGACGACGTTACGGAAGGCCTTTTGAGATTTGCGAGATCTAAGCCTAATGAAAATCTTAAGGCATTAAGATTAGAACTTGATGATCTAAAAAAAGTCAGTACTGACCCGAAGTTGATAGAAGAACAAAAAAGGTTAGCTAAATCATTAGTCAGTATAAATTCTCAACTCAATGGATTACCCAAACCCAAAATGGTGTATGCTGGAACTGTTCATTCTGGGAATGGGACGTTTAAAGGTCGGGGGCATACTGGAGGAAAGCCACGAGATATCTTTGTTTTGCATAGAGGTTCTGTCACTGATCCCAGAGACCCGGTGAACCCTGGAACCGTTCCTGGCATTGTTTCTGGAATGCCGCATCAATTTAAGTTGTCTAACGATCATAAAGAAGGAGACCGTCGTATTGCCTTAGCTGAATGGATATCCCATAAGGAAAACACTCTTACTTGGAGAAGTATAGTGAATAGGGTATGGCATTATCATTTTGGTCGTGGAATCGTTGATACTCCAAATGATTTTGGTAGAATCGGTTCAAAGCCTACTCATCCTCAATTATTGGACTGGCTCGCAGTTTGGTTTCGTGACAATGGTGGTTCAATTAAGGATTTACATCGTCTTATACTCAATAGTGCGACTTATAAGCAGGTTAGTAATCATCATCAAGGTAATGCAGCAATAGATATTTCAAATAAGCATTTATGGCGCCAGAATAGGAGAAGGCTTGATGCAGAGTCGCTCAGGGACACTGTACTTGTTGTTTCTGGAAAAATGAACTTTGAAATGGGTGGGCCGTCTTTTAAAGATTTTGTGATTGAGAAGCCACAACATTCTCCACACTATCAATATCATAAGTATGATCCTGATGATCCTTTAACCCACAGACGCTCTGTTTATCGGTTCATCGTTCGTTCTCAACCGCAACCATTTATGGATACTTTTGATTGTGCTGATCCTTCACAGTTAGTGGATAAAAGAGGTGAGACGACTACCGCTTTGCAGGCCCTTGCTCTTTTGAATAATAATTTCATGGTCAAGATGTCACAAAGATTCGCAGAGAATGTATCCAAGAGTTCTAATCCTGTTAGAGAAGCATTCGAAATGGCGCTTTCTAGAATTCCCTCTAAAGATGAGTTAGATTTACTGAACTCTTACGAGAAGCGACACGGCCTAGCTGCAACTTGCAGAATTATTTTTAACCTAAACGAATTTTCGTTCATTGATTAATATGAACAAGCGTGACTTTTTATGGCAATCAGGGGGTGGTTTGGGTGGCATTGCTCTCTCATCCATGATTGGAATGAGTAAGTTAGGGGCATCTACTAATGGTCGGGTACTTAATCATCCTCACCACAGGCCAAAGGCAAAGCGTGTTATTCAATTGTTTATGGGGGGGGGCTGCGAGTCACATTGATCTTTTTGATTACAAGCCCGCTCTAATAAAACATCATGGAGAAAAGTCGGATTTTGGAGAGCATGTTGAGGCTTTTCAAAACGGTTTGGGGCCATGGATGAAACCAGTATGGGAATTTAAACCTCACGGTGGTTGTGGAAAAATGCTTGGAGAAACTGTTTCAAAATTGGGGGATGTTGTAGATGATATGGCCTTTGTTCATAACCTTATAGGTAAAACGGGAGTTCATAGTCAGGCAACATATCTTCAATCAACAGGATTTGATCGGCCGGGTTTTCCTGGAATGGGATGTTGGGTTAGTTATGGGTTAGGCAGCATGAATGATAATTTACCAACTTTTGTTGTGCTTCCTGATCATCGAGGATTTGCTTCTAATGGTCCAAAGAACTGGGGTTCAGCTTTTTTGCCAGCCGAGAATCAAGGTACTATTATTCGCCCTGGTAGAGAGAATCCAATCCCTGATCTTAATCCACCTCAAGGGGCTGATTACATAACTCAAACTGCTGATGCAGATGGGCAAAATGTGCTATCTAGATTAAACAGGAAACATCTTATGAGTAGGGATGGGGACACTCGCCTTGAAGCCCGCATTAAATCTTATGAGTTAGCTGCTAAAATGCAACTAACTGCACCAGAGGCACTTAATATTTCTAAAGAGCCTCAATACATTAAAGATATGTATGGGATACGACCTGATGGAACTTCATGGCCTAAGGAAATCAATCACAATGAGGAAGCAAATCACTTTGGAAGAAAGTGTCTAGTTGCGAGGCGGCTATTAGAGCGTGGAGTTCGTTTTATTCAGATATGGTCGGGGTGTGATAATGGCTTCCCTCGACGTAATTGGGATAGTCATGAAGATATCAATAGGGATCATGGTCCATTATCATATGGTATGGCTGTTGGAGCTTCGGCTTTGATAAAGGATTTAAAGCAGCGTGGTCTTCTCGAGGACACTATAGTTTTATGGACGACAGAATTTGGACGTATGCCATCGACTCAAGGTTCCAAGGGGCGAGATCATAACCCTTTTGTTTTTACTAATTGGCTCAGTGGAGGAGGTATCAAGGGTGGAGTGACTCACGGTGAAAGTGATCAGTGGGGTTATAAGCCTCTTGATAGAAATAATCCTACCGAAGTATATGATATTCATGCGACAATTATGCATTTGCTTGGTATTGATCATGAACGCCTCACATTTAGAAAAGATAGCATAGATCGCCGTCTCACAGACGTGCATGGTAAGGTAATACCTGAAATTTTAGCTTAAAAGTGAGTGCTCAATATTTATAGAATATTGAGATTTAATTGGTTATAATTAAGGTATTAATCAATGAAGCTTGCTCATATTATAGGAAATAAATTTCGTCTAATCTATATTTCATTTTTTATTATTTTTCTTCTTAATCACATTGGTGATGCTAAAGGAACGGCAGATAGCATTCTCGTATTTAATGAAATTCATTACAATCCTGCTGAAGGTACTTCGAATTCGGAATGGATCGAATTTCATAATCTTAACGGGGTTAATGTTGATATTTCAGGATGGAAATTGAGAGGGGGAGTTGAGTTTGATTTTCCTGAAGGAACAGTCGTTGAAGGTCGTGGATTCATTCTAGTAGCAGCAGATCCTAATAGTCAAAATTTGGCCGGAAAATCTTCCTTTGGTCCATTTCGTGGAGCTTTGAGTAATGCAGGTGAATTGCTTAGAATTGAAGGTCGAGATGGTAGAGTTATGGATACTTTATTTTATGATGATTCTGGCGAATGGCCGGTTGGCCCTGACGGATCTGGGGTGACGTTGGCTAAGTTGAATCAGGAAACAGCTAATTCTGATCCAATCAATTGGGTTGCCTCGCGAAATGTCGGAGGTACGCCAGGTCTTCCCAATTTTCCTCTTCCTGGGGCCCCTCCCGTTAAGATTGAGACAACTCTTATTAATTGGGATTCAGTTTGGAGGTATAATGAGACTGATGATCTTGATCCAGATTGGGCGACTTTAACGCATGCTGTTGGTGGTAACTGGAAATCAGGACCTGGTCTGTTGGGGTGGGATACTTCACCACCTGATGCTCCCTTAGGAACAGAACTTCAAAGACCACTACTTAATGATCCCTATGTAATGACTAATTACTTTGAACACAATTTTAATCTTAGTCAGACACAGATTGATAACTTATCCGAGATCAAGATTGAACATCTCTTTGATGACGGAGGGATAGTTTACATAAATGGTAAGGAGGTGTTTCGACATAAAATGCCAGAGGGTATCGTTTCTTCAGAGACTCGTGCCGAAAGAGGAACTGACCCAAATCTAGAGGACCCGATTGGGATATCAGCTACAGCGCTAATCGTTGGTTCGAATAGGATTTCTGTTGAGATTCATCAGGCAAACCCTGGTAGTTCTGATATTATGTTTGGTTTGCGTCTAACTTTAGTAGAAGAGCCCGCTGATCCATCTGCTCCTAAAGAAAGTTTAGTGTTTAATGAGTTTTCCTCTTATGATGCAGAGGGTGGGTTTCTATTGGAGATGAAAAATGTGACTTCTAGTCCTATTTCATTAGCTGGCTTTCAGATTGGACTTTCTGGAGGAGGAATTTATACAAGCGAACAAGGAGTTATTAGCGCTGGAGATTTAATAACATTGAGTGCAAAAAAATTGGGCTTCTCGCCTAGAGATGATGACAGATTATTTCTTTTTGATCCATCGGGTCAGTTAATAGATGCGAGGAGGGTTACTGGAAAATTAAGGGGTAGGTCCTCAGAGTTTGATGGTGAATGGCTTTATCCATCATCACCGACTTTTGGTGATTCTAATAAATTTACTTTTGAGCGAGATATCGTGATTAATGAAATTATGTATCATCCTCGTCCTGAATCAGCAGTGCCTGATACGGAAGCCATTTACGAGAGTGTCACCTTATTAGATTGGGGTGCGACTTGGAGGTATAATGAATCAGGTGCAGATCTGACTAATGACTGGCAAGATCAATCTCATGCAGCAGGAGGAGATTGGAAGTTTGGGATTGGTCCACTTGGCTGGGACAGTACTACAAAAGAAATACCGTTAGGTACTACTATAACTCGACCTTCACTTAATCCTGCAGCACCTGTAATTACTTACTATTTTGAAACTGATCTTAATCTTACTCAAAATGATATTGATGGAATTGCTTCTCTCAAATTAGCACATTTGATAGATGATGGGGCTATTTTCTACATTAATGGGAAAGAAGTAGATAGATTTAAGATGCCGGCTGGTGCGATTAATTCGACTACACGGGCCTCGAGTGGAGGAGAGGCCAGAGTTGAGAATTCAATAAGTATTCCTAAGGACGTTCTTTTGATAGGACTAAATAGAATATCGGCTTCTGTTCATCAGAGTTCTCCTGGTAGCAGTGATATTATGTTTGGAGTGCAGTTATTGGCTGAGAAGGAAGTGTCACCCTTTGTGCCAGGAAAACCTTTTAGTTCATCTGATAGGACGTGGATTGAAATTTATAACCGTGACGATCAGAAAAGTGTTAACCTTAAAGGCTGGAGATTTGATGATGGATTTGAATTTAGTTTTTCTGAAGATACGATACTTGGACCACAGGAGTTTTTAGTATTGTCTGAGGATCCTAATGAGTTGAAGGCTTATCACCCTGAAATTCGAATTGTTGGTGGAATTAAAGGACGTTTATCAAGGTCAGGGGAACGTATTAAGCTTGTCGATGCAAGAGGAAATCCAGCTGATGAGGTGCATTATTTTGATGGAGGTCGATGGCCAGGAAAAGCTGACGGAGGAGGTTCTAGCATAGAATTAACAAACCCATATTCCGATAATGAAGCGCCTGAATCTTGGTCTTCGAGTGATGAGTCTTACCGTGGCAAGTGGAAAAATTTTGTAAGAACTGGACGAGCAGTAAATGGTAGATCTGATCCTCAAGGATACCATGAATTCATCTTTGGATTACTTGATGAGGGTGAAATTTTAATTGATGATATTAGTGTCATTGAAAGTCCTGGAACGGGTTCTGAAAAAGAACTAATACAGAACGGAGACTTCAATTCCGGAACTGCAGACCATTGGAGAATGCGTGGCACTCAAAGGCATTTTAATATTGTCGATGACCCCGACTCTGCGGGTAATAAAGTCTTACATTTAAGCGCTTCTGGATCCACTGAGCATATGCATAATTGCGCTGAGACGACTCTAAAATCTGGCAATAGTTATGCGAACATAAGTTCCTCAAAAGAATACAGGATAAGTTTTCGTGCTCGTTGGATTTCCGGATCCAATCAGCTAAATTCAAGGCTCTATTTTAATCGTCTTCCACGTACGGATATTTTACCTATTGAGGATCCTAACGGGGGAGGAACTCCGGGTAGAAAAAATTCAGTTTATCAGGAAAATTCAGGCCCGACTTTCAATGAATTTATTCATAATCCAGCCGTTCCTCAGATTAATCAGGTAGTTGAGGTTAGTGCCCTTATTGAGGATCGCGAAGGCGTAGATAATGTGACTTTGCATTACGCAGTGAATTCTGGATCCTTTCGTCAAATTCCAATGGTTGCTGGGCCCAGCGATATTTATCGAGCAATAATTCCAGGTCAATCAAAGGGTGCGAGGGCTCAGTTTTACATTGAAGCCGTAGATGCTCTTGGAGCTAGATCCTTTTTTCCAAAAGAGGGAAAGGAATCGAGGGCCATGATTCCCTGGGATGATGGTAAGTCAAAGTTACAATCAGGGTCAGTGTATCCGACGAACTTGCGTATTATTATGCCCGTCGATGATGCAAACTTTATGCATAATGTTACAGAGGTTATGAGTAATGATCGTCTTCCTTGTACTGTCATTCATAATGATGAAATCATTTATTACGGGTGCTCTGTTCGTCTTAAGAGTAGTCAACGAGGTCGGTCTACTGAGAGTCGGGTTGGGTTTAATATAAAATTTCCGGCAGATAACAAATTTTTAGGAGCTCATGGATCGATTGCAATTGATCGATCGAGTCAACGAGAGATTATGATCAAACATATAGTCACTCGGTCAGGTGATATACCTGGAATGTATGATGATCTTGCTTGGGTCATACAGCCAAGGTCTAATCGTGCAACCTCAGGTATTTTAATGAAGTCTCGTTATGATGATGAATGGTTGGAAAATGCCATAGATGATGGTGATGATGGAAAGATGTTTGAATTTGAATTAATTTATCACCCGAACGGGACTAATGGAGGAAGAGAAGGGCTTAAATTACCTCAGCCTGATGGTGTTGTTGGTGTTCCAATGCGGAATCAGGGAGGAGATGATAAGGAACTTTATCGCTGGCATTGGTTAATAAAAAACAATCGAGATGCAGATGATTATTCTGGTTTGATTAATTTGTTAAATACAATGGGACTTTCCGGGCAATCATATAGGGACTCAGTAGAAGAAGTTATTGATGTTGATCAGTGGTTGCGATCTTTTGCTGTGCAAAACTTAGGTGGAATTGGAGATAATTATGCTACTCATCCGAGTGGAGCTTGGCATAATGCGATATTTTACATCAGACCGAATGATGGAAAGGCAATGTACTTTCCTTGGGATATGGATTTTACATTTACTAATGGAGCAACTTCCGGAGTGACTCCAAGTAGTGATCTAAATAAACTCATTGGTATTGGTCCTAAGTATGAGCGCGCTTATTATGGGCACTTACTTGATATCATAGAGACTGCATTTAATTCGGATTACATGACTCCTTGGCTGCGACATTATTCAGATTTTATGCCTTCTGAAAATTTGAATGGATATGCCAGTTATATACGTTCTAGATCGAACCATGTTAGGAATCTTATTAATAATGCAGTCTCCAAAGTTTCATTTAAGGTAACTAGTAATAGTGGTACAAATACCAATAAGTCTACTGTTTCAGTTCGTGGTGATGCGTGGGTTGATGTTCGGGAAATACGATTAGCTGGATCTAGTGAGGCGTTAGATGTTGAATGGGTCGACGATAATAGTTGGCAGGTTAACTTACCAGTTTCATCAGGCTCTAACGATTACACTTTGCAGGGCATTGGTTTTAGTGGAGAACTAGTTGGGTCAGCAAGTTATTCGGTCAATGGTAATGGGTCTATTGAATCTGCTGGTCCAGAAAATTTAGCTATTAGTGAAGTGCACTATCATCCTTTGTCCCCAAACGATGAGGAGATAAACGCCGGTTTCTCAGATGCATCAATGTTTGAATGGATCGAATTGATAAATTTAAGTGATTCAAAAACTCTTGATTTAAGTGATGTCCGATTTGTTAATGGAATTAATTTTACTATCCCTTTCGGAACGACCCTGGCCCCGGATTCACGAATAGTATTAGCTTCCAATACAGCAGCATTTACCAAGAGATATGGTGAATTACAAAATGGCGTATTACTGAATCGCTCTTTTATTCAAAATGATGGTACAAATAAGCTGTCTAATGCTGGTGAAAGGATCACTTTGTACAATTCTGCAAATTTTATAATTTCAGATTTTTCATATAAAGATGACCGGCCATGGCCAGTTAGTGCTGATACTAGTGGTTATTCATTAACTTTGATGATGCCTGGAATCAATAATCCATCTGAAGCGCAAAGTTGGCGAACTAGTAAAAATGTTGGTGGTTCGCCTGGTTCGAGCGATTTTATTTCTATTTCTTCTTGGGTCAACGAAAATGGAGGCCTCAAATTGCTAGAAGATAATGACGGGGACGGTAGGCTTTCTATTATAGAGTATCTTGAGAATACAAATCCTCTTGAGAAAGATAAATCTAGCGTAAGTGTTGAACTGGATGGTAATGAGGAATTGCGCCTCGAATTTATTCAGGCTATTGGTCACGATCAGGTTTATTTTTCCGTTCAGCAATCAAATGATCTTAAGCGGTGGGACTCCGAGGAGGTCGAATATAGAGGAAGAATTAATAATGGTGATGGAACTGAAACCGTGAGATTTCAAATTAATGATTCTATAAAGTTACTTGGAAGAAGCCAGCTTTTACGATTATTGGTTAAAGAGGAACCATGGAATGATTAAAATCCTTTTCTTGTTTAAGTAGAGTCTAGTCTTGTAATTTAGATTTAAACTAACCATCATAAATTTATATGCAGACAAAAAATTTCACACTAGTTATTATACTTAGTCTTTTATGCTTGCCGGCTCATGCGCGCCTTGAATTGCCAAGAGTTATTAGTTCAAATATGGTTCTGCAGCGTGATTCTGTATCTCCAATTTGGGGTCAAGATGATCCTGGAAATGAAGTGACAGTTTCAATAGCGGGTCAGGTCAAGAAAACGAAGGCTCTTGAGAATGGTAAGTGGGTCATTAATCTGGATCCTTTAAAAGTCGGTGGCCCTTATGAAATGAAGATATCTTCTCCAAATGATGAAGTTGTTTTATCAAATATTCTCGTAGGAGAAGTATGGGTTTGTTCAGGTCAATCTAATATGGAGTGGTCTGTTAAAGCCTCTAATAATCCAGGTGAGGAGATCTCTAATGCTAAATTTCCAGCTATAAGGCTCTTTCATGTTCCTAAAAAGGCATCCTCTTTTCCAGAGTCAGATTGTAATGCTTCTTGGAAGGAATGTAGTCCTGAGAACATTCCTAATTTTTCTGCAGTGGCTTATTATTTTGGAAGGCATCTCCATAATGAGCTTAAAGTTCCGATAGGACTAATAGGTTCAGCATGGGGTGGCACTAGAATAGAACCTTGGACACCGGTGTCCGGTTTTGACGCTGTCCCAAGCTTAAGAGGTGTAGCTGATAAGGTGAGAAGATATACTGATTTAGATCAGGTTGTTGATCGTGCACAGAGGTGGGCAGAAGCAGTTAAAAACGCTGTAGATGAAGGGAGAAGGATTCCATCACCGCCGCAGATTCCTAAACTTAATCATGGGAACCCTACGGGTTTATACAACGGTATGATTGCTCCGGTGGTCCCTTTTTCTGTTAAAGGAGCGATCTGGTATCAAGGGGAATCTAACGTTGGAGAAGGGATGGCTTATAATGATAAAATGAAAGCTCTTATTTCTGGTTGGCGAGATGTCTTTAATAATGATGATCTGTCATTTTATTTCGTTCAGATTGCACCATATAGATATAATAAAGGAGAGGCTTTACCTGATATTTGGGAAGCGCAGACAGCTACGCTTAATGTGCCTGGAACTGGAATGGCCGTCATTACTGATATTGGTAATGTTCAGGACATTCATCCGCGAAATAAACAGGGCGTCGGTAAAAGATTAGCTTTGTGGGCACTTGCTAAAGACTATGGTAAAAAGGACATCACATTTTCGGGGCCATTATATAAATCAATGGCGGTGGAGGGGAATAAGATAAGAGTAACTTTCAATAATACTGGTAGCGGTTTAGTCTCTAGAGACGGAAATGAACTATCGAATTTTACAATTTCAGGACCTGATAATAAATTTTTACCTGCTAAGGCAGTGATTGATGGGCAAGATGTTGTGGTTAGTGCCGACGCAATTTCTAGTCCTAAAAATGTAAGGTTTGGTTGGAATGAATTAGTTAATCCCAATCTTTCAAATAAGGAGGGTCTTCCTGCTAGTCCTTTTAAGACTGACGGTCGTTAATTTTTCGATAATTCTTGAAAAAAACTCCCTAAAGGTTAGCTATTATGATTCTTAATTGAGACATTGTAAGCGTAATGTACAGGGCCTTAGTTTTTCTATTATTATTAATAACTTGGATAGTTCTATCTGGGTTAATTGACCCTTTTCATATTGGGCTCGGTGTTATTTCCAGTGCACTTGTTGCATGGCTTTCCTCAGATTTTTTGTTCGAAAATCGTTCAGCGAAATTGATACACAGACTTAAGCAGTTGGCTCGTTTTCCAGGATATTTAATCTGGTTATTGTGGCAGATAGTCTTGGCTAACATTCACGTTCTTAGGATCTCGTTTTCATCTAAAGTCAATGATCAGATTCAACCTCAGATTGTACGTTTTAGATCGGGTCTCGAAACAGATTTTGAAAAATATGTCTTAGCTCAATCAATCACGCTGACTCCAGGAACCGTGACTTTGGATATCGATAAAGATATGTTTACTGTTCATGCCATCAGTGACCATGCAGCAGAAGGATTAGTTAGTAGCATGGCGCAGAGAGTGAAAAACGTTTTTGCTGAGTAGTTGTAATGTTTAAAATGGATTTCATTCTAATTTGCTCGGGCATAGCACTTTTTTTGATGATGCTTCCCATTATGTATCGAATCGTTGTAGGACCCACAGCGATTGACAGAATCGTTGCTGTCAATGTCATAGGAACTAAAACCGCAGTGCTCTTAATTATAATAGGTGCACTCTTTCACAATGTTGCAATGTTTGTTGATTTTGCTATAGCCTACGCGGCTTTAAATTTTTTAGGTTCATTAGCTGCTGCAAGATATTTTAACAGGACAAGACCGGCTTATGGTCAAGTTTCTCAAGAAGGAGGTGATGCTGATGAGTGAATTATTAAACATATTCAGCATTATTTTGATTCTCTCAGGATTGGTTTTCTTTTTGGGGGCTAGCATCGGGATATTAAGGTTTCCAGATTTTTATACTAGGATGCATGCGGCGGGGAAAGGTGACACATTATCCACTATTCTGATAATGAGTGGTATGGCGATTCAAGTGATTGGTGATTTCGAAGGAAGTAGCGTTCTAGTCGCTATTAAAATTCTAGCCATAGCCGTGCTTATTATGCTTACGAGCCCTACAAGTACTCACCTTTTAATGAAAGCTGGTTACGATGATGGAATTATTCCCGTTTCTAAAGATAAGAAAACTAAAATAAATGATCTTGGAGGTCCATTTTTAAAGGATTCTCTATCAGAGAAGTCTGTGGCTAAGAAGAAGACTGCAACTAAGAAGAGAGTTAAGAAATAATAAATTTAAAGTACGACAATCATTGATTTGGCAATTTGACATAATTATATTGATCTTTCTGGTCGTTACCGCAGTGATAGCATTGCGCGTTAAAGATCTATTAGGAGCATCCATGGTTTTTGGAATTTATTCTTTTCTAATATGTTTGTTGTGGGCTGAAATGGGAGCAGTTGATGTTGCTTTCACTGAAGCTGCAGTTGGAGCAGGTGTGTCCACTGTAATAATGATAGCCACAGTTTTTTCCACTACGAGGAGGTCTAAGGATTAAGCTGCATGAAATTTTTTGGATTACTTTCTGTTATTATTGTTGGCTTTCTTTTACTGTCTGCGACAAAAGATTTCCCAAACTGGGGTGATGAAGATTCTCCGGCCAATAGTGGGCCAGTCTCGAGTTTTTATATCGAGAAGACTGAAGAAAAAACCAAGGTTCCCAACATGGTTACTGCCGTGCTTGCTGACTACAGAGGCTATGATACGATGTTCGAAACTGTGGTTATATTTATCGCAGGGATAGGTATTATCGCCGTTCTTAGAACTTATGGGAGTAATGAGTCAATTCCCAAGAATCAAGTAGGCGATGAGGGGGCAGGGCTATTAGCTCGAATGACTTGTAGTTTAATACTTCCTTTTATTCAGCTGTTTGCTTTATATGTTGTTGCTCATGGACACCATAGTCCGGGTGGTGGTTTTCAGGGTGGTGTAATGCTGGGAGCTAGTTATATACTTCTTGCATTAGCATACGGGCTAGCAAGAGCCAAAAGCTGTTTTAGTGAAAAGAGAACATTGGTTTTCGCTGCCTTAGGTATTTTTATTTATGTGGGATGGGGTGTTCTTTGTTTAGTGATGGGTAGCGAATTTTTGAATTACTCTGCGTTAGACTCAATTCTACCTGGTGGAGTTGAAATGGCTCGGTCTCATAGCATGCTTGCCGTCGAAATAGGAGTCGCGCTTACCGTCACTGCTATCATGTTTTCTATGTTTTCTAACCTCTCAACCAAAGGGCGTCTCGATAAAGGACTTTAATCTATGGATATAATTATCGCGTCATTCTTAGAAGATTCCATTGTTCCAAAGTTCAACTATTGGATTTATGTGATTCTGATGATGATTGGTTTGTATGCGATGATTACAAAAAATAATCTTATCAAAAAACTTATAGGAATGGCTATTTTTCAAACGGCCATAATTTTGCTCTACGTCTCAGTAGGCGTTAAAGCCGATGCTAATATTCCTATAATTTCTCATCATGGTGAAAAAGATCATGTGGAGCATGCACAGAATGAAAATCTTGATTCTGCCTCTGAAGCTTCTTCACATCATGGATCCAAGAAAGAACACCACGTCATAGATAAAAATAAATTTGCCAACCCTCTGCCACATGTCTTGATGCTGACTGCAATCGTTGTCGGTGTTAGTACTCTGGGCTTAGCTTTGGCTATTTCACAGAAGGTTCATGGTTCATTTGGAACTTTGGAGGAAGACGAAATTTTAGACCAACTAAGGCCAGGGGGATATGACTGATCATTTGCCCATCCTCCTTTTATTGTCTCCATTATTTGGAGCTTTAGTCTGTGTTCTTTTCGGAAAAGGAAATTCCAAAAATGCATGGATCGTTAGCATGATTTCTCTCGGTATTTCCTCGATTCTTTCCGTTTTTTTATTGCTGAAGGTTCTAAGTATAAAGGCAGGGGATATTCGTTACCGGATGGGAGGTTGGGACCCTAGTTCTGGTTATGAGGTTGGTATTGAGCTAAGAATTGATATTCTTGCTGCTCTAATTGTATTAGCGGTGACGCTCGTTGGATTCATAAATACCATTTATTCAAAAACCAGAGTTCCTGCAGAGGTGGGAGAGAAGGGGCCTTTCTTTTATGCTTTGATTCAATTGTTAATCGTTGGTCTTTGTGGGATTATAATGACCAATGATGCCTTCAACCTTTATGTTCTCATAGAGATTACATCGCTCACTAGTTATGCGCTCATTGCAATGGGTAACCGTAGGGCCGCTCTTTCGAGTTTTAATTATGTTATTATGGGTACCATAGGTGCTTCATTTTATTTGCTCGGAGTTGGTTATCTGTACATCAAAACGGGAACGCTGAATATTGATGATATTCATACCTATCTTGAGAATGAAAATTTGTGGACAAGTCAAAGTATAATAGTCGCCTTCATACTTATAATGCTTGGAGTTTGGACGAAGATGGCTCTCTTTCCTCTTCATGGTTGGTTGCCTAACGCCTATTCATATGCTCCAAGCATGACGGGAACATTCATGGCTCCTCTAATGACCAAAGTTATGGTCTATGTAATGATAAGAGTGATGCTCTGGTTGTTTGGGGCTGATTTTGTTTATTCAGAAGACAGTGTATGGAGTGAATTGATTGTTTGGATGTCAGTTGTAGCCATCGTGGCTGGTTCTTTTCTTGCTCTTGCGAGAAACGACATAAAGAAAATGCTAACCTATCTTATCATTGCCGAGGTTGGGTACATGGTGGGTGGGGCGTGGTTAAATAGCCTGACTGGTCAAGCTGGTGCTTTTTATCATATTTTGTCTGATGCGGCGATGACCTTTTGTCTCTTTATTGCCGCTTCAATTGTAATCATTAGAACTGGTGAGAGTCGTCTTAATGCTTTTGATGGCCTCTTTAGAAAGATGCCGCTTACCATGATTGGTTTCACTATTGGTGGTTTATCAATGATTGGATTACCTCCGACTTGTGGCTTCTTTAGTAAATGGTATTTGATAAGTGGTGGGATAGAATCAGGGCATTGGGAATTTGTAGTAGCGCTGCTTTTCTCGAGTCTGATTAATGCAGTAATATTCTTCAAAATTTTTGAGAGAGCCTATTTTGGTAAGATTAAAGGGATCAAAGAAGAGGTTTCCGTTGCGGACATTGATATGATACCCGCTGAAGGAATAAAGTCTGTACCAGCTTCGATGCTGATACCCTTATTCATAAGTGCTCTTTCAGTCCTGATTCTTGGAATAATGAATAAGAATTTATTTTCTTGGATTAGTAATGCTTTAAAAATGATTAACGGTTAAATGGCAGATTTAGAATCTAGTTTAATTCCATTCTTTGCTTGGCTTGTATCGCTTGTGGCGGTTCCTGCCATCATCTTATTGGGAAGAAAACCAGATGCGAGAGAGGGGGTAACTTTCTTTGCGGCTATTGTGAAATTTAGTCTTGTTCTTCTCATGCTACCTCTTATTAGAGAAGGTAAGATTCTGTATTTTTCTTTTGGCGAAATTATAGAAGGTATTCCGATCGAGTTTAGGGTGGATGGGCTCGGCATACTCTTTGCTATTGTGGCCTCTTCTTTGTGGATACTTACGAGTCTTTATGCTCTCGGATACATGCGCAGTTTAAAAGAGCACGACCAGACAAGATTCTTTGCCTGTTTTGCACTTTCACTTTCAGCAACTATTGGTGTTGCTTTTGCAGGGAATCTCCTCACTCTTTACATTTTTTATGAGATTCTCTCTCTTTCTACTTACCCACTTGTGACCCATCACGGTGATAAGGAAGCGAGGTCGGGTGGAAGAACTTATCTAAGCCATTTGCTTGGGACTTCTGTTGCATTTGTTCTTCCGGCAATGATATATTGTTATTGGAAAAAAGGAGGGGATATCAACTTTACTGATGGAAGTTTGTTGACTACGAACATTGATTCAGGCGCAGGTTTAATTTTACTTCTTGCCTTCACCTTCGGTTTTGCGAAGAACGGTCTGATGCCATTCCACTCTTGGCTACCGAATGCCATGGTGGCGCCGACTCCGGTCTCCGCTCTATTACACGCCGTGGCGGTGGTTAAGGTTGGTGTTTTTTGTGTCATACGCGTATTTACCGGGGTGTTCGGTATAGACTTGCTTAGGGACCTGAATGTGGCCGTCGTGGTGAGTTGGATTGCCGCCTTCACAGTCATTACATCTTCACTGATCGCGCTCACTCAAGACAATCTGAAGCGCCGGCTCGCTTTCTCTACTATTGGCCAGCTTAGTTATATAATACTAGGAGTGTCGTTACTCACCTCACTTGGCGTGACTGGAAGTATTCTACACGTTGCTATGCATGCCTTCGGTAAGATCACTCTTTTCTTTTGTGCTGGAGCGATTTATGTGACGATGCATAAGAAGTACGTTAGTGAGTTGGTCGGTATTGGTCGCAAGATGCCAATTACCATGACTGCTTTTGCAATCGGTTCGCTAAGTGTTATTGGTCTCCCATTTACTGGGGGTTTAGTGTCTAAGTGGTACCTAGTTATGGGTACAGTTGATCTCGGGGCGGACGGTACAGTTGATTCCGGGAAGATCGCTTTGCTAGTTATTTTTCTTGTCAGCTCGATTCTCAATGCCTGTTACTTTTTGCCGATTGTTTACCGTGCTTTTTTCTGCCGTCCGGAGGAATCTCTTTACGAAGGTGGCCGTCAGGAGGCTCCCTTGGCCTGTCTTATTCCGCTTTGTATCACCGCTTTGCTTTCGGTGATTTCATTCTTTAACCCCAGCCTGTTTATCGAGCTTGCAGGACTAATTATCAAATAAATAGTACAATCTAATACTAATGCCAACTGATAAAGAGACTGACTGGATTTACCGGGAATCAACCAAGAAGTTGCTGATGCGCTTACTATTGGGAGGTTGCGCAATCTCTGTGCTTTTGGAACTTACAGTACTTAAACGTGGTGGAAAGTTTGGGGTTGACGGTTGGTTTGGTTTTTATGCTTTGCTTGGCTTTGTGAGTTGTACTTTGATGATCTTTGCAGCCAAGGGGCTCGGACTGTGGCTGAAGGTGTCGACTAACTTTTACGAACAGAAAAAGACTGATGATAATAATTCGCCACCTGAGAAGAATATCGTAAAGAAGGCAGCCAAGAAGTCTACTAAGAAAAAAATAGCGAAGAAGGCAACCCGTAAAGTGACTAAGAAAAGGGAAGGGGGGTCACGATGACTGTTCACCCTGCCTTAGTGCTTATTCTTGGTGCGCTACTCGTTCCTTTATTCAAGGGTCGCGCTAAGAGCATCTACGTTATTTTGTTGCCGTTGCTCGCGCTGCTTGCGGTTTATGCCCTACCTCTAGGAAATTTCTTTAATGTTAGCTGGCTAGCCGACTTTGGCGAGATGACCTTGTTGCGCTCCGACAAGCTGGCCAAAGCATTTGGCTTTATTTTCACAATCAATGCCACAGCGGCCTTCATCTACGCTTTCTATCTACGCGATAATACTCAGCATGTTTCGGCATTGATGTACATAGGTGGAGCCTTGGGCGCGGTATTCGCTGGTGACCTGATTACTCTTTACATTTTCTGGGAGATCATGGCTATCGCCTCAACAATGTTGATCCTTGCGCGCCGCAGCAAACGTTCCTACGGAGCAGCATTTCGTTATATTTTGGTTCACATAATTGGAGGCCTGTTCCTTCTCGCTGGAATTGTAATTACCTTCCATGAAAACGCTTCAATTGCCTTCAATGCTTTCGATCCTGAGACTGGCAGACATGCTGGTACATGGCTTATCTTATTAGGATTTTTGGTTAACGCAGCAGCTCCGCCATTCTCGGCTTGGTTGTCCGATGCATATCCCGAGGGTACCATCACTGGCTCGGTGATTTTGTCGGCTTACACGACTAAGACGGCGGTCTATACTTTGATCCGTGGCTTTCCTGGCTGGGAGATTCTCATGGTAGTTGGTTGTGTCATGGCGCTGTATGGAATCATATACGCCTTACTGGAGAACGATATGCGGCGTATCTTAGCTTACTCAATTATTAATCAGGTTGGCTTTATGGTTTGCGCGGTCGGGGTGGGAACAGCTATATGCTTGGATGGGGCAGTGGCTCATGCCTTTTGCCACATCATCTACAAGTCGTTGCTCTGGATGTCGGCTGGTGCTGTGCTCTACCGAGTCGGCATGAGTAAGTGCACTGAGCTTGGTGGACTTTACAAGTCGATGCCTTGGAGTCTTTGGCTCGGCACCATCGGTGCACTGGCTATTTCGGCGGTACCGCTGACCAGTGGGTTCACTTCGAAGACCATGATTCTTTACGGTGCCGCTGACGAAAAACTTTTTATTCCTTGGTTGATTCTAGAAATTGCCTCAGCTGGAGTGTTTTTGCATGCGGGTATCAAGTTTCCTTACTTCGTTTTCTTTGCCAAGGACCGTGGTCACCGCGTGCAAGAGGCACCAAAGTCTATGATTGGTGGCATGCTAATCTTGGCTTTCTTTTGTATTTTTCTTGGTCTATTTCCAGGCCCGCTTTATTCGATTCTCCCTCATGCTCAAAATGTAACGGCCTTCGCACTGGACGTGGTTGATGTCGATGGTCATGTCCACCACTTCACAGCTTGGAAGTTCGCTAAGGTGGTCACGCAGATGCAGCTATTATTGCTTTCAGCGCTAACGTTCTTTGTTTGGATCAAGTGGCTAAAGCGAACCGACACCATCGTATTAGACACTGACTGGTTATACCGTCGCGGAGGAAGGCTCTTTTACCGAGGAGCGGATCGATTTTTAAATACTGCTAATGAAAAAACACATCGTTTCTTTATTGTGAATTTTATAGGCTGGATTGGTCGATTCACTAAATCTGCACCTTCAAGAATTTTGGTTATGGTGATGACTCCATTTTGGAAGGCCAGAGGTTTAGAAGAAAATGACTTACTAGAAAAGCAGCAGGCTTTTTATGAGGATGCGCGACTCGGTGCATTTCCAATCGGAAGAGCGGCAATATTTGCTGTTATTCTTCTTGGGTTACTTTATATCCTCGGTTAAATTTTTTAGAAGTGCCTCTAGGTTTGTCGCACCTGTAAAATGTCGTTATGATTAATCAAATCTCGGACCTTTCATATTTATCTAAGTCAGTAATAGCTGTTCCTCCTTTGTGTAGAGATGAAGATCTAAGTATCAACGTTGAGGAAAATGGTAAGCTTGTAACCCACCTTGAAAGAGGTGGCGTTCGAATACTATTGTATGGAGGAAATGCCAATTTATATAATATTGCTGTTTCAGAATATGCAGAACTTTTGGAGGTGTTAGAGTCAATATCAGGTGATCATACTCTTGTTATTCCATCGGTTGGCCCCTTCTATGGTAACATTGTCGACCAGGCTGATATTCTTAAGGGATCTGGTTTCCCGATGGCTATGATATTACCTACATTATTTCCAGCTAGTTCAAAAGGGATAGCGATGGCCGTAAGGCATTTTGTTGAGAGGTCTGGCTTAAAGGTTGTTCTTTATATAAAAGATAAGGCCTATATATCACCTAAGGTTGTATCAGAACTCGTGAAGGATGATATTATTTCATGGATCAAATATGCGGTAGTTCGTGAGTATACTGCTCAGGATAGTTATCTGCAGGAGCTCATTGAGTATGTTGATCCTTCAATGATTGTAAGTGGTATTGGAGAACAGCCTGCCATAACACATTTAAACGGTTTTGGACTTGTTGGTTATACTTCAGGTTGTGTTTGTGTTGCACCAAGTAAGTCTATGAAGATGCTTGAACTGATTAAATCTGGAGACATTGAAGGCGCGGAAACCATCCGCTCAGAGTTCACGGGTCTTGAAGATCTCCGGAATGAGCATGGTCCTATTCCTGTTTTGCATCATGCAGTATCATTGTCTGGAGTTGCTAGTACAGGATCTCATTTACCTCTTTTGTCTGATCTTAATCAAGATTTGCTTAAAGAACTAGATTCAGAATCCAAGGCATTATTAAATTACGAGAACCTTTGAATTTTATTACTAAAAGTCGATTCTAAGGCCTGCATAGATACCTGTTCCTGCTGCAGTATATCCGCGGGTGCTTTGATAGAGTTCATCAAAAACATTTTCAATTCGGGCATGAATTTCAACGTTTGGCCTCCATTTCCAACTACCGTAAGCTCTTACAGTTGAATAATCTTTGAGGGTTACTCCAGGGCTATCGAGTCGATTGCTTGCACCGTGGATTTCTGCTCCAAGTTTCCATGTATCATTTTTGTAGGCTATTCCTCCTGAGCCAGTGTGTTCAGGTCTTCGAGTGAGGCGATCACCAGGGGACCCAGCAAAACCACCGAAATATAAGCCATCAGTAATGAATGCATCTAGCCAAGTGTAATTCATGTAGGCTGAAAGATGTTCATTAATGCTGTAAGTTACACCGAGTTCAATTCCTTGAGTTTTGGTATCAACTTGCGCAGGAAATGCTGGGAAACCTATGCTGTCGACAAGTCCATCGATATCAGAATTAAAGTAGCTGAGGGAAATGAAACCAGATTCATTAGCAAAAGAATGTTTTGTTCCTATTTCCCAAGAGAAACTTTCCTCTGGCAAAATTAAATCTGGATCAACTGATGGATCAAGATAAACAAAGTCCTGTCCGCTTGGAGCCTTATAACCTGTAGATATTTTACTAAATAAAGTACTCTTAGAGAGAATTTCTTTACTCATTTGAATAGAGTAAGTGCCAGTGCTTTCAAATGAATCGTGTTCATCCCAACGAGCGCTAGCAATCAAGTTATAACCATTAGTAAAAAAGTGATCGGCTTGAACGAAAATAGAGCCATAACCGAAACGTTTGTTACTAGGTTTATTAAAAGGCCCTGGAGTTATTGGCGTTCTAGAAAATTCGTAATTGTAGTACCCTGAACCTAATGTCCAGACTAAATTATCTAGAACACTGTAATTGACTAATGCTTCAATTTCATTGCCTGTTTGTTCTAATATATTATCTTGTTGAAAAACATCTTGAGTGGCTTCAAGCTCACTAGCTGTTCGACTGAAAAAAATTTGCGCGTTCCAATTTTTTTCAGCAATTGATAATCGTGGTGAAATTAGGCTACTTTCGTTTACGTTTATCTGTGGCTCCGGGAAAGATCCTCCCAGTTCGGATCCAGGTACCTGCAAATCACTGCCTTGATAAAAGCTTAGAAGATCGAAATCAATGTTGTCTGATATTTCATAGGAAATATTATTTCTGAGCGTTAAGTTTTCAAACTGACTGAATGGGCGATCGTTATCTGTGTGCAAGTATGAAGCATCCATTACAATGCCAACACGGTCCTCTTTAGTTTGATATTTTAAGCCACCCCGGAAAGTGTCAAAGGATCCTGCTTCGGTAAATAGCTCTAAATTATTTTTGGCTGATACGAACCGAGCATCTGACATTCTTAAGTCAAGGGCTCCACCGATAGCATCACTGCCATATAGACTTGAGACTGGACCTTTTGCCAGTTGCACAGACTCCAAGAATGAAGTTCCTAAAAGTTCAATATTATAAAGTCCCGCTAGGCCCGGTGCTAGCCTGCGGCCATTAAGAAGGGTTACGACATGATTACTCTCAAGGCCTCTAACAAATAATGAAGCCGCACCACCTTGTTGACCAGTCTGAACAATTGTGACTCCTGGAATATATTGTAATGAATCTACTAATTCAAAGGTTTGCTTATTTTCTATTGAATCGGCTCCAATATATTCAATGCTTGGCATTAGTTGTTTAGCAACTTTTGGAGTTTTCGTCGCAACAACGATGGTCGGTTTAAGTTCGATTGTTTC
>CABXDI010000034.1 GCA_902510815.1 uncultured Verrucomicrobiota bacterium | reverse complement strand
TTAATTCTTTGTCATTGGTAGCCATGCCAATGGTTGTTGATGAATCAATGAATGTTTATGAAAGTGACCTGTCGCAACTATTTAAAAACTTTGAAAATTCAGTCTATTTAAAAACAGACCTCAGATCATTTAAGTCTAAAATTGATTCGATACGAAAATATTTTAGTATCGATTTTTCCAATACAGTTTTTGATCGGGAAAAACTTTTTTCTAATGAACCTGATATTAAACTATCAGTTGAAGGATCATTGAATAATTTGACTGTTATAACATCATTTTCCTACAGGAGCTCCTCGGAGTTTAATTTACCTGTTGAAAACAGATTTTTAGACTCGTTATCAATAGAAAACAAATTTCAAAGGGAATATTCCTCCATTGTTGATGGTGTTGACACATTAGTAAGGCAGTATAAGTCCATACTTAGTAGCAATGCTGAGATATTGAATTTTCACAGCTCTAAATTGAATGAGTTATTAGCTAATTCAATGATAGAAGTTGAATTAGGTCAACGGTTTCATGCCTTAGCAAATAATATCGATTTGATTCAACCTAAAGCGATATTAAAAAAGAGTGGGTCTGATTGGTTTGAGTTTGGTATGGAATTTATATCTCCTGGTGGAATTAGATTAAATGAAAGAGAAGTTAGAGAACTTATAAGTAGGGGAACTCCTTCAATTAAAAAGAGGGAGGGGAAAAACGTTACCCTTGATTTAATGGGTTCTTCTGACTTGTTTAATTCCCTTGAGTTATCAACGACAGACCAAACAGTCTCTGGTGATTCAGTAATTAGGCAAGTTCATGGAAGAGAGGCTATATTTATAAAAGAAAATTTATCCAAGTTTGGTCTTGGTTTTAACGATAATTGTTCTCTCATTGATGATCATCTTTTTAAAAGATTTAATGGTAAGTTAAAGGATTATCAAAAGGTTGGGCTTCAATGGATGTCAGAAAGATTAGCAATGAATAGTGGATTTATTTTGGCCGACGAAATGGGTTTAGGGAAGACTATTCAAATATTAGCACTTATCAGTTCAATAGATGTTAATAAAATTCCTTCTTTAATAATTTGCCCCACATCATTGTTTCATAATTGGAGTAAAGAGATTAAAAAGTTCTTACCCTCTTTCAAATTTATAGTTCATCATGGGCCCAAAAGGGGAGATCTTTCGCAATCTATTAATGACAATGATATAGCTATAACGACATATGGAACATTGATTTCTGATGTTGATGATTTATCTAAAATAAATTTTTCTATCGTTGTTGCAGACGAAGCTTCGTTTTTTAAAAACCCGTTAACAAAAACGGCTAAATCTATTCAATTGTTATCTTCTACTTATAAAATTGCAGTAACTGGTACACCAATTGAAAACAACATTGAAGATTTATGGAGTTTGATGAATATAGTTAATCCAAATTACCTTGGGTCGAGAATGAATTTCATCAATTCATATGGATCATCTAATACAAATGATTCCACTTTAGGTAATCTTAAAAAGAAGGTATCACCCTTCATATTAAGAAGGGTTAAATCTGATGTTCTCAAAGAATTGCCAGATAAGGTTGAGAAAATTATATATTGTGAACTGAACGATAAAGAGAGAACTATTTACAATAATTTATTGCTTCAAGGTAAGGAGCTGATTGGATCTTTTTTTGATTCAAAGAAGACTCAGAACGAAAGTATGGAAGTGTTAACTCTTCTTCTAAGGTTAAGACAAGCTTGTTGCGATCTTAATCTTTTTGCTGCACCTATTGACAATACATTTGTTTCTTCAAAAGTTTGTCTGCTTGAACCGATTATTAAAAATGCTATTAATCAAGGCGGTAAAATTATTGTGTTTTCTCAATTTGTGAAAATGCTTAATATAATTGAACGTCATTTGGATTCTATCGATATTTCTTCACTTTTATTACATGGTGGAATTTCAAGCAAAGATCGGAATCGATTAGTTAATAGTTTCCAAGATCCAAATAATAATACACCCGTTTTTTTGGTTTCATTGAAAGCAGGCGGATATGGATTAAACCTAACCGCTGCTGATACAGTTATTCACTTTGATCCTTGGTGGAACCCATCAGTTGAAAATCAAGCAACTGATAGGGTGCACCGAATAGGTCAATGTAAAGTGGTTAACTGTTTCAAGTTGATTGCTTCAAATACGGTCGAGGAAAAGATCCTTTCACTTCAGCAGAAAAAAATGAACCTTATAGATATGTCTATTGATGAAGATCGGCCAGTTATGTCTGGATTGACTAAAGATGACTTAAACTTTGTTCTAACATGATTTTCCTGCTATAAAACAATAATGAAATTTCAAAGAAAGATTTATGAATAATCGTTTTCGAATAATAATTTTAATCGGTTTCAGCACGTTGTTTTTGCTATGTACTTGGGCTTTCTCTGATTTTATGTCTGTGAGAAGTTCAAGTTATCCTTCAAACACTTACTTAGTAGATTTAGTCCGACTTTTAGCATGCATTATTTTGTCATCTATTGCCTTTTTCTTTTTGGAAGGGAAAAGCAATTACAGGAGATTTTTACTTGCATGTGTCGTTATGATTTTGGCAACCACATTGACAATAATGACAATGTTATTATATGGTGATGGGATTCATCAATTCCTCACAGAGAGATTTTCTTAATCAAGATAATTTCATTAATCATCCCATATAAAGTTCTCTAATTTCAATCTTTCGCTAATGGCTCTTGCTTCACTTGATCGTGGTCCATTCATTTCTGAAAGCTGATCTGATATTATTACAGCCGCTCTTAAATCTTGCGGGGTGCCTCTTGTAGTTAGGATTCTTATGCATTCAAATCCTGCTTTATAATGCCAAATCATTTCTGGTCGTTCATTTTGTAACAGAGGGGGGCGAGGCGCTGTTAATATTTGATAGTATAATTCAAGAGACTTAGTGTTTTGTGCGATAAATTCATATGATTTTGCTTTGCGGAAAATGGCTTCATTTCGCACGTTGATTTTCAAATCTTGCATTGATAAAACTTGATCAAATGTTCTGATCGCCTCAGTGATTTTGTCTGCGCTCGTTGCACCTAATTCGTATAAGGACTTTCCTTTTAACATGAGGGCTGAGGTTTTAACTTTTGTAGATGATTCTGATTTAATTATAGCGTCTAATATGATAATTGCTTCGTCATTATGGTTTTTATTCAATTTAATTTTAGCTTGTTCTAATCTTGCCTTTTCAGAAAGTGCATCATCGCTGTCTGCTACTTTTTGAAATAAACTAAAGGCTCTTGAAATTCCTTCGTCAGTAAGCGTTAACCTTGCTGCATGGGCAGCATAATATCTTGCTCTCGTTGCAAGAATTGAATTTGGATAGTCCGTATATAGTTTTTCAAAATTTAATAACGCTTTTGAGAAATCTTTGCTTGTATAGTATAGCTCAGCTTGTCTCATTCTTATTTCAGGAGAATAGGATGAATTTGGCCATTTTTTTACAAATTCATCGGCTATAGTGCTCGCTGATTGTGGGTTTGAAGAATTCTCTTCTAACCAAAACCTAAGATAATCTAATCTTTCTTTGTCGACTGTTTTGACCGCATGATTATTTGCTTTTACCAATGAGGCTTTTGCTAGTTCAAAATCAACAGGGGACTCCAAGAGGATAAGGCTTGTAATCGCTAAATGAGCCTCAGCAATTCTTTCATGCTTAGGGTATAGATCTATGAATTCTTCAATAGCCTTTTTTGCATTAGCGTTTTGCTCAGCAGCCAATAATAAGCCTCTTTCGAGAATTAAATTGCCTTTGAGATAGTTATCTTTTACTTTTGTTAAAATCTGAGGATCAATTAAATGGTCAATTTCTGAATCCATTAAATCGGCAAGCGCTGCATTAAAAGCGGCTCCATTTAAATTTGTTGAATCTGTAATGTTAAGATAACTTTCGGTAGCAGATCTTAAATCCTTGTTCTCTTTATGGGCTTCAGCGAGCAAGAAATTAATCTCAGATTTGGTTGATTTATTTTCTACAGAATTTTCTAGTGGAGACAATGTTTCTATAGCTTCTTGCATGTTCCCTTGTTCAATAAGTATTCTAGACTGTAAAATTTTAGACTTCAGAGAGATATCATCATTTTCAATGGAAAGTTTTTTAAGAGTACTTATCGCTTCAACAGGCTCTTTTGTTTTGTTTTTTTTAATATAAAAGTATTGAGAGTTCCTGGATAATTCTTTGTTCTCAGATTTGATCCAAGTTTGTAGAATTGAGTCAATTTGGTCACTGAATGTATCATTAGCGAATAAGAGTTTTTCGAAAAGAATTGAAGTGTCACAATCGTTTGGAGCACTTTCAATTGCTGAACGGATTGTCGATATTGCATTCTCAACCTTATTTAAATTGTATTGAATATCGAATCTAAGTAATTCAATTGATATGTGTAGTTGGGGAGTTCTTTTATTCGGTTCGATTTCAACTTTTCGAAGGATCTCTTCAGATTCTTTAAGTTTATCAAGTTTGAAGTGTGCTTTGGAGAGTATTAAGTTTTTTAAATTATCAATTTGCTTTTTGTTTGAATTAATAGAGTCGATTGATTTGATCGTATCATCATATTTACCTTCTAATAGGTATAGGCTTGCTAATTTGAATTTTATGATTGGTATGTTCTTTCCAGTTTCAATATTCCTTGTGACTGAATCTTTAATAACTTCAAGAGCCCTGTTATTCATTTTTAATGATTCGTATGCAGAAGTAATGCTCAACACTGAACTTGAATGTAATGGTGAGTCGGGATTGATTAAGTATTCTTCAACTAGTGGTAAAGCTTTGTTCACTTTTCCAAGGCCAGCGTAAGCAATGCCACGCCAGAATTTAAGTTCATCACCTTTTATCGTATCAATGGCCTCTTGGTATCTCCCAGCCCTCACAAGGTTTTCAACAAGTAGTGATCTGACTCGTGCTTCATCATTATTGGATAAATCAGGCCTTGCATTAATTTTTGCTAGTATATTAACGGCGACATCGGATAATCCATCGTTATAAGCTGATATAGCTGCGGTCCAATCAGGTAAATCAAGAATATTAGAGACAGAGTCATCTTTATCTTCAATGCCTTTGGCATTTAGATTGATTATTATTAGATAAAGAAGTGATGATAATATCTTTTTAAGCACTTTATAGTCCTTTAATATATACTTCTATGTTTAATAAATCCAGATAAGCTGATTAAAGATATATAATAATTATTAAAATCTATTTTAACTTGCCGCAAACAACTTCATTTGCTCTTATCATTGACCAAATATATGAAAAAACTCATAAATGATCCACTCAAAGTTGCTGACGAGCTACTTGATGGCCTCGTAGAAGCCTACGATGGACAATGCAAAAAAGTCGGAGTTCGGTCAATAGTCAAGACCGAGATACCTCACAATAAAGTATCATTACTGGTTGGAGGTGGATCTGGACATGAACCTATATATCACGGTCTTGTTGGTACTAACCTTGCCGATGGAGCAGCATGTGGTGATATTTTTGCAGCTCCGCCCCCTGATATTGTTCTTGAAGCTACTGAAGCCGTCAACAGGGATAATGGTGTTCTTTATCTTTATGGCAATTATGCAGGGGACGTAATGAACTTTGATATGGGTGCGGAATTGTCATCAGACGATGGCATTGACGTTAAAACAGTTTTGATTACTGATGATGTCTGTTCTGCTCCACCAGAGCAAAAGAACGACAGAAGAGGCATCGCTGGTCTGGTTCTTATAGTTAAGATTGCTGGAGCTGCATCTCAAAATGCGAATAATTTAGAAGATCTTGAGAGGGTTGCAAAAATGGCTGTTCTTCATACGCGTTCGGTTGGAGTTTCAATGTCCCCAGGATCTATTCCTGCAACTGGAAAGCCGACTTTCAATATTGATGAGAATCTAATTGGTTTGGGTATGGGTATTCATGGTGAACCAGGAGTTTCTGAAATACCAATGACGACTGCTGATGATTTAACTCCTAAAATGCTAGATCTTATTTTTGAAGATTTCCAAAAGGATGTTGATATCGATAATCTATCTGAAGGAGATGAAATATTATTATTAGTTAATAGTCTTGGAGCAACGACGATGATGGAGTGTCTTATATGTCTAAGAAAGGCAAAGGCTTATTTAAAAGAAAAAGGTATTGTTGTTTATGACACCATAGTAGGACCCTTCGTCACTTGTCAGGAAATGTCTGGTATTTCTTTCAGTATTACTAAGTTAAATGATGAACTTAAGCAATATTGGGACTTGCCATGTGAATCAGTTTGTTACACAAAGCTTTAAACAAATGCCAAGAGAATCATTAAATCTAAGTGAAACAATTGAAATGATGAAGCGTATAGCTTCAAGTATCATCGAGGCTGAGCCTTTGTTAACGGATGCTGATAGGAATCTTGGTGATGGTGATCATGGTTTAGGAATGGAGCGGGGAATGAATGCTGTTATTGAAAAATTAGAAGCATCAGAACCTAATGACGTTTCAGAGGTATTTAAACTTTCTGGAATGGCAATGATGAGTTCTATGGGTGGAGCTTCAGGGGCATTATTTGGTACATTATTTAGAAATGGTGGGAAAGCTTTGGATGGGAGAGCGAATTTTGACTCAGAGGGTTTAAATTCGTTTCTAAATGCTGCCAATGATGGAGTAAAAGCTAGGGGTGGAGCTGCTCCCGGAGATAAAACAATGATTGATGCTTTAGAGCCAGCTTCGAATCGAGCCGAAGAACTTTCTAAAAGCCCTCTTTGTGAAGCGATTAAAATGGTGGCTCTATCAGCAAATGAAGGTAAGGACAATAGCAAGGATATGGTAGCAACAATGGGTCGCGCAAAAACTCTTGGTGAAAAATCTCTTGGGCATCCTGATGCTGGAGCATGCTCAGTAGCAATTATCATTCAAGCAATGTCAGATTTTATAAACACTTAATCATATCAATTAAACAAAAAAAATATTATGGCTGATTTAGACGGAATATCTGCAGAAAAACAAAAAGAGTACTACACTGATACTGAACAAACTGTTCCCAAATTTTTCCTTAAGGGGTCGCACCAATATGATTGGGGTTTACAGAATAGATTGGCTCATGTTTTTAATCCAGAATCTGGAAGAACTATAATGCTGGCTTTTGACCATGGATATTTTATGGGGCCAACTACGGGGCTAGAACGCGTTGATCAAACCATTTTGCCATTAGAACCCTATTGTGATTGTCTAATGTTAACAAGAGGCATCCAGAGATCAATCATTCCATCAAGTACTCAAAAGGCCGTAGCACTAAGATCGTCTGGTGGTACAAGTATGATTAGTACAATTGATGAATGGGAAGGGGAAGTAAACGGTTCTCCAGCAAAGTTATCTAGACCTGGGTATGAGCCGTTATCTAACGAGAACCTTGCAGTTGATATTGAGGAGGCAATTAGACTGAACGCATCAGTTTTGGCAGTTCAAGTATTTATTGGCAGCCAACACGAACGTCAGTCATTACAGAATTTGACTAATTTAATTGATGCAGCATCAAGATATGGGATAGCTGTTATGGGTGTAGTCGCTGTTGGTCGAGCAATGGAAAGAAATGCGAAATATTTCCGAATGGCCACAAGAATTATGGCAGAATTAGGATGTCATATGGTCAAGTGCTATCACATTGATGAGGGCTTTGAGACCATAACAAGTTGTTGCCCAGTACCGATTGTCATCGCTGGTGGAAAAAAACGGCCAGAAAGAGATGCTTTACAAATGGCCTATGATGCTTGTGCTCAAGGTGCTTCTGGTGTTGATATGGGGCGCAACATCTTCCAAGCCGATGCCCCTGTCCCTATGATGAAGGCCGTAAGGGGAGTCGTTCATGAAGGGATGGAAGCGGAGGAAGCTTTTCAACTCTATGAAAAGCTAAAATCTGAATCTTAAATGATAGATTTGAAGATTAATTAAATAAGACTATCATTCAAGGGTGGCTTTTTTATTCAGCCGGTCTTTTAGATACATTTCACATCAAGTACTGTCGACAACGGTACTTGGTGTTTTATCATTAAGTTTAATTTTTGTTTTAGGTAATTTATTTAAACAAATCTTTGAACTCTTAGTTGATAAGGATTTGCCGGTATCATCGGTCCTTCGATTTATTGTATACATATTTCCGTATTCATTAATTTTTACTCTTCCTTGGAGTTTGCTGACAGCCGTTCTTTTAGTTTTCGGAAGGATGTCTTCAGACAATGAATTATTAGCGTTGCGAATGTCTGGAAGAAGTATGTTTCAAATATGTAGGCCAGTTTTTGTAATAGCTATTTTACTGTCTTTAATGAGTTTTTATATCAACACAACAATAGCGCCTAGAGGAAAAGCAGCCATGAAAATGACATTGTATAACATGGCTATTGATGACCCCCTGGCCTTAATTGTGCCGGATAAAGTCATTACTCAGTTTCCAAACTATCGAATTTATACGGAAGCTAGAGATGAAAATAAATTAGTTAGCTTAGAGATAATCGAACTAGACGAAGATAAATACCCGATTAGATATTTAAAGTCCAAAGAAGCTAGAATTGAATATAATGCTCCCTTAGATCAATTGCTTCTTATCTTAGAAAAAGCTGAAGGTATCATTAAGAATGATAAGAATCCTAAAGATTTAACTAATATTGTTCCAGGGCTAAGTGCCGACCAAACCACTATTCCATTGGAACTTTCATCATTCCGTAATAATCCAAAGAAATTTAAACCCAGCTTACTAGAGACAAATGATCTTAAAACTCGATTAAGGGAAGGGGAGGACTTAAGTGAGTCTAAGAAAAATGAAATCCTTACAGAAATTCAAAAAAGGAATTCATTCGCAGCGGCATGTTTTGCCTTTGCTCTATTAGGCATACCTTTAGGAATTAATAAACAAAGAAGAGAATCCCATGGCGGATATGTATTAAGTCTGGGAGTCGCTTGTTTTTATTTTTTAGGAATTATTTATGCTGATAATTTAAAGGATCAAGCTAACGCGCAATACCTAATGTGGTTGCCGACAATTATTATTTTGATTGTTGGAGCTATCTTATTTATACGACTTAATAAAAAGTAAAACTAACGTTAGTTTATTTGAAACGAATATAAATTTGCATCCTTCAATAAAATTCTTAATTTTACTGGCTTTCCAGAAAGTTTCTTAATGTTTTGGTGTTCTTTCCATTTAATTTTTCCATCGATATAGTTACCAATCGCTTCAATGCAATTCTCGGTTGAGAACCCTTCATGAACGACACCGGTGCTGTCTTGTATCTCTACACGGATTCCTCCAGCAGCAGATGTTGAGTAATTCATTGATAGTTCTTTTCCTGTAAATATAAAGGGCTTCGTGATGACTTCACCGCCCTTATAACCTGAATATAGAGAGCTTAAACCATCAATTCTTAATGTATATCGGTGCAGATTACTCGACGGTTGAGCGTAATTTTGGTTTACATAAAAAGACATTTCTTGGTCCGATGTTTGTACAATATTAAGTGCTGGATAATTTGACCTTGACACCCAGTTTTCTAAGCCTATCGCTGGTCGTAAAAAAGATTCCATGAAATTTCTTTGGTAAGAATTCCCACCTCTGGATGAAAGTAGAACAACGTCAGAGCAATCATTAAAATATGTTGGAGAAACACCAAGTTCTTTTGCCTCCTTAGTTGATAAAACTTTTCTACCAGGCATAAACCTTGCGGCAATGCCAATATAAATGTGAGGTGCTCGATAATATGGATGTGTTTGATTGGTGTATAAATGTTCTGATGGTGTATCACCAAATGTCATTTTAACAGGTTCAGTCCAATTAATGAAATCTTTAGAGGTCGTTCTGCTTACAGTCCTGTACCCATTGTATCCACCATTTGTCCAAGTTCTGAAATAACAAACATAACATTCCTCATATTGAGACCAAAATGAAACATTTTGTGAATCAAAAATACCTTTAGTAAATACCGGTTTGTCGGTAAGTCTTTTCCAATCTAATCCATCATGAGATGTGTATGCGATTAGTCCTGAGCTTTCAGTTCCTCCTAAGGCTTTGAACTTATGCTGTTTGTTTATTCCAGATTTTGTATCTAAAAAAGGGGAGAAGTTATGTGTAACAGGAGCAGAGTTCGCAAGTATAATGTTATTCTTTGGATATTTTTGTATTAAATATTTGGAAATATTAGGTCTTATCCAATTAATGCCATCTTGAGATGTTATTACACATGATGTTTCATTGTTCGTGCCATCCTTACCAGAAATTGGGAGCCCTCGGTAATAAAGGAAATAATTGTCGCCATCTTTAATTACAGTGGAATAACCGCAGAATGGACCTTCCCAAGGTTTATCAAATTCATGTATTGGACCACTTGAAATGGGTGTGGAGAGTCTCATCTCAACACCATCCAATTTTTCAATCAAATGCTTATCGATGAATAACTCACGCTTATTTTCTAATTCAAAATAATCGGCTTTACCGGAATGATTTAAGAATTGTGTTGATAAAATAATAATAAAAAGGGTAACTCTATACATAATAGTATATTCTATGTTACATATATTGTGGGAAGTTATAAATAAGAAGTTAGAATTAGGCTTTTTTAATGAAATGGGCAAGAAATTCAATATTTCCTGCTGATCCTGTAATTGGAGAGTTTATTGTTCCGATATGCTCGAGTTGAAGTTCTTGAGTGGCAAAATCTACGATTTTACTTACAGACTTTGTGTGTAATTGAGGATCTTTAACAATGCCACCTTTTGAAACTTCTTCTCTGCTTAATTCGAATTGTGGTTTTATTAATGTCAAAATTGATGAATTCAAAGAACATATGTCATAAGCAGCTGGTAGAATCTTAGTTAATGAAATGAATGAAACGTCTATAACAATGAGCTTTATATCATCATCTATATCCGCTTTTGATAAATGTCTGCAGTTTAACTTTTCACGGCTATTAACTCTAGGATCTGACCTTATTTTCCAACATAATTGATTTGTTCCGGCGTCATAGGCGTGAACTTTTTTAGCTCCGTGCTGTAATAAACAATCTGTAAAACCTCCAGTTGATGCTCCAATATCTAAGCAAATTAGATCCATTGGGTCGACTTTGAATGCTTTTAAGGCCTCTTCTAGTTTAAATCCACCTCTGCTTACATATTTGGGAGCTTCTTTAATCTTAATATCATCATCATTTTTTACTTTGTCTGATGCTTTATCTATGACGTGGCCATTTACGGTGACTTTACCTGCAAGAATTAACCTTTTACCTAGTTCTCTTGAGTCAACAAGGTTTCGGTTTACTAATTCTTGGTCTAATCTTGAAAATGCCACTGTTATGTGTTTTTGATAAATATGTACATAAGTCACTGAATATAACATCAATGCATTTATTTACATGCTTGATTAACAGTCATAATGTCATAAATGTGATTGATATTTTAATCATGCAATACGATAGATCGTCAAATGGATGAAACTCAACATAATACGGATGATATTAGAATTGATGAGATAAGGCAATTGTTACCGCCTTCACTCCTTTTATCCGAGTTGCCGATATTGGAATCTTCTGCCCAGCTAATTAATTCAACTAGGTCAAATATCGACAATATTCTTAATGGTTTAAACGATAAGCTTCTTGTAGTCGTTGGCCCCTGCTCTATTCATGATAGAAAAGCGGCTTTAGAATATGCCGGCCATGTAAAAAACTGGATCAGTACATATGCTGACGACTTACTCATTGTAATGAGGGTTTATTTTGAAAAGCCAAGAACTACCGTTGGCTGGAAAGGTCTAATAAACGATCCAAATTTGGATAATTCCTTTGATATAAATAATGGCCTCAAAATTGCGAGGTCTCTACTCAGCGAAATAAATGAACTGGGCGTTCCTGCTGGCACTGAATTTCTTGATGCCATAAGTCCACAATACTATGCCGACTTAATCTCTTGGGGCGCTATTGGTGCTCGGACAACGGAGAGCCAAATTCATAGAGAGCTCGCGTCTGGTTTGTCTATGCCGATTGGCTTTAAAAATGGTACTGGTGGTAGTATTAAAATTGCTGTTGATGGAATTAAGGCAGCCTCCCAGCCACACCACTTCCTTTCAGTCACAAAACAAGGTGTTAGCGGTATAGTTAAGACCCGAGGTAATAAAAGCTGCCATATAATTCTTAGAGGTTCTTCAAATGGTCCTAATTGCGATTCCGATAGTGTTAACGAAACATCTAAGTTGCTTAAGGACAATGATCTACCTGGCCAATTAATGGTCGATTGTAGCCATGGCAATAGCTTGAAAGACTATAAAAAACAGGTTTCGGTTGCTGAAAATTTATCCGAACAAATATCAAATGGCTCCAAAGATGTTGCTTCGGTCATGATCGAAAGCAATTTGGTCGAAGGCAATCAAAAGATTTCATCGAACTTGAGTGATTTAGTGTATGGACAAAGCGTTACTGATTCATGCGTTGGTCTAGAAGATACCGAAAAGATTCTTTCGATGTTCGCTGATGCTGTGCAGAAAAGAAGGCAATAATTCTAAACTAATTTGAATCTGAAGGTTATGAATAGCCTAGATCAGATCTTTAACTGCTTCTTTTTCTTCGCGCAACTCATCAACTGACGCTGATAGCTTTTCTTTAGAAAATTCGTTTAATTCAACGTCTTGAACGATTTCCCATAGTGAACCGTCACTTCTAACAGGAAATGATGCAATTAGTCCTTCATCCACGCCATAGCTTCCATCAGAGCAAACGCAAACGCTATGCCAGTCTCCTGTAGGTGTCATTTCGGTCAAATGTTTAACATTATCGACAACGGCATTAGCTGCAGATGCAGCTGATGATGACCCCCTAGCCTCAATGATTGCAGCACCTCTTTTTTGCACCACAGGAATAAAGGTATCTTTGAGCCATTCCTCATCGTTAATGACATCATTAGCTGATTTGCCATCGATCTTGGCGTTATAGAAATCTGGATATTGTGTTGCTGAGTGATTCCCCCAAATGGTCATATTTGATACTGAGCTAACATGAGCTCCAGCTTTCTGTGCAAGTTGAGTTTTGGCTCGATTCTCATCAAGTCGAGTCATAGCGTGCCAGCGGTTATTCGGAATGTCAGGAGCGTTGTTCATTGCTATTAAACAATTTGTATTACAAGGGTTGCCAACAACTAAAATCCTAACGTCGGAGGCAGCATTATTGTTGATTGCCTGACCTTGCCCTGTAAAAATTTTACCATTTATTCCTAGGAGATCTCCCCTCTCCATTCCAGCTTTTCTTGGTACGCTTCCAACAAGAAGTGCCCAGTTTGTATTTGAGAATCCTTTATCAAGATCACTGGTGGCATTAATGCTGTTAAGTAATGGAAAAGCGCAATCATCTAGCTCCATGCAAACTCCTTCCAATGCACCCATTGCAGGTTCAATTTCAATCAAGTTTAAATTGACTGATTGATCAGTTCCGAACATAGCACCTGATGCAATTCTGAATAATAATGAGTAGCCTATTTGACCGGCGGCTCCTGTGACTGAAACGGTAATTGGGGTATCCATTTTGTGTAATTCTTGTTATAATTATTTATTAATAATAGATCTGTAAATTAAATAGGTAAATTTGAAAAGTGGATTGTCGATTATTTACCAAGAGCTTCCAATTGACCCGACTTCCCATTCTTCAACTAGTTCAGATTCAAAGTCTTCAAGAAATCTGGAGGGTCTTTGCATAACGTCACCAGTTCGTGAGCTTGGCCACATGTAAGGATGAATGAGATAAAGCTCATCCTTGGCCCTTGTTATTGCGACATAAAATAACCGCCTTTCTTCCTCAAGTCCCGACTCTTCTTCGTCATCCTCTTCGATAACTCGAGAGTTAGGAAACATTCCGTCGGTTAACCATATAACGAATACGGCTCGCCATTCTAATCCTTTGGCCTGATGGACAGAAGACAGGGTAACGGCCTCTGATTTGTCTTCACGAGTGGTGTTTTTTGTTGGTTCACCTTCGACACCCGAAAGTAGTGCTAGTTGACTAAGGAATTCAGCGGTATCTTCAAACTGTTCGCTGTAACGTTTTAGCTGCTCTAAGTCTTGTATTCTGTTATCATAGTTGGTGAATTTGCTCCTCATGTAGTCATCATAAACTCCTCCTAATACTGATGAGATCATTTCCCTTGGAGAAGCCAGTTCGCCATCAGGAGCCATTTCATCCATCGTGTAACCAAATTGAATCCAGGTATTCCTAGATTTTGAGGGAACTTTAAATTTCTCCAAGTGATCAGAGAATGAGTCAGGTGGATTGTCACTTTTAACGATGGGTGATTTTAACCATTCAATCCATAATTTTGACGCGCTTACGACTCCTATTCCGGGAAGCATTCTGGCAATTCTCTTAAAAGCGACTTCATCTTTTCGGTTAACCGCGAGTTTCATAAAAGCGGCTACGTCTTTGATGTGAGCCTGCTCAAAAAACCTTAAGCCACTGGTAATGTTGAAAGGAATGCCTCTATTTGTTAATTCCATCTGTAACTCCATCGCCTGATAATGGGCTCTGTATAAAACCGCTATTTCCTCTAACTCAATTCCTTCATCACGTAGCTCCAAAATTCTTTGAGCGACAAACGAGGCTTGAGTATTTGGGTCATTAACGGGAACTAAGGCAGGCAACTGTCCCCTTTTAGGTCTGTTTGCTTTGAGGTCTTTCTTAAACTGTTTTTTATTAACGGAAATAGCTTGGTTAGCAAGCTCCAAAACCTCTGGCACTGATCTGTAATTGGTTTCAATCTTAAAAGTTTTTGCTTTTGGATAAGTTTCTTCGAATTGAAGGATGTGTTCAAAATCCGCCCCTCGCCATGAATAGATTGATTGAGCGTCATCACCTACGACCATTAAATTGTTGTGTTTGC
The DNA here is from genome assembly GCA_902510815.1 of uncultured Verrucomicrobiota bacterium. Classification (GTDB taxonomy): domain Bacteria; phylum Verrucomicrobiota; class Verrucomicrobiia; order Verrucomicrobiales; family DEV007; genus EC70. The sequence continues at coordinate 7,293 of CABXDI010000034.1, read as the reverse complement.
CAGAGAGTAGCCCAATTAAGCGTGATTGGACTTCGTTTGTATCTTGATACTCATCAACAAGAACAAACTGGAATTGATTCTGATAGACTTCTAGGATGTCTTTGTTCTCTTCTAATATTTTAACTGCCAAAATGAGGAGGTCATCAAAATCGGCTGAATTCGTTTCAATTTTTCTTTTTTGATATTCTTTTCGCACCTTATTAATCGGTGTCTTTAAGTCTAAAAAGTATGGGTAACGGTACTCAAGAATATCCTGCATGGACTCACCTGTGTTTTCGCTTAAACTGAACATCGTTGCTAATAATTCAGGTTTAGGGAAACGAACTTCTTTGGTGTTTACCCCTGATGAGGCGATGCATGCTGACATCAAATCCTTTTGATCCTCACGGTCCATTATTGAAAAGGATCGTGTAAGGCCAACCTTTTCAGAATGTCTTCTAAGAATTCTATTACCAATGGAATGAAAGGTGCCTCCCCAAATTGATGTCGTGTCAAAAGGGACAAGGTCTTCTACTCTGTCCAACATTTCTCTTGCTGCCTTGTTCGTGAAGGTTAGGAGAAGGATATTATCTGCAGCTATTCCATTATCTAGTAAATAAGCAACCCTGTAGGTAAGAGTTCTAGTTTTACCGCTTCCTGCACCTGCAATGACTAAGGATGGCCCCATTAGGGCGGTTACCGCAGCGTATTGCTGTTCATTAAGTTCAGATTTGTAATCTATATTACTACTGCCTTGGGGAGATGATGATTCTAAATTATACCTTCTAGCCATTAAAGAAATTTTAAGAAGTATCTATTTTGAGTCTTCAACGCTTCGAACATGATCCAAATAAGAGGCCAGTTCCCTCTTAACAACCTTGAGTAAAAAATAAACTCCAATGAGGTTTGGAACAACCATGCAGAAGAAAAGAGCGTCAGCTAGTCTTATCACATTGCCCAAGGATGCCGCTGCTCCAAGTATTATGAAAAGACAATAAATAAATTTAAATGTAATAATTACATCATTCCTTTTTCCAAAAAGGTAAATGACTGCCTGCTCAGCATAATAAGACCAAGATATCATTGTTGAGAAAGCAAAGAGGATAACCGCAATGGAAAGAACATATGGAAACCAATCTATAACCGTAGCAAAAGCTTCTGATGTTAACCATATTCCATCACCATCTCTCATTTTTATATCCTCTATTTTCACCCAACCTTTAATACTTTCCCAGCCCTGAAGGTCATCTTTGAAAACTTCTACTTCTTGCCAATCAGGATGTTGATTGCTCTTTTGGGCAGTTAGGTGAAATTTGGTACCAGATGTGACAGTTGTAATAACTGTGTCTGATGTTGGTGAATTCATGATATCTAATTCATTTTTTGCATCAGCCTTAACGTTCCACATTCCTGATGAAATGATAACCAAGGCAGTCATTGTACAAACGATGACTGTGTCTATAAATGGTTCGAGAAGAGCAACTAATCCTTCACTTGCTGGACGGTCAGTTTTGACTGCTGAGTGAGCTATTGGAGCTGATCCAACACCCGCTTCATTCGAAAATACTCCCCTTTTTATTCCTTGTATGATAGCACCGATAACGCCTCCAGCAGCGGCAGATCCAGAGAATGCTTCAGTGACAATAATGGCTAGTGAGGAAGGAATTTCGCCAGCATTGACAATTAGGACAGTAATTGCGGCGAGCATATAACCAGCACACATGAAAGGTACCAAAAATGAGGTTACCCTGGCAATCCATACAATGCCCCCTATGATTACGATCCCTACAAGTAAAGCAACAACGAGTCCGAACTGCCAGCCTTGTTCAAGAATGCCAAATGTATCGGAAAATTGTTGATGAGCCTGATTTGCTTGGAACATGTTTCCTGCTCCGATAGCACCAGCAACACAGAATATAGCAAAAAGAACAGCAAGGACTTTCCCTAAAGTGGCCATCCCTTTATCCTTCAAGCCATCACGTAGATAATACATTGCTCCACCTCTTGTTTTGCCATCTGAATCAACTTTTCGATATTTGACCCCTAATGTACATTCTGTGAATTTTGTGGTCATACCGCACAAACCGACGATAATCATCCAGAAAGTGGCACCGGGGCCACCAATAGCGATTGCGACCGCGACACCAGCAATGTTTCCAAGACCAACTGTTGCAGAAAGTGCAGCTGATAGTGCCTGGAAATGAGTGATCTGACCAGGTGCATCTTTTGCGGTATATTTCCCTTTTATTGTCTTAGCAGCAATTCCCAGAGCTCTGAAGTTTATGAATCGAAAGTAGATAGTAAGAAATAGTGCCGTTGATCCAAGAATTACCAAAACTAAGGGTATAGCCTTTCCTCCGCCAATTGGAATGCTCCAAAAAACAACTGATTCTGCGATGTTGGCAGCAGGCTCAAGAACCTGATCAATTTGTTCATCTATGGATTTGGTATTCGCGTCAGCTGAAATGCAGAAAAGAAAAATATTTAATAAGACAAATATATAAGACTTGGATATAAAACTAATACTCATTTTTATGCGTTAAATATAGTGAAATGTTGATACATGAGTTGAATGATGTCGAGATTTTATTAAGAAGACTTAAAGATTTAAAAATCATGCCCTATAAGGCAGTACTTTTCTTGCAAAGTGATAACAAAAGGACTATGGAAACTTTGTATTTGAAATGAATCTTACCGCTAATTCATTGATAAAATTTTATAGCTCATCCATAGGCAAAAAAGTTATCGTTGCCGTTACGGGATTAGCCCTCATTGGCTTTCTCTTGGGGCACATGGTTGGAAATCTCAAAATATTTGCAGGTCCCGAAAAGATCAACTCTTACGCAGCATGGTTACACTCAATGCCTATAGTTCTTTGGGGTGCGAGGATAGGTTTACTGGCTTGTTTCTTTATGCATATTTTTACTACTGTGATGCTAGTTATTCAGAATAGACGATCCAAGGGTAGTCGATATGTTTATCAGCATACCAGCAAAGCAACTGGAGCCTCCAGAACAATGATATGGAGCGGGATCATAATAATTTGTTTTGTAATTTACCATATACTTCATTATACGGTTAGATTCGCTAATGACTATGACTCGCAGGCTTATATTGACGCGACCGGTAAGCATGATGTTTACAAAATGTTGATTGACGGATTTAGTTGGTGGCCAGCTAGTGTATTTTACATATTTTCTATGGCATTACTTTGCTGGCATTTAAGCCATGGCTTTTCCAGTGTATTTCAGACGCTAGGACTTAGAACCGATAAAACTTGGGGGTTAATTAAAGCCGCTGGCTATGCCTATTCGTTAACAATATTTGTAGGAAATTGTTCGATACCTGTTAGTATACTTGCAGGCTGGTTGTCGTAACAACATCAGTAAAATGAGCCAAAAAAATTCAGATTCATCAGTTAAAACATCTCCAACTGTACCAGTTTCATTAAAAGAGATTAAGAAAGTTGCCGAAAAGAAGGTTACTTCGACTCCCGAATCTAAAATTCCTTCTGGTCCAATAGATTCAAAATGGGCGAAACACAAGATGGATTCTGCCCTGATAAATCCTGCAAACAGGAGAAAGTTTACGGCTATCGTTGTTGGCACAGGTCTCGCTGGAGGTTCTGCAGCGGCTACTCTTTCAGAACTTGGTTATCAAGTGAAATGCTTTTGCTACCAAGATAGCCCAAGAAGAGCGCACTCTATAGCTGCTCAAGGTGGTATAAATGCTGCCAAAAACTATCAAAATGATGGAGATAGTATTTACAGATTATTTTACGATACAATTAAGGGTGGTGATTTTAGATCACGCGAAGCTAATGTTTATAGATTAGCTGAAGTTAGCACTAACATAATTGATCAATGCGTCGCTCAAGGTGTACCTTTCGCCAGAGAGTATGGAGGGTTGTTAGATAACAGATCATTTGGTGGAGCTCAGGTTAAAAGAACCTTTTATGCGCGAGGTCAAACTGGTCAGCAACTTTTACTTGGCGCTTATCAAGCGCTCCAAAAGGAAATTAATAATGGTGGAGTAGAAATGCATTCTAGATCCGAAATGCTGGATCTAGTACTTGTAGGAGGACACGCTAAAGGGATAATTGCAAGGGATATGGTAACAGGTGAAATCAGTTCGCATGCAGCTGACTGTGTTATACTTGCAACAGGTGGTTATGGTAATGTTTTCTTTCTCTCCACTAATGCAAAAGGTTGTAATGTCATGTCCGCCTACAGGGCTCATAAGAAAGGGGCCTACTTCTCAAATCCTTGTTATACTCAAATTCATCCAACCTGCATACCCGTTAGTGGCGACTATCAATCAAAATTGACTTTGATGTCAGAATCTCTCAGAAATGATGGAAGGATATGGGTTCCTAAAAGACCTGAGGATGTTGGTAAACTTGCATCCGAAATTGCAGAAGCGGATAGAGATTATTATCTTGAAAGAAAATATCCGTCTTTTGGAAATTTAGCCCCTAGAGATATCGCTTCAAGGTCGGCCAAGGAAGCATGCGATGCTGGACTTGGAATAGGAAACAGTGGATTAGGGGTTTATTTAGATTTTGCTGATTCCATTAATCGGTTTGGTAAGGATACTATCGCATCGAGATACGGAAATTTATTTCAAATGTATTCTAAGATAACTGGTGAGGATCCTTATTCTGAACCTATGAGAATATATCCAGCCGTTCACTATACAATGGGTGGTCTTTGGGTTGATTACAATTTAATGAGTAACGTTCCGGGACTTCATGTGCTCGGTGAGGCTAACTTCTCTGATCATGGTGCTAATAGACTAGGAGCTTCTGCATTGATGCAAGGCCTTGCTGATGGTTATTTTGTAATATCAGCGACATTACCAAACTATCTAGTCAACGAGTCACCTGGTACAATAAATACTGGTATGCCTGAGTTTCGGGAGGCTGAAGAAAACGTTCGTACAAGAATATCTCTTTTGTTGTCTATAAACGGCAAAAGAAGCGTGGATTCATTCCATCGAGAACTTGGACTTTTAGTATGGGACAAGTGCGGAATGGCAAGAAACAAAAATGGACTTAAGGAGGCAATAGATAAAATACCCGCAATCCGAGAAGAGTTTTGGGATAATGTCTGTGTCCCGGGAGAATCCATGAATATTAACCAAGAGTTAGAGAAGGCTGGAAGAGTTGCTGATTTCATGGACTTTGCGGAATTACTTTGTCATGACGCTCTTCATCGTGAGGAAAGTTGTGGAGGCCATTTCAGAGAAGAATATCAATTTACAAAGGACGATCCGGAGGTCTCATCAGGGTATACGAATGAGGGTGAAGCGAAGAGAAGAGACGATGAGTATGCTTATGTTGCGGCTTGGGAAAGGAATGATAGAGGTAAACTTAACCTCAAAAAAGAATGGTTAGAATTTGAGAATGTTAAACTTGCAACAAGAAGTTATAAATAATTTTTAATGAATTTAACTCTCAAAGTCTGGCGCCAAAAAGATAAGGACTCCAAAGGGAGAATCGAAACTTATGTAGTTAGTGATATACCAGAAGAAGCATCTTTTTTAGAGATGCTAGATATTGTAAATAACCAACTAATCGAAAGCGGCAGAGAACCAATCACTTTTGATCATGATTGTCGTGAAGGTATTTGTGGTGCCTGCTCTCTTACCATAAACGGTATTCCTCATGGCAAAGGTAGTGGTATTACGACATGCCAACTTCACATGAGAAAGTTTTCCGATGGTGAAACCATTTACATAGAACCGTTTCGTGCTAAACCATTCCCAATTCTGAAGGATCTAATGGTTGATAGATCCTCATTTGATAGAGTCATTGAATCTGGTGGTTATGTTTCTATACGAACAGGTTCAGCCGTTGATGCTAATTCAATGCCAATAGAAAAAGAGGATGCTGATACAGCCTTTGATGCCGCGACTTGCATTGGTTGTGGGGCTTGTGTTGCTTCATGCAAAAATGCCAGTGCGATGCTCTTTGTTTCAGCAAAAGTAAAACATTTAAACTCGCTTCCTCAGGGGGCACCAGAGAAGACAAAACGAGTTCTGAACATGGTTAATAAGATGGATGAGGAAGGATTTGGTAACTGTACAAACCAATTTGAGTGTGAGGCAGTATGCCCAAAGTCAATCAAATCCGAATTTATTTCAGACTTAAACCGACAGTATGGCACGGCTTTAGTTAAAGAGGCGTTGAAATAAAGATTAAAATCTGTAGGTCCAAGAGACTCCAGGATATTTTAGTCCCCAATAAATAAGACTTGCAGTATGATTTCCAATTAATCTGGAAAAGGAAAGGTGTTCGTTTGTTCCACTATAAGAAAACATTGCAGACCAAAGTCCGTTTCTTATATGAATACCAGCCACTGGCCTAAGGTCACTAAGTTCATCAATGTAAGTTGCACCTGCATATGGGGAGAATTGAAAATTGCCAAATTCACCAAGATACTTACTAACTGTTCCATAGTAAGACTGACTTTTAACATCATTAAAATCATCGTTAGATGTTCCTAAGATAATAGCTGGCTGCCATCCTTTCTTTTCAGAAAGCACTCTCCAGTTTGCGGCAAGGTCAATATCACTACTTAAAGGTCTGTAATCAAAGCCACCTGATAAGCCTTCAATAATCTCAAATCGAAAGGTGCTAAATATTTTTCCAGAGTCGCCCTTCTCAGGAATCCAGCGAAAATTTAATTTCCCACCAATTTTATTCTCTGGAATTAAAAATATATCTGGAGTCTTGAAAAGAGAATCTCCTAAAATGATTTCTTTATTTGATGAGCCACGGACCGTGCCTCCTTCACCTGGTCACATTACTCAGCTAGGTACTTCTGAAGTCCTCAAGGCTAATGAGAAAGTACTAATATAAAGAAGAGCGAATAAAGTTGAAAGAGTTTTCATTTTTTATAATTTACATTTTTTGAATAAATATATCAAGAAGTCTTCTTGATATATCATTATTACATATTTACCGTTTATTATGAGCGACAATTCAAATTCTCTTCCTCAAGATTTAAATCTAACTGACAAATGGGATACCTCTGCTCTAAGAGCATTAGTAGATGAGAGATGCAATGCCGGCAGGAAGCCATCTCATTTATTTCTTGGCAGAAAAGAGAGTGATTTGTTAAAAGACCATTTAGGTGATGCTTTTGGGGCAGATTCGGTTTCAACATTTAATGATCTTTATTATATGGGAATGCTTGTAGTAGAGCTTCAAACGAATTCATGTGTCAGAGTTGCTGGCGAGAAGTTTATGGACAAACTTGAATCATCAAGCTTTGATTTAAAAAGCTGGAAGGATGATGATTTTTCAGAGTG
>CABXDI010000033.1 GCA_902510815.1 uncultured Verrucomicrobiota bacterium | reverse complement strand
GGTCAGAGACTTACTGGAGATTTTACTTTTGAGAAACAGGCTAATAAAACAGTCTTAGCGGCAGAAGGCCTTCAATTAGTAATGGGTAATGGCTCACAAGATCTTGTATTTGTGAAGGTCGCTACAGGCGCAATACTCATAAAAAATGATGGAATTGCTGCAAGCATGAGCGGTTCTATTGAATTAGCTCCTGAACTCAATGAACTAAGCTCTAAAAGTAAGATTAAGATTCTTATCAATACCACTAAATCAGATATCGATGAGACGATTAATGTTGGTGGAACTGACGTTTCTCTTAAGGTATCTAAAGGAGACCCTACCCCTTATGTTCGTGTCGAGGCCGGTGAGTCAGGAAATCCTGCGCAATTAGTGATTGCAGGGCAAACACTTGAAACGGTGTTTATTTTTGAGCAGGCACAGAGCCTTTCGGGCACAAAGGTTATTAGGCTTTCATTGAGTGAAACGAGTCTTTTTCTTGGTAACAATAATGCTACTATTGATGACAAAACTGATGATATAGGAATTAATCTCTCCAACGGCAGTGGCGCTATCATTCTAACGGCTCAGGGTGTGTCTGGCACTTTTGATATGGATGCTGCTTTTGTGGGGGTTGATGGCTTTTCATTTGCTAGCAAGGTTTCACTCGAAATAAATACGACGGAAGTTTCGGTTAATGAGACAATCGATGGCAAATTGTTGAGTCTGAAAGCTGGTCCTTATATTAGAGCGACTGCTCTACAAACTGAAATTGGAATTGGTGGAGTTACTCTTCTAGGAAATCTAGCTTTTGAAAAAGGTCAGATTTCTGGAGTGGATGTTCTTTCTATGGCGGCAACGGGCGTTTCAATAGCTGGGGATTCGGACTCCGATGATGAGAAGTCAGGTATTAAAAATGGAAGTGGTGCGATTATATTTAAATCAGACGGGGTTGCAGGCACTCTTCTGGGTAAAGCCGCTTTGGAAGTAACAGGTATTAGCCTAGGTGCTGACATTGGGTTTTCAGTCAATACAACCAATGGAGACGTTAATACGGTTTTGTCAGTCGGTGATGATGAGGTGACTATCAATATTCAGGAATACACTACTACCTCAAAAGTACGGTTTGAATTAAGAAACGTAGACGTCAACTTTGGTAACCTTATAGAAGTTTATGGAGACTTCAGTGTTGGTGGTGGAGCCTTTAGTGCAACGAATCTCGATGTCTTTGTTGGTAATGGTGAATACAAATTGGATTCAGGTGAAATCAATGAAAGCGCGATTGGTGTTGTCCTTTCGAATGGTAAAATTGATTACCTTAAAGCATCCTCGGCTAATGGATACGCGTTGCGCGGTACTGGTGGGCTAGAGTTGGTAGGTCTTGAAGGGCTTTCCGTCTCAGGAACGACAACACTCCTGATTAATACATCAAAACAGAAGCTTGACGTTGGTGGTGTTGAGGTTGAAGCAGGGACATTTTCCTTCAAGGCGGAAAATGCAAGCTTCAGTATCGCTAACCGCTTTATTATCAGTGGAACCTTTAATATTTTACGTAAAGCCAATGGTGACCTTGATGTGATAATTAATGGCGGTGAGGTGGCCATTAACGATGCTGATGGGGGGTCGATTTTTAGTATCAAAGGAAAGGCGAGCTTTTTAATTAGTAAGAAGACAGGCTTCCAAATGCAGACCTTCTTTGTGAATGGTTTTTCAATTATGGATCAAATAGGGCTTGAAGTTCCTTTGAATGCAATTCAACAGGGATTTGCGCCTCAGGCTGATTTTATTCTCCCGTCGGATGTAGACGGCTTGTTCACAGCCTCAAAGTTGAAGGATCTGACGTCTATTGATATTCAGTATAATGATCTGAACGGGGAAGGAATGAATATTTCTTCAATTACTGATTCCGACCCTGAGTTCAGAGTGTTGGTTGATGGCATAGAGTCTAACCTAGTGACGGTTGATGGGAATGGCGTCGCCGTAGAAGGGCAGCATAATACCTACGAATACAAATTGAATGTGGATCAGAGCCTGCCTGATGATGCAATTATAACAGTTGAAACTATTGATGGGTCATTTTCAGATATAGAAGGTAACGGGAATGATACTGAAACAGAAGCTATAACAGAGGTAACTGGATCCCTATCAAGTATATCAAGCCCTCTTAATGGAGCAGTGGTTAGCGCATCCTCACTTAACACAAGGAGGTATATAGATGTAACTTTTGAAACCCAAGACGGGACAGCGATCAATTCGGCTTCAATTATTGATAATGCTGCAGAATTTACCTTTGATGGATCAGGTGTCGGTAATGTTAGGGTGATTAACGATAAACCAACACTCATCGCAGGGTTTGATGATGGCGCCACCTCGAAAACTTATCGTTATAATTTGGAGGAGGTAAATGGTCAGCTGGATGATCCTTTGTTTGTGGATGGTGAGGTGACGGTGAAATTCATCAAAGAATCCTTTGAGTCCAAGGGGGGAGAATCAAATAAAGCCTCTGAAGATAAGTTTACTATCGATTCAGAGAAGGCCGCGGGCAAAAAGGTTTCAATAAAGAAGATAAATCTCGGGCCGCTTGAGCTTCAGGGGCCTTCAATTGGTATTGAGGGTATTGGGTTTAAGGATGGAATGCTTGTTGTTACCATTGGAATTGGAGTGGATTATGCTGGGCTAAATTTTGGTTCTTCTAATTCAAAGAAGGGGCCGACACAGGCTGAGAAAGATAAACAAAGTGGGAGTGGAATAACCAGTGAGCTAAGGAATGTTCTTGGTACCTTTGACCTGAAGGTTGATGTGTTTGGACTATTGAGTGGAAATTTCAACATTGAGCCTTCTGGTAAATTTGGCCTCATGGTTGGATCAATGGAAGTTGATGTGCCTAACGCGGTCAACGTAACAGCCACTGGAATTAGAGTGAACTATGATCCTGATTATGTTGAAGGTTCAGAGGAGAATGGACCGGGCGCTCAAAAATTAGTGGAGGTGACTAACGCCGTTATTACCTTCCCAAGTCTTAACTTGCAGGGGGAAATGAAGAATCTTGTTGTCAGAACTAACGGATTTAGTTTGGGTGAAGCAAATGTTTGCTATGGCTGTTTGGATGGGGATACTGGAGCAGCGCTCAATAGTGATGGCTCCGCAGCAACAGGGAAGCCAGCCATAAAAATAGGAAGTATCCTAGAGTTTGATGACATACGAATAGGGGTTGAGGATTTTGATGTCACTTTTGGAGAAGATTTTGTTTTTAAAGGGAAAATATACATCGCTTCTGGTGGTGCTAAGTTTCTCCCAGGCAAAGCGGTTTCTGGTTCGCTTAAAGATGGTTCAGATAGTGACACAGAGGCCTTTAGAGCGGGAATGGAGTTTGGTGATGACGGTAAAGTCAAAGCCTTTGAGTTTGATGTAGACACCTTAGAATTAAAACTCAGCTCACTGGTTACTCTGTCGGCAACTGACTTCAAATTAAATACTGGAGCTGAGGATGATCAGAACCTTGTCTCATTTGGTTCTGCTGCGGCACAGGTCAAGGTGGGATCGCTGTTGTTATCGGGGCAGGCCACTAGCTTCGCAATCCTAGGTAATGGTGACTTTAAGCCTGGCAAAGGATTTGGTCTTATCATTGGTGTCGGTTCGGCAACTGGAAAAGCATTTAAGTGGCCATCATTTATACCAATAAGAATAACAGAAATCGGAATTCAATGGGATGATATTGAAGAGGATCCAACAAACTTCTCCATTATTTTATCAGCTGAGTTGACCGAAATTAAAGGCATAAAGGGTCTAGAGTTTAGCGGGGCCATTCGGGGCATAAAAATTTCTCCTAAACTACTGCTTGAAGGTAAAAATCCAATCGTGGATATTGAATCCATAGGCGTAGGTGTTGAAGGTAAAGTGTTTGGAGGAGAAGTGGCCGGTGCATTGATTGGTGGAATACTTAAGCTTGATTCATCGTCTAATATTATTGGTTCACTTGATACCGTGACGGAGGTTGATCAGCGCGTCTTTTTCATCGGGGTCGAGGGTAAGTTTTCAATGAAAGGCATTGGCGGGTTCGGTATTCGCTTTGCCTTGAGTGAGCTTGGTCCGTTGAGCGTTCTAATCAATGCTGACGTCCCAGTCCTTCTGGAGCCAACATCCGGTCTTACTATCTCAGATTTTACAGCCGGAGTAGAATTCTTTAAAACGCTTCCATCAATTGATGACCCATTTGCTTTGAGGTCTTCTGAATTTCAGGAGCCAGGCACTACTGATGTTTCAAATTGGCTCAGTTCGGTGAGAGGTCAGGTCGCTTTGCAGGCTAAGATGCTTAAAGAGAATCCTTCGATGAATGGATTTGCTGCAGCATTTAACTCACCCCTTACTATAAGTGGGAATGCTAAAATCTACTCAATTTATACCTCCCAATCCCTTTTCAACGGTCAAGTATACGTCAAGTTTTCAACTGACGGTAAGTTCTTAGTGGCAGGAAAATTAAATTTTGCTGATGATAATATCAGTGTTAGTGGAAAGCTATACGCTGATCTCTCAAATGTTACTAGCGGGGATGTAACAATATTATTCCTCGCTGATATACCTGATCAGGTCGAATTATTAAGCGTGTACGGAAAACTTAAGATGGGATTCCGTAATTCAGCAGGAGATGAGGTAGAGTTTGATGTCTTTGATTCCTCGGTTGGAACAGCGTCAGGTGGTCCGCCTACAGCCAATTTGATTTCCCCAATAGAAGGAGGTGCCGTCATTGATTGGAGCGTTGTTAACGACGTAACTAATAGAGTTGATGATCCAAGGGATTCATCTACTGATAAATTTCAATTCTTAGATATTCAGTTTGAAACGAATGGGTCTACCTCGCTTGATTACTCATCTATTTTAGACGAGGCAGACGAGTTTGATTTAAAAATTGGAGGTGTGTCAGTTGCTCTAGGTGGACAGCCCATAGCAATCGATACTGTTGTCGACAGCACCACTGGAATGCCGAAATCAGGTGCTTTGGTTCTTGAAAACGTTGGGGCTAATAGAATTATCTACCGCATATTTTCTGATGGGACTAAAGAAGAAGTTCTTTCCTCTTCCCAAGGTGATTATGAGTCATCAACCGACAACGAATTACTCATTGCTGGAATTAGAAAAACTGGCACAAGGACGTTCCGTTATCTGTTTGATTCTGCAGACAAGCGATTTGATAAAGGGCAGGCTGAATTAAAGTTTGCAGCAAATTCTTTCAAGTATAAAGATGCTACTCTTGATAACGGCAATGTTGTCACAGGCGATTCGAACGAATCGTTTGAAATTGAGTTTGAAGTCTTGGGTTCGACCGCCACCCTTATCGACCCAGTTAATGGTTCTGAGATTGACATTAAAGGAATTAATGAAAGGAATTATATTGATGTTTACTTCGCTTCACCTGATTCTGCTAATGATTCTAATTTCGACTATTTAGTAATATCAATTACTGATTTAGAGCCAGAGTTTCGTTTGTCTGGTCCTGGAATAGGATCCATATCCTTAGATTCGAGTCAGGCTCCGATAATGATTGAGAATCAACTGGGATTGAGTAATGGCATCACATTCAGGTATTTTCTCACTGGCCAGTTCGCTTCTAGCGGTGACGTTGAACTGACATTCTTAGAGAACTCTTGGTCCTATCAGTATAAACAAAATATTGAAAATGCTGTCGCTTATACTCCTAATGAAGAGGGCAACACGACAAAAATAGAACCGGGCGACCGTGCTCCTCTCGTTATCGATGTGCCTATCGCAAATAATAATAGTAATCTTACTATCGACGAATCAAACCTTGGTTCAGCGTCGGAAATGTTTGTTGATGATGACTCGAATACCGTTGGTGTACAGGTGGGAGTTGTTAATAAGGATGGAACCACAAATGAAAATGTCACTGTAACGATTGATGGAACGGTTCCTCTACAAATAATTAATCTTGATAGTCCGGTTATCGTATCAGGAGTATTTGAAACAATTGATGCCAATGAAGGTAAAGCAATTGATGTTGATCAAAATTTCAGTAATATATTGGGTGCTGATAAATCTTACATTCTAAGAATTCCTAGTTCTGGTCTCAGTGCACCAATAAATAGTTTCGATCAAAATTCTATTACCTCGAGTCTGGAATTTATAACAGATATAAGTACTGTTAAATTTGGGATTGCTGATAGTGGACGATCATATGATGCGGTTAGCCGGGCATATTTGTATAATTTTACAACTCATGGTAGCGCGCCATCGAGTGGTGAGACTTGGAAACTTGACGTTGGGGGGCAGATCGTTAATTACGATATTCAGAGTAATGATGATATTTCAGCTGTCGTGGCGGGATTGGTTTCCAATTGGGGAGGTGTAGGTGTCACAAAAGGTGATTACAGCATTATTGCTTCCTCTGGTGGGACGATAACTGTAAGCAGGGCAGGTAGTACAACTGCAAGTGAAGTTAAATTTGGAATCACAGATGGTCTGCAATCTTATTCAGCGGTGGATCTAGATAGTAGTACATATGTGTATGACTTTAATAGTATCACGAGCACTATAACTGAAGGAAATAGCTGGAAAATTAGTATTGGTAATGAATCAGCAGCTTATACTGTCACAACTAATGATGCATTAGGTGATGTTATTGCTGGAGTGGTAGAAGATTGGGGTGGCAGTGGAGCAACTAGAGGAGATTATACTATTATTTATAATCCTAATCATAATAAGATTAGTGTAAGGAGAGTTGATAGTAGCGATGCGAGTGAAGTTAAATTTGGAGTCGATGATGCTCGCGAATCTTACACGGCTAGTCGGGCATATTTGTATAATTTTACAACTCATGGTAGCGCGCCATCGAGTGGTGAGACTTGGAAACTTGACGTTGGGGGGCAGATCGTTAATTACGATATTCAGAGTAATGATGATATTTCAGCTGTCGTGGCGGGATTGGTTTCCAATTGGGGAGGTGTAGGTGTCACAAAAGGTGATTACAGCATTATTGCTTCCTCTGGTGGGACGATAACTGTAAGCAGGGCAGGTAGTACAACTGCAAGTGAAGTTAAATTTGGAATCACAGATGGTCTGCAATCTTATTCAGGAAATAGTGCATATGTTTATGATTTCAATGGTGCTTCAAGTGCAGCGGTTGACGTTGGCGACAGTTGGGAACTTAATGTGGGAGATCAGTTTGTTGATTATAATGTTAAGAGTAATGACGACATCTCAGCAGTTGTTGCCGGATTGGTTGCGAATTGGGGTGGTGTTGGTGAGACAAAAGGAAATTACACTATTACCTCCTATTCTGGCACTACAGTTGTCGTCGAAAGGTTGGGTTCTATAGGTAAGGAATATGAAATTATTGAAGAAGGTGAAAAGAAGAGTTTCTTCAGAGTGCCGGTATTTTTGGAGGTTGCTGAATCTGCCTCGTCGGCAGTTATAGGGGATGACATCAAGATGACTTTTAAATTTATAGAGAGTCAATCTGCGTCAGGAAAGGAAGATGGAGCTAATTTTGGATCTAGTGCTTTTGGGTTCACAAAGGATGCTGATATTTCTGGTACGAAACCAGGAGATAGTCTTGAGCTCGTTCGAAGTGCTCCAAGTGATTACTCCAAGCAGGTATTGTTAGAAACAAATCGGACCTATATTGACATTGAGTATCTCGGAAGTCGTGGCTCTTCTTTGAACGAAGATTCAATTACTGGAGAAGGAAATAAGAATGATGAATTTGAGATTACTGGAACCGGCTCCAATGGTATTAAACTTCAAGACGTAAACAGTCCTCTTAAAATTAATGAAGGTGTTTATAGGTACTTCTTAGATGGTCAATTTGGATTGGGTGAAGTAACTATTGGTTTCAATGCTGATACTTGGTCTGGGGATGATGGTCAATCGAATGGAGCTTTCACAAGGTCATTTAATATTATTGGAGCTAAGGCTGAGTTAGTCTCTTCGCGGTTAGGAAGTTTAGTTGATTACATTGTTCAATTTGGCCCAACAGGTGAATTAAAGATGATTGGCTCTGAGTTGGATGATGATGAGAGTTATGATGATTTTATATTGAGTCATGCCGATTGGGATTTTGCTGAGTCTAAAGAATGGACATTGCTTGTTGGAGATCAGTCGGTGACTTATCAAGCTGACGCCAACGAGACACTCCAGAAGATTGTTTCATCGTTAATTTCTAAATGGACAAACAATAAAGGCTTTGCTTTGTCTCGAGCTACTGTTGGAGATAATGAAATTTTAACTGTCTCAGCAACTGATTATTATTTTGGTCTTGATAATGCTGAGATAGGGTTAGATGAGATAAATAAGGCTGGTTATATTGACGTCATCTTTAGAGGTCTAGTAGGCAGTGGTATAGATCATCAGACAATCAACGGTAATGAAATCACTATTCGAGATAATCAGGGCAATTTGCTGGGTATAGATAATCCTCCTGTTCGACAAATAGACAGTCAACACAGTTCGGATATTTACCGTTATTCCTTCACAGGCGACCTTTCACCAGGTTCTTATACAGTAAGCTTTAATGCTGGTTCATTCAATGATCTTGACGGCACACCGAACCTTGGATCTGCTCATTCATTCAATGTTGTCGAATTGAATTCATCACTAACAAATCCGCCAACCGGAAGTGTTCAGAATCGAGAAGAATTAAATTCCAGAGGTTATCTTGATGTTGTGTTTTATGAAGTCGCTACTTTCGAGAAGGATGGGGCTTCAATTAAGGAAGGTAGTCTGACATATGCTGCAGTTGACATAGATTCTATTCTTGACGCGTCTGCCGAGTTCAAATTAACCGACGGAGATGAAAATGATATTATTCTGGAGTCTGTCCCAGTCTATTTGGGTGCCGATAGTGTTAATGGAAAGGAGACGGCTAAATTTAGATACTTCATATCAAGTGGAGCGAAATCTGATGGGTTAAAAATTGAGTTCCTACCTGGTACTTGGTCAGATGTAAATGGAAAGCCTGTGTCAGCGGATCAGGTCAGTGTAAGTCTTAGTTTAGACAAAGCAGTAACGGCTGCTATGGATGGCGATAAATTAGACGTTAAAAAAGGTCCTTACTTTGATGTTACATTTACTCCAGTAACAGGCGCTAAGATTGACTCAAGTACAATCGATGGTAATGAGTTTTTCTTAAGTGGGGCTCAGTCTCAGAATCTGGTTCAGAATGGGATATATTATTTAGGCGATAATACATACCGTTATCTCTACGAAGGCCAATTAGACACGGGCGTGATGGAAATGAATTTCATCAAAGGTGGTTGGAGAGATACTGCAGGGAATGAGTCGGTTGCTTCAACTTCTGCAATAAAATTAGTCACTAATTCAGAATCATTTTTCATTGAAATAAGTGGTGGGATGATGCTTAATTCTGGCGGTTTCGGGGATGAGCCGATAGTTGAGCTGAGCTCTCAGATTATCATGGAGTTTGATAAGGATAGAAAAGTTTTCTCCTTAGACTTTAATGGTGAGCTTAAGCTTTATAAATTAGGTTCTGTTGGAGCCAGTGCAGGTCGCTTTGTTATAGATAATAGTAACACTCTTAGTGAGGTTCCACAGATTTGGGGTGTCGCAACCATAGAGACTAATTTCTCATTCTTGGAGCAGTATGGTCTTTTCATGTTTGCCAAAGGGACTTTCCAATTAAATTTAACTGAACATCAAAAGGTTGAGACTCTTACCCTTAGAGGTCTTGACGGAGGTGCCGATGTCACTCGAACCTTTACTCTTGAAGCGTACACATTTGCTATTGAGATGTTAGGCGAGGCTCGGGTCAGGCCGCTTGGAAGTGGTACCGATTTAGTCAAATTGAATGGAGCCTTCTATTTAAATATAAGTCCTGAAGGATTCGAGATGTTTGGTAATGGCACTCTATCCTATGGTATTGGTAGTGCTCAGTTAGAGTATAATGTTACCGGATTACTTGTCATACAGACCGGGTTTGGTGATGAAACGAAAACACCCGGTATAGCTGGCGCATTCAGAGCTTCCTCTGAAAAAGGAATAGGACTGCCTAATGTTGGAAGCTTGTTTAAGGCCAGTGGAACAGTAACGGTCATGTTCAATACTACAATGCAGGATGTTGTCTTCGAGATTCCAGACAGTTTCCTTGCTGTTTTGGATGGTGATGAGCTTCCAGGATTTACCAAGGCTGAATCAGATCAACCTGCAACGTTTACTATTTTTTCAGGGGCCCCATCAATGAAGGGAGAGAGGGATCCTAATGCCAAAGTCGAAGTTTACATAACGGCAATAATTAAAGCAGAACTAACCATCGCAGACACCTTTACAATGATGGGTTATCTTAAGATAACTGCTGCAGCTGATGCTGATGGTGCCCGGTTAGAAGTTATCGGTGCAGTAACCACCGAGATTAGCTTCCTGGGTGCGTTGACAGGATCTTTAAACTTTAATGTATTTGTAGGAGAGAAGACAGGAGTTGTTGGAAGGGTGGCGCTTTCTCTGGTTAGTACAAATATACCAAGTGTCGAACTGGGAGGAATTCTTGTCTTGGAGTTAAATACTTTTGGGTCAACTCAGACTGTCGAGACATTTAAAACTAGTAAACAAACCATTGGAGGAAGAGAATTCTTTGGTGGATTTGTGAAAAATAGTAATGGGGAGTATGAGACCGAAAATGTCGCAATTGAGGTTACTGGAGGGTTTAGGTTGCTTCTAGCTGGTATAATAACCATTGCAGATCAGTTTGAGATCAGTGGAGCTGTGGAGTTTAAGATCTCAGCAACAGGATCTAATACTTCGATTGAACTGATTGTGAATGGTAATCTTGAGCTTGCTGGTATTGGTAGGATGACGCTTATTGACAGTGGCTTTAGAATTGATTCTGCGGGGCTAGTTGCGCGGTTTCAGGTTGAGCTTGATGCTAACTTTGGAAAAGTTTTAGGACTCAAGTTTAATGCTTCGGCCACGTTTGCCTTGAATACAACAAGCGGCGATAAAGTGTTCGGTCAGTCCACTGTTAAGCGAGGTTTTATGATGGAGTTTAATGGGGAGGTTGAATTCTTAGGATTCGCAAAAGCTGAGGGTAACGTAAAGCTCTTCATCGGTCCTTCAGAGTCGTCATTTGAATTTGACGTTACTTTCAATATTGCTGAAGTTTTACAGTTTAGCGCCAAGGGTGGTGCGAGAGCTGTGCAGGGTCAGGGTATTGCTCTTGTGCTAAATGTTGGTATCTCGCTAGATATGTCCGTCATTACAATCGATGCAGACGGAACGCTACAAATTAATACGACTGGATCTTCTCAGGTGATTAGTGGAGTAAATATTAAAGCAAACTCATTTACCCTTGATTTGAGTGGAAAGATCGAGGTGATGAAAGTATTTGGGATTGATGCAGGATTTAAGGTTGAAGTCTCAAATGATTTCTGGTCGATAGCATTGAATGCTAGGGTTGATTTCTTTGGGATAGCGACTCTCGCTGTCAGCGGATCACTAAAATCAAATGGTGATGTTGACTTCAAGATGGATGGAAATCTTAGTTTTGGTTCTGGAGGATTTGGTCTTTTTGGAAAATTCCACTTTCACTTCAAAAATGGGGCATATGACCAAGATAGTGTAGGAAATAATCTTTATGAGTTTAGTATTGGTGGAAGTGCTACTGTAGAGGCAAAGGTCTTTGGGATTACTCTTGCTGGCCTAGGGCTATCATTTGATTTTGGAGCTAAACAATCTGCTGGGGGGGATGGATCTGCGCAAATAATCCTAACTGTAAAAGCAAGAATTAAGATTCTTTTTATTAAGGTTACAAAAACTGCCAAATTTAATTTGGGAACATTACAATTTCCAAAGCCAGTTTATCTTGCTGGTTCTGAGAATTCACCAAGGTCATGGGCTGGTTCGGGTACATTGTATCTAAACGTTGGAGATAGAGCAGGTAGCAGGAATATTGGAGTTAATGATAATTCTGAGGCGTACTATGTTGAAGACTTAGGCCGCTATAGTGGAGGAGGTAGAATTATTAAGGTTAGTGCCTTCGGTCGATCTAATGTCATTAATGGTGTCAGTAAAATCATAGCTAATTTCGGAGATGGTAACGATCTTGTGTTTCTAGGAAGGTCAGTTCCTGGTGGCGATGGAAGTGTTTCGGGTATCCCTACAATCCCTATAGTGGTTGATATGGGCAGCGGGAATGATGGTGTCTCATATGGAGGTTCTAGTACGGTCACTATTAATGCAGGCAGTGGAGATGATTACATAGAAATTGTTGGAACAGGTTCAGCCACTGTTAATGCTGGTAGCGGTAATGACTTTATTATACATAATGTTCAGAACGGAATCGCTGGCAGTGCGGTAATTAATGGTGGTTCTGGGATAGATAAAATAATTGGAGGAATATCGACAGATCAGATTTATGGGAATGAGGGTGATGATGATATTAGTGGTCCTGCAAAAAGAATAGACGCGGGATCTGGTGCTGATTTAGTCACTTTTGAAATGGAGGACCAGTTGCTTGATGCTCATATTTCGTTGGGTGGTAATTCCAAAGATCAACTTGACCTTTGGGGAACTATCGGAAATGACCAAGTGAATATTCAAGAGAAAGGTGCTCAACTGGGGGTTGATTTTGGAGTCTACGAATTAACTATAGATGGAGTCAAAGTATTCAAGCTGTATGGAGCGGCCGGATCTGATGAGATTGTTATTGATGGAGTCAGGAATACTGGGCTTGATCAATTTACGATTGATCTTGGCCAAAGACTAATACAGCAAGGATCAACGACGGAAACTGATACATTAATGGATGGAGAAAAAGCTCTGACATTCACTAGAGAAATTCCTAATTATGTGTTTAATCCTGACGGTGCCTCAGATTCAATTATTTTCAAAGGTTCGACCTTTAATGATGACTTTGTTATTAGTTCATCAGGTCAATTAGAAGGAGGACAATACACATCATTAGATGTTAGAGCCTCAAATAATCTTAATTACAGAGTAACTATTGAAAACTCTGTCCGTTCAGAAGGAGACCAACTTACGCTTCAATCTCTTGCAGGTGATGATCGTTTGGATGCGAGTTCATTGGTTGTCAATGATTTGATCGCGGTTCTTTTAGAAGGTGGAGATGGAAATGATAGAATTATAGGTTCGCCGTTTAATGATATCCTTAAAGGAGGAACAGGAAGTGATACTTTCACTGGAGGAGAGGGTATGGATCTTTTCTTCGATAGTAGTACTGACGATAGTGATGAGGATGTGCTTATTGAGACCAATGACTTGGACGTGATGATCACTGATAGCACATTTATCACCGGGAACATTGTAGGAGATGGGCTTATTCAAATTGTCACTGTTCAAGATGGTCTTGATGAGGTTAAGCCACAGAGAATAACCAGTACTCTGGGCAGTGGAAGTTTTAAGCTAACCTACAACGGTCAAACAACGGTTGATATTAGTTATGATTCCAAGGCAGAAAAAGTGGAGGAGGCATTAAAAAAACTTTCTTCTACAGAAGATCTAAGGGTTTCCCAGAAGAGCAGTGGAACAATTCATGTATGGGAAGTTACATTCCTAGGTCCATCAGGAGCGCCTAAGCCTGGAGATTATACTATTAGCTCAAATTCCGATGATGTAACTTTGACTGTTGTTACAGAAAGTGATGTCACGAAAACTGAGACTCAGAGAGTTACCCACAGTGGTTCAAGTGGTACCTTTGTCCTGGGCTTTAGTAATGGTTCAAGAACAAGTGATGGGAATCTTATAATTGGGAAAACTCAACCTATAGCATATAACGCGAGCGCCGCGGACATGAAGGCTAAGCTTGAATCTTTGACATCAGTTAATATTGGAACGCTGTCTGTCACAACTTATCCAGTAACTAGAACTGGAACTGACAGCGAACCATATACTTGGAAAATCAAATTTGAAGCATCCCAAGGTGTTCGAGGATTAAATGTTAATCAGTTAGTTGTTATCGAGAATGATCTTCGTGCAGGTGGGGTTATAAGTGGCTTGCCTACAGAGTCTGAGCTTGAAGCAACGGTCAGAGAAAATAATCCAGAGGTGGGTCTTCCTGATAGAATAAATAGGTTTAAGGAAGGGGCTACAGTTGAGAATATTAAGGGAATTTTTGAGAAGGCTATCATCACAGGGGGTGATTCAAGAAATATAATGGTTGTAGGAGGAGCAGGAGGAACGGCATTGGTTGGGGCGAATACCCTTGATGTGGGCTCTTGGACACAGGATATATCATTGGATAATTTCAAACTCGAAGGTTCTAATTCTGCAGGTTTATCTGAATTGTATGTTTTAAATATCTTTGAAGAAAATGAGGGGCGTGTTAGTTTTATTGACACTGGTGGAGTTTCAGGAAGGGATGAATTGGTTGTCTCTGGAAGCGAAAGAAAAGATAGAGTCGTTAGTAATGCTTACGGCCAGGGCTATGGAAGAACAGGTTTTATGGAGTTCTCTATAGGGAATTCAGAGCTCGTTGGAGAGGTTTATTTCAGGGGAGTTGAACTCGTTTCTGTTGACACAAAAGGGGGTGATGATTCGATTCTCTTTAACGATACTGGGGCGGTGACCATGGTGAATACTGGGACCGGGGATGATACTATTACAATCGGTACTGTTCCGACGGTCCCTGATACTGGAAATCGCACACTCGAGTATCCAGAAGGAATACCGATAGCGGATACTAATAATATGACGAACGGAAATTCGAACAGTCTTTTCGTCTTTAGTTATGATCAGGACGATGCTTTTGATGTCAATTTCAATAGAGCAAAGATTTTTCTTCACGGCGGGGCCGGTGACGATCGTTTTGTTCTCAAGACTTTCCTTGTTCTTAAGGAAAACACTGAAGACGCGGAGGAGGTAACTAATTTGACAAATGCCTTTGGAGGAACAGGTTCAAACCGGTACGATTATCTCGATAAAGGGCCGGCCTTTATCAACGGCGGGCCAGGAATTGATGCCTTGGTTGTCATCGGAACAGCGATAGCTGATACTTTTGTTATTACAGAAAATCTTGTTGCTGGAGCAGGACAGATTGTGAACTTTGTTAACATTGAGTCTGTCGAGGTTAATGGTGCGGGAGGTGATGATCAGATTTATGTTCTCAGCACTAGTAAAAGTTTTGAACTAAATGTTGTCGGCGGTTCTGGGGATGACACGATTCATCTTGGAGGCGACCACCCTCCACTAGTATTTGACCCACCAGAAGTTCAATTTACACCACCTGCAATGCAGGTAAGTCTGGGAGAGACGATCAATTATGAAACCAAACAGATAGGGTATGGCGACTACGAATTTAGATTCAAGTTTGGATGGTGGACGTGGTGGTTTGGTTCTGCAATTGAGAAATTCGCAAGACAAGCAGTTGCTCATACCGTAAACGGGTGGTTTAGCAAGATGAAGGGTAATGTTCCAAACATGCGTAACGAAGAGCATTCCTATGACAGTATTACCTCACGTCAGGAGTGGAAGAGAAGAGGTTGGTGGTGGTGGTGGGCGCCGTCATGGGATCGCGAGGTAATAGTGACAGTAAAAAATCTTAAACTAACCTATGAGACAGGGACTTTAGTCGAAGAGTTTAAAACAGTTCAACCCGACACAATTACTGTCAATCCTCCTCCATTTGCTTTCAAGGCTCTAGGAGGTCAGAGCAAATTTGATGTTAATGATATTCGGGGCAAGCTGACAATTGATGGTTCAAGTAATTTTGAATCAGTCGGTGACAAAGTGATAGTTCATAACGGGTCAGGCGCTAATGACAATTCACTGATTACCAATAGGCAAATTCCGAGAATGGAGGTGGATGGAAAAAATTCAGAAGGCAATAATATTTACAAGGCAGTGTTAGACGATGAGAGTAATCCGATTAATGATATTTTCCTAAGTCTGGAAGGCTTTGGTCTTGATATTCCTGATAGTGGTTTTAAATCACAAGACGGATCCAAGATTTATGGAGTGCTTCTAAAGGATATTGAGAATATTGATCTTCGTATGGCAGATGAACGTCCGGCTGATACTAATTGGAGTCGTGACGATAATCTTATAGTCTCGATGACCGAACTTCGTGATTCTTCTAAATCATCAACAAGAAATGGTGTCTTTTCAGATGGTAATTTGAAATCTCTTACCGGTGATGAGATTGAAAAGGTTAATCTCCAAATTGTCCTTGGAGATGGAAACGATAGCGTTATTCTAAAACAAATTACAGGGCAGACAAGCATCTATGGAGGCCAAGGTATTGATGAGGTTACTGTAGGAGATGGGGGTGATTTATCTGGTATTACTGGTGGAATTATTTTTGATGGTGATGCTCACATTGACGAGGTTACCTATGACGTTACGTGGTCTGAACTTCAAAGTACAACTCCAGGGCCTTACCCTGATACCTTTGCAAACACTGGAGGCTCTGTTAAGAAGGGGGCTTTTACTGGTAGTAATGGTACTAGTTTTGATTTTTATGAAGCTGATTTGCAGCCTATCCTCTATCAGAATAACGGTAAGGCAATGGTTAGGATTGTTTCAATTCTGGACAACGGAGAAATACAACAAGACTATGTCCAAGAAAAGGGGAGCCATAAAGTAAATGAAAGCAATGAGAAGTTGTATTTGGATTCTAGTGGTAAAGAAACCACCTCATCTGGGGGTGCTTATCCAAATATTCCAATATTTGAGACTAATTTTGAAACGGGAGTAAATCTTTACTATAATAAGCTAGGGCATAAGACTGATGTTGATCCTTACATCGGGCTTATTCGAGATGGCCCTGGAGATGATGTCGCCATTTACAGGGCTATTAATGATAGGGCTGGTTTTGGCTCAATTAATGTATTTGTAGGAAATGATGGAAATAGCTGGACTCAGCTTAGTAGTAGAGTTTCAACTAATTCTACCCGCGCCACTTATAATATAGGGAACGGTAATTTGGACGCCTATAAATTCATAAAGATTGTGGGTTCAGGATCAGGATTAAATCAATTTAGATTAGATGGGGTTGAATTGTTACCCGGATCTGGAGGGCCGGATAATAATACCTATGATTCGCGATTTGCTACATCAGTTAATAGTTCAAGTATACCATCCACCGAATACGCTGCCGCGGGCACAGCAGGGGATAGTTTGTTTGCATACTTAGGCAACAATGAAGAAATCATATTTGAGCCTGCCCAGCAGGTGAGTAGTCCGGCATTAGCCCAGGTCAATCGAACCGTGCCGATAGTATATAAGAGAACTTATGACCAATATATTGCAGATTATGGTGTTAAGACGGCAGATAAACTGACTGTTGAGGGATATAGACAGGCTGGCGACTTGTCTGGATCGCTTGATGTTGTGACGAGAGGAGTCTCTGAAATTGATGCTAACGGAAAAGTTTCACTTTACGACGGTGCCAAGACTGATGAATTTACTCTGAGTGAGAATAACTACCCCTTTACTTTAACTGAGGAAAGATACCCTGATTCGTTACTTCAGGTCATTAGAAAAACGGGTCCAGGGTCCTCAACAACAGCCGAGACGCTTAACGAAAGTGAATTTACTATCACTGGTAAAAACATAGAAATAAATGAGAATAAGAGGACTGGAGCGTTCGAGGTGACCTATATACCTCTTGATTCTGTTAAAAAGTATTTTGGCAATGAGAATGTTACTCAACTCAAAGAAAATCCAATAGGTTCATTCTTGATTCAGGCGGTGAGGGATCCCATTGGGACATTCATGACTGAGAACAGGTACTATATCGGTACGGAGCTAGCCTATAATCTTGATTCTAAAAAAGTTTTCAAAGACCCATTTGGTAATGAACTATTGAGGAAACAAGGTGACGAGATCATTCATTTCAAGAATGACTCTGTTCTTCATTATCCTGGAGAAGTTCAAAGATATGTTGGAGGTGAAGTTGCTTATGATGAAAGCGGTGAAGTGGTTTTAAATGCGAACGGAAGCATCTTCAGAAGGCTTCCTGGTCAGGTGGTAATAAGTGATATGAGGGATCTCATATTTGCTCCTGATTTTATGAATTTTAGGACAACAGCAAATGGATTTTCTAAAACTTACAATTTGGGTGATGAGGAGAATCTAACAATGAAGCCGAATATCGGTGTTAGTGGATGGGGGCTCAATTTCAATAGAGGTAATTCGGATGTTGAGGATCCTTGGAATGCCTCCAAAAGGATAGATCGTAAATCTGATCGATTGATTTCTGTTGTGGTTTCAAGTGAATTAGGAACGTTTGCTCTATCCGAAAATGATTACGAATTTAATAAAAATGGAAATGAAGATCTAGTAATTGTATCCGATCTTTCAGGAAGAGTTAAGGGCGATGTTACAATAACAGCTCACCTTGCCATCCTTGCTTTTCATAGAACAGGCGACCATCGGACATACTTTGGCGATGAGGTTGTTCAAAGTGGCCAGCCTGTGATCGAATTTAAAGATCAGGTATTTAGCGTTCGTAAAACGGAGGACGGTAAAGTTATCACTTACACTGATAATCAGCAGCTTGCAAAGTCAGACGAATCATTGGTTTACTACAAGAATGCATCTGGAAATATAATTAAACACCAACGAGGAGAACCGATATACACTCTTAGCGCCTCTGGTAATGAGGTTGAGGAGGTAGTTATTGCATTAGATGATAATCTTATTCCTCAACGTTATGCAGGAAATGAAGCTTTGATCTACTTTGGAGGGGAACAAGCTTTTTACAGAAACGATGACGTTGTTCTTACTTCAGTTGAAGTGACTAGGGTAGATGGATTGGAAATCCCAGGATCAATTGACTTCACGAACCAACTTTTTGGGGCTGGTTCAGTAATTGATGAGTCAGACGAACTGAAAGTTACCCTCGGTGATGGAAATGATTCCTTCACAATCAAAGATACCCCTTTAACCAAATTTAATCTAGTTACCGGTTCAGGTGATGATCAAATAGCCGTTAGAAAAATAAGAAGTGAGACTTCAATAGATTCAGGAGCGGGCGACGATAAAATCTATGTAGGATCTTTCGGAGGTTTCTGGGATACAGATAAAGGTGATCGCCTAGGATATAGAATTGATCCCTTGGTATCAGAGGCTCAATTTATCAATTCTCAGGGTAATATTCATGGTATAACAAAAACTTTAAAAGTAGATTCAGGCGCAGGTAGTGATTTGGTTGTTGTTGATGACACAGGAGATAGCATTGCCAACACTGACGGTAATCTTACTTCCTCCGAATTGACTGGTCTTGGGATCGGTACTAATTTCTCAATCCACTATAACGAGAATGGTAATACTGAAGAAATTAATGTTAATCTTGGTAGTTCAAATGATGAGTTTACAGTGGAAAGTACATCGGCGACTACAATTACGAGGATAGAAGGCAGGGGAGGTAATGACCGCATAAATGTTAAAACTAATTCGGGTTCGACTCTTCTTTATGGCGATTCTCAAACAAATACCGTCACTATAGGAACTCAATCAGTGATTGTTAATGAAGGCAATGATGTCTTCCTAGTAGGAAGCCAGACGCAAAGTGAAATAATGCTTAGCGAGGATGGAGGTGTTCTTGATAGTATCAATGGGCTATTACAAATATTTGGCGGTAGTAGTTTAGTGAAATCGGATCAACTAAGAGTTTATGACGATGGGTCACTAGTAAATAAGACAGGCGATTTGGAAAATGATTCAATTACCGGCTTCAATATGCAAGAAGGCATAAAGTACAATGAAATTGACGTCCTAACGCTAAGGCTCGGAGATAATGATGATGATTTACTGATCAGGTCAACTATAAGCGGCAATACAAATATTTATGCTGGAGCTTCAACCTCCAAGGACACAATAAACATAGTTGCGACAGGTGGTCCAACCACAGTCTCAGGCCAGGAAGGTAAGGATGTGATTAGAGTGAATTATAATCGTGGTGGTCAGACTGGACTCTCAGGAGTCACCTCAACATTAACACTACAAGGTAATAATGGTAGTGATGAGTATGTCATCGGATTAGCGGCAAGTAATACAGCGATATTTGACATTGTAGACAATGCTTCAACTGATGACGGAGGAGTCGACTCTATTGAAATATATGGAAACAATGATGATAACCTCTTCTTATTTAGAGCCACTAAGGATAGTGCAGATAAAAAAGCTTTTGTCGCTTCATATGAAGTTGATGATGATCTTAATCCTATATTGGGAGGGTATTTTGAGAGGGTAAATTACAATAAGGATATTGAAGGAATTTCTGTCAATGGTAGATCGGGTGATGATTCTTTTGTCTTTGATGATACTTCTTCAATAATTAGTGTATACGGAGGTGCCGGTGAGGATACATTCCAACTAGGCCAGGTGTTTAGCTCTGCAAGAGATGATATGAATCCTACAAATGGTCTGGAGATAAGTGACTATTTTGAAACTACTCAAACGACTCGTGGATTTTTGAGTAACGGATTAAGTGAAACGGCGAACTTATACGGAGGTGACGGTAATGATTCGTTTATCGTGTATAGTAATAAGGCAGAGGTCTTCCTTTTTGGCGAGGACGGTGATGACTCTTTCTTGATTAGATCATTTGTGAGGGTTGATCCGAATGATCCCAAGGCTCCATACACCAATATTAATGCAGGTCAGGGCGCAGACTTTGTCTCTTACAATGTCAATGCTCCAGTGAGAATTGACGGTGGAGATGGGTTCGATACTTTGACCGTTCTGGGTACTGAAATGGGGGATGATTTTGTTGTAAATGCATCAGGAATATTTGGTGGAGGTTTATTCATTACTTACGGTGCAATTGAAAAATTGGTAGTGGATGCAGCTGAAGGTAATGATACTTTCTTTGTAGGAGGAACGAGTGATGGTGTGGAGGTTGAAATTGTTGGAGGTTTAGGAAGTGATACTTTCAATGTTGGTGGTAATGATGGCGAAGAGATAACCGTTGTGAGTAATGGATTGATTGGTAATAGCGGTTTAATTGAGCAGTCTTATAATCAAATTAACGCACTTTACAAAGATTCATTCCTCGAGGATTTATCAGTTACAGTGGTAGATAATGATGAGGCTGCACTTGTGATAGCTGAAAACAAAGGGCCGCTAATGATTCTCGAGGATAGTTCGACCACTCATGGTGTAGCCTTGGATAATATACTTGTTAACGAATACTCAGTTGTCTTAGCCAGAGCTCCTCAATCAACGGTTAGGTTTACAGTGAAGCCGGTCGAGTTAAGTGAAAAAGCCAAAAATTCAGGAGCCAAGGGAATTGAGGTGAGGAAGAAAGTGGATGGTGACTTGAAAGAGGATGGTGACTGGAAAGAGGATGGGATTACCCTGTTCTTCACTAAAGGTAACTGGGATAAGGCTCAGACTATTGAAGTTAGGGCCGTTGATGACGATTTCGCATCAGGGCGGCGTAAATTGAATATATCCCATAAAGTGAGCCAGGCTGGTGCTGGTGAATATGATGGTATTACGGCGAGGAGTGTTTCGGTGGTTGTTTATGATAATGATTCATCCGATGTGATTATTGTTCCAACAGATGGTAATGGAGTAGCTGACAATAAAAGTCTAGTAGCAGAAGCCGCTGGCTTATATGACTCTGATCGCTTTGCAATTGCGTTAACTAAAGAACCAAAAGGTGACATCAATTTCTTAGTTAAAGGAGAAGACTTATATGATCAGCAACTATCAGTTTCTAATGATAATTCAACATGGACAAATGAATTAGACGTAACGATATCGCAAGGGAGTTGGGATTCGGCAACGGCAATTTACTTTAAGGCAAAAGATGATTCAAATAATGAGTCTATTCATTATTCAAAAATAATATTATCCATCGATGCTAATGATGAGGCTGATTATTTGAACCTTTCATTAGCAGATGTTAAAAAAGGATTAAAATCTGAATTTAATGGAATGGGTGAAGACTACTCAGCCGTAATTGATGGAGATTATATAGTCGTAGAGGGACCAAAGTCTGGTGTGCAGGATAGCTATACAGCAGCAGTTCAAAGTCGAACAGATCAGTATGACTTTACGAATCATGCGAGTGGACGAGTTGCTGGTGATGTGTGGACACTGAGTGTAGGAGATCAGAGTGCAGTTTATACGGTTGCGACTACTGGTGAGGCGATATCAGTAGTAGTGGCAGGGCTGGTATCAAACTGGGGAGGTGCTGGAGTGACCAAAGGAGATTATAAGATTACAGCTAGTTCTGGTAATACGATAACGATTCAACGTTCAGGAAGTGCGAATGCAAGTATTGTGTCATTTGGAATTACCGGTGCACAGGATAGCTATACAGCAGCGGTTCAAAGTCGAACGGATCAGTATGACTTTACGAACAATGCGAGTGGACGAGTTGCAGGTGATAAATGGACACTGAGTGTTGGAGATCAGAGTGTAGATTACACGGTTGCTGCCGATGAGCCGATATCAGACGTAGTGGCAGGCTTGGTATCAGAATGGGGTGGTGCTGGAGTGACCAAAGGAGATTATAAAATTACAGCTAGTTCTGGTAATACGATAACGGTTCAACGTTCAGGAAGTGCGGATGCAAGTGTTGTGTCATTTGGAATTACCGGTGCACAGGATAGCTATACAGCAGCGGTT
>CABXDI010000032.1 GCA_902510815.1 uncultured Verrucomicrobiota bacterium | reverse complement strand
TAACCGACCAAATAATCACAAATCCAACCGATCTATTCGAGTTAAACATTAATACATTGTCAAATCTTGAGCTGCCTCCTGCTACATTGCTGAGTGGCCGCACTTCTAAGCCAAGAAGGTTTGGTGAAAAAAAGTCAGAAAAATTAATTAACAGTCTTAATGAATCAAAAAAACTCCCCCTTTCTCGATGGATATTTGCTCTTGGCATCAATAACGTTGGAGAATCTGCTGCTAATGAATGCTCACGCTTACACAATGATTTTTCAGAAATCATAAACTCTCAAATCATTAACCTAATTATAAACAGATGGAATATAGAAAATTGGTTAAAATTAAACACACTAAAAAAGATAAAATCTGAATCAACTTCTGATGCTTTAGATGAGAAAATAAAATTACATAACAATAAGAAACAAAATTTAATTTCCATTAATAAGAAACTGGAACAATATCAAGTATCACAAGAATTAGGGGGAGTTGCATGCAAATCAATTTATGAATTCATCAATTCCGATAATGGAAAGTCAATTCTCCATCGTCTCAATACTTTAAAGATTAACCCTACGTCCAATAATTATAACCCGAGACCAACAACAAATGTTGAAAATTCTTCTCCTATTAGTGGCAGCCAATGGGTAATAACTGGAACACTGTCTAAACCTAGAGAAACATTCAAAAGCGAAATAGAGAAACTTGGAGGCAAGGTCATGAATTCTATTAGTAAGAAAACGGATTATCTGTTAGCTGGAGATAAGGCTGGTTCAAAATTATCAAAAGCTTCAAACCTTAACATCAAAATCATTGAGGAAAAGGAATTCATAAACCTAATCGAATCATCTATTGAGCAGTCAACTCTTTAATATTACAGACACATATTTTGCATCATCTAAAATAAATTTTTTTACCTCAACCTCAACTTCATCAACTACAAAAAATGATCTTATAGAGTCGATAATTTCTTCAGCTAGTGTCTCTATTAATTTTCTTTCTCCAATAGAAGCAATTTCCTTAATTTTTTGAGCAACTAAAAAATAATCTACTGTGTCTTCAATATTGTCGTTCAAGTCGTGCAATGAATTCGAAGGCTTAATGGTAACATCAATTAAGAGGTCTTGACGTTGCTCTCTCTCTTTATCAGGAACCCCAACATATGAGCTAACCTTTAACCCAATAATTTTAATTAATCCCTTTTGCATAATAAATTAAGAAAAAACAATTGAAATAAGTTCAAACAAATCATCAACAATTAGTTTTGGAGAGCTCTCTTCAAGCATTTCCCGACTATTGTAACCAGTTAGCACACCAACAGAAAAAATATCTGCAAAATTAGCAGTATCAATATCATGCTGCATATCTCCTACAAAGACTGTGTCTTTTACATCAAGTGAGTTCTCATTAAGCACTCTGTTAATCCACTCTCTTTTATCTAATGCTTCAGTATAAACACCATTAAAAAGACTTCTTATATTGAGTTCTTTTGATTGCGTCTCAAAATGTTGATGTTTAATAGAGCTTAATAAATACACTCCCATTTTATAATGCTTACATTTATTTAAAATCTCTAAGCATCCAGGAAGCAAATGAACAGATTCATTTGATTCAGAGAAAAATTTTGCGTACAAATCTTCTAAATCCGACATAGAAGCTTCAGGTAAAAACTTCTTATAAAATCCTTCAAAAGGAAGACAAAAGTCTGAACAAAATTCATCTCTACTAAAACTCTTCTTTCCATAATGATTGAAAACTTTATTTGTTGAGTCAATTACTGGACCCAAATCATCAACTAGTGTTCCCGACCAATCAAAAATGAAATTTTTACAAAAGCTTAATTGATTACCATTTTTCATCCCAATCGAAAATTAACACCCTTCAATTTTTTTCTACCAAAAACACCTTGCAACTTCTTAACTATATCAGGCTTCATCTGGCGATCAAGTGTGTATAGAATGGATGGCTGCAAAACGCTAATTTCGATGTGCCCGTTTTTAAAACCTGTTGGCCTTGTATTCTCTGAAATAACTGCAGGCATGATATCATTCCATGCACATAAAATGTCTGACTCTGAAATGGCATCACCAACTTGAAGTTTGTCGAGAGCTCTAACAACTTCATCTGATAATAATGTTGCAGGCTTTGTCTCTGGATCTGAATAGACACCTCTCCACTCAGCTATAATCTTTCGCTTCAAAGATTGTGTCTTAGAATTCAACCTTCTCCTCATTTACAGAAATATATTTATCATATAAAGAGAATTCTTATCAAGGAGTAAAGGGTAGAGTTAAAATATTGTAAATAGAACTCTAAAAAATTCTATTGTTTGCCATCATCACCAATAGCTTCAACAGGACAACCTTCTAGAGCCTCTTCACAAAGCTCTTTCTCATCATCAGATTCGGGCTGTTTATACAAAAATGAATATCCACCCTCCTCTTGCCTGGTAAAGTTATCTGGAGCAGTTTCTCGGCAAAGATCACAGTCAATACATTGGTCATCAACATAATACTGCCCCTTAGCGTTATCTTCGTAGCGGTTTTCTTTGTCAGCCATTACAAGTTTGGGAAATACAATTTTTTTGCATAAATTATATTAATTACGTGATAAGCAAAAGATTTTCTCTATAATTATTAATATTTTTTATATCTAAGAGCATATAATTGGACGAATAACTTATTGCGTAAACTTATATAAAATGTCTGAAAACAGTTCTAACAGTATTAATCCAGATCAAACCACACCTTTGGTTGAATCAGAGAGCTATAAAGGTACGAGTAAAAATCGTAGAAAAATCTCTACACTCTCCAAACTATATACACTGTCAGTAATATTGATTTGCGGGATCTCAATTCTATTTCTTTCGGGAAAATATTTTATATTAAAAAAGGAAATATCAAATAATGGGGAACTAATATTAGAATCTCCTCCTAATAAAGTTAAGGGATCAACCATTAAAATTAATGATTTAGAATGCCGATGGGAAAAAAATGATTCAGTTGATAATTCAAATCATGTCATACCTATATTATTAATCAAAAATGCTGAATTCATCAAAAGTAGCGGATACCTACAAATTTTATTCAAGAACTCAAATGGTAAAATTCAAGGCGATCCCAACATTATAAGACATCAAAATAATTTTATTAAAACAGGTAGCAATCAAATAACCATTCGATCAACCAAAGGAATCACAAGCATGT
This sequence comes from uncultured Verrucomicrobiota bacterium, assembly GCA_902510815.1. Taxonomy (GTDB): domain Bacteria; phylum Verrucomicrobiota; class Verrucomicrobiia; order Verrucomicrobiales; family DEV007; genus EC70. Next base: position 20,278 of record CABXDI010000032.1, on the reverse strand, counting down.
TAGAATTCATAGACTACAGAACAATTAGTGATGATTATTATGGCGAAAAATGGTCCATCACTATTAAAGAAAGTTTAGATGGCACAGAATGGGCACCTTTATCAAGCTTTAAAATTTCAGGAAATTCAATCTCTTCTAAGAAGAAAATATAACCATAAACTTATTCTTCTCTATTTTTCATTTTTAAAATGTCGAAAGAAAAACTTAACTCGGATCCAATAATTCCAACCGAAGGTTGGCATGTAATCCATCTTTTTTATCAAATCGATCATGGACAATGGTCTATTCTTTCCGAGGAGGAACAACTAAAAGCAAAAACAAACTTATCAAAACTCATTCAAGACATCAGAAGCTCATCGAATACTCAAATATTATCTTTTAGTATTGTAACGCCAAAAGCTGATATTGGGTTCATGCTTTTAACCGAAGATTTACACCTTGCAAATCTATTTGAAAAACAACTTACGCTAGCTTTAGGCCCTGATATTCTAACCCCAAGTTTTAGTTATCTTTCGATGACTGAAACCGGCGAATACATGACAACTCCAGAGGAATATGCTGAAAGGACACTCGTTAAAGAGCGGGGCATAACTAAAGGTTCGGATGAATATAATGCCTCGATCGATGAATTCCAAAAACACATGGAAAAATATACTAATGATAAGTTATATCCAAATATGCCAGATTGGCCTGTTTTTTGTTTTTACAGCATGGCTAAACGCCGCGGCGAAGTTTATAACTGGTACCAACTAGATCACTCAAAAAGAAAAGAACTAATGGCTGAGCACGGTAAAGTTGGACGAAGGTGGGCCGGGAAAATACGTCAACTTATTACGGGCTCAGTTGGCTTGGATGACTCGGAATGGGGAGTAACACTTTTTGCAAAAAATAGCTTCGAAATAAAATCGATTGTATACCAAATGAGGTTTGATGAAGTATCTGTAAAATATGGTGAATTCGGTGATTTTTATATTGGCCTACAACTCCCACTTGACCAACTTTTTAGAAGAGTAGGATTATAATATCTAATGTCTATCCCTACAGAACACGACGACACAATAAACTCTAGAATCCTAGCTGTGTCAGAAGATATGGTTAGTGGGTTTCAAGATGAACCATTTCAAGCAATATCCGCACAAGCTGAACTGCCTTTAGATATTGTTATTGAGCGGATACAAGAAATGTTAAAGGCTGGAGTTATTAGAAGAGTTAGACAAACGCTTCTCGCAACTAAATTGGCTCATGGTGCACTCTGTGCATGGAAAATCGATAATAATAAACTTGATAAGGCATTCGATTTCATGTTCAAACATGACCCATTTAGTGGACACGTGGTCATTAGGTCAACTGACAGAGTCATCACTGGTTCAGACTTTAAGCTTTGGACCACTTTAAAAGTTCCTCAAGGTGAGTCCTTAGAAGTACACGCAGAAAAATTAAGATCCATTATTGGCGCTGAAAAGTTTATCCTTATGCCTGCCAAAGGAATATTTAGCCTTGGCGTAGGTCACGTAAGAAGAAAAAACTTACCCCCTGGCTCAAAAGCAGACTCTCCTGCAAAAATGCTGACAACTAATGTTGTCGAACTTAACCAACTCGAATGGAGAGTTTTATTATCTATTAAAGAAGAACTCGGGATACATGAGATAAACGAAGATCCATGGCTTAACCGTGCTCAATCGATAGGTTTAAGCAAAGATGAATTTTCTAAAACTGCACATGAGCTAAATAGAAAGAATGTCATTGGAAGATTTTCAACTTTCTTAGAACATGTCAAGCCATCCTCCACTGGCAAAAGAGTGACGCGTTTTAATGGACTATTTCATTGGAGAGTAAAAGAAGGCATGCAGAAAGAAGCAGGCTCAGAAATTGGGCGGCACCACATTCTTACCCACTGTTATTGGAGGGAAGGAGGTCAGAATTTTGGCAATGTAAACATCATGGGCGTGGTTCATGGATATGATAAAGACCTTGTCATGCAACATAAGGAAGCCATAGATAAGCATCTAGATGAAATTGGCATCGAAGTTTTATATACAAACGTTTTTTGGGGAGGCCGGAGCGAAATTAAACCCTCTGAAATTTCCCCAGTCATATATAAAGAGTGGCACCAAAAAGATCACAGTTACGTATTATAATATAACATAAAAAATACTTAAATTATGAAAACATTGATTATTACAAAAGTTCTTTTAGTTACATCCCTATTGATATTTGCTGATGAAAAATCACAGATTCAAAAAATTGAATTGTCCGCAGTTGGAAATCCACCTGGGACTATGAAATTTGCTAAAACTGAAATTAAAGCAAAAGCAGGTTCAAAAATAGAGTTAACTTTCAAAAATCCGGATGTACTACAACACAATATACTCGTTCTAAAACCTGGAACTAAAGATAAAGTCGGAGCACTTGCTGATGCTATGCTTACTGATCCAGAAGCTCTCAAGAAAAATTATGTACCAAAAAGTGATGATATCATTGCATCATCAAAACTTGTCAATCCAGGGGGATCTGAAAAAATCGTTTTTACAATCAAAGAAGCTGGAGATTACCCGATAATATGCACATTCCCTGGCCATTGGAGGCTAATGAATGGCATACTGAAGATCACCAAAAGTGATTAAATTTAATTTAGTTATTCAATAAATTCTTTTCAGTTGATGTAATTTTCGTACAGACATGAGTAGAGGATGCTTAAAACTTACTATAGTTTTCTCGACTATTATTTTTATATTTTCCTCTTTTTATTATCTGATAGCCCTGCCAAAACTCAGGCACGAAATATTATTGAACTCTCTAGAAGCAATTAGAGATTCAATTGAATCATACAATAAGGATTACCCTAAATCGCCATTGCATGAAAACAGTGCTCTTTCGACATCAAGACTCTTAGGTGATAACGGAAGGCGGAAAGTGTACTTAACCGCAAAAGATGCAATTATAAAAGGTGGAATCATTTATGATTATTGGGATAATCCAATTCAAATCACAAAGGCAGGAAAAAAACTAACCGTATTTTCCTATGGAAAAAACAATAAGCCTAATGATGAAGATGATATAATTGCGCCATAATTCACATAACCATGTGTCTATTTCATATAATTAACTTGATTTAATGAATAAGAATCCTTAACAAATTAAATCATTGTTATATGAAAGAATATCAAAGACTTTTGAAACTTGTTCTCGACGAAGGAAAAATTAAAGGTGACAGAACCGGCACTGGGACCATCTCACTTTTTGGAGCTCAAGCTCGCTTCAATTTAAAGGATTCATTTCCTTGTTTGACCACAAAAAAACTTCATCTCCGATCAATTATTCATGAACTACTTTGGTTTTTAAAAGGTGACACCAACATTAAATACCTAACAGACAACAAAGTCACAATTTGGGATGAATGGGCAGACGAGAATGGCAACCTTGGACCCGTCTATGGTGAACAGTGGAGAAACTGGAAAGCAGCAAACGGATCTTCAATCGATCAAATTAAACTAGTAATCAAAAACATTAATGAGAATCCAAACAGCAGAAGGCATATTGTTAGCGCCTGGAATCCCAGTGAAATAGATAAAATGGCGTTGCCCCCCTGCCATGCTTTTTTTCAACTTTATGTGGATTCTGAATCAAAAGAACTCAGCTGCCAATTATATCAACGCTCAGCTGACCTATTTTTAGGAGTCCCCTTTAATATTGCAAGTTACGCCTTATTAACAATGATGATTGCTCAAGTCTGCTCCCTTAAAGCCTCTGAGTTTGTTCATACTTTCGGAGATTTGCATATTTACTCCAACCACCTAGATCAAGTTAACACTCAGCTTGAAAGAGAACCTAGAGATTTACCTAAAATGATTATCAACCCTGAAGTAAAGTCTATAGATGATTTTACTTATAATGATTTTAAATTAGAAGGATACGATCCTCACCCATCAATATCAGCTCCAATAGCAGTATGAATAACACCTACTGCGACAAACCTATATTTAAAGCTGTCGCTGCTATGAGCAGAAATAGAGTCATTGGTAATAACGGACAATTACCTTGGCATTTATCAGATGATCTCAAGTATTTTAAAAAACTCACCCTTGGATCAACTGTGATTATGGGAAGGAAAACTTTTGATTCTATTGGGAAGCCACTACCAAACAGGAAGAATATTGTTATAAGCAGAAACCCTAAGACAATAGATAAAGTTGAATTTTACCAAAGCGTTGACCAACTTCTTGACGCATACAAAAATTCTACAGAGTCTCTGTTTATAATTGGAGGCGCTCAAATTTACGCTACTCTATTAAACTGGACAAAAGAAATATATCTAACTTATATCTACAAAGAATATCCTGGCGATACACATTTCCCAGAAATCGATAGTGAGTTTGTTCTTAATAACATTGAACTTCAAACTAATGAATTTGAAGTACGTAAATTTGTTAGAGAACCCAAAACAAATTAATCACCTAAACAAAATAGGTGCTTTTGGCCGCGTAAGAATAAATTTTGATCGATTGGAATAGGGCTTGCAATAATACGTTCATTCATTTCGTTTTGTGAGAGCAGGTCAAAACCTCCATCTAGTAACTTCATAACCATGACTGTTCCATCCTCCCTAGCTAAAACCATCCTTTCTCCTGCAATAACAGGCGATGAATAGTAACTAGCACTTGATCTAGGTAATTTCTGGTTCCAAATTTCTTCACCGCTTTCAAGATCAAAGCAATAAATGTGTCCGCGATCTGTAACAAGATAGGCTTTCCCGTCATGAGCAATTGGACTCGGCACATCGGCTCCAACATCCTTTGTCCATAACCGATTGGTTTTAGTAATATCCCCTTTACCGGTGGCTTTAACTGCAGCGAAATGCCCCTTCCTTCCGTATGGAACAACAACAATACCATTCGATATAGACGGTGAAGCTATCACTCTCCACATAGCTTTATCAGTGGGATTATACCCACCACAATCCCATATTAAATTTCCATCTTTTGCAGAATGGCCAGTGAGATGGTCAGATCCAAAAGTGATTATCATTTCATCTCCTTTCTCTCCAACAACTAACGGCGTTGTATAAGATTGCCCAGTCTCAGCCTTAACCTTATAAGTCCTGTTTGTTTTCCAAGCCAACTTTCCGCTGTCTTTGGAAAACGCAACCAAGTATGAATCTTTAGACTCAGATGGTTTCCCACCTTCATACTCCTGCATAACTGCAATTATAACAAATTCATCTGTAAGTACAGGAGAAGTTCCCAAATCCCACCAAAGGGTATCTGCGCCAAATTCCTCTTGTAAATTTTTTTCCCAAACTTTTTTTCCATCTAAATCTAATGCAGCCAAAGTGCCACTCTTGTAATAAAGATAAGCATGCTTGCCATCTGTTACAGGAGAAGGATTACTTCCACTGCCATTTTTATGTTTGCCCCCCCTCTCTGAGCCAAACTTTTGGGTCCAAAGCTTTTTCCCACTCTTTGAAAAACATGTAACCCCATCCTTCGAATCAATAGCAGATGTTACGATTATTCTATCTCCCCAAATTGCGGGAGTGGAGCTCCCAACGCCTGGAAGCGGTAATTTCCAGTTAACGTTTTCGGTATTAGAAAAATTTGATGGGAAATTTACATGATCCGAAATACCATTACCAGTGGGCCCTCTCCAAGCTGGCCAATTATCAGAGTAACTGTTAACTAATGCTGCAAATAAAATTAAAATAGATAATTTATATGACTTCATGTTCATTAAAGTAAGATTAGATTAAAAAAGATTCAATTCTAATTGATGGCTATGCATTCTATCCCCATTAAATTATTATTTATATCTCTCTGCACACTATTATTGAGCAGCCCCCTAACAATTGGAGCTAAATTAAACAACTTAAGATGCCCCATTGAACCTACTGAATTAGCAATACCAAAATATAAGTCTGAGTACAAAGGGGACATAATATTTTTCTGCTGCGCGGAATGTGTCGATTTATTTGATGAGTCTCCTGAAATATACGCAAAATCTATTGAGGAGATTAAGTCTAACAAAAATTTAAATGTTCAAAAAACATTTATACAAAAAATCATTGATGTTACATGGAACTTATTTTTTCAGATTCCTGGAACATTTCTAGCATTCTTTACATTAGCTATTTGTCTAATTTTTAGAACCCTTGACTTTGCCAAAGCCTTTACCAAATCAAGTTGGAAATACATGCTTATTGCATGTCTAATCTTTGATCTTTTTTACACTCAATCAACCATAAAAAAGACATCAAAAAAACGTTTATTAATCGACAAGGTTCATTCTACGACATTTCTGGAATATGGGGAACCGCTTATCCCTGCTATTTCAAAATTGCCAGCAAGCATTTCAAAAAAATACTACCGAGGAAATGATGAAAGAAATCCTGGTCTTTACAACGGTGGAAATTACAGAACTGCAGAATTCACAATCGACTTATGTAACAACTCTAATGAAAAAATTATTTATAACTCATCAATTGATCACAAGAATCTGTTTCTTAGGGTCACAATAACAAAAACTCCAAACACATCGAAACACTTCTGGACAGATGAAAAAATGAACACCATCTATGCGACCTCAAACTCCGGAAAATTTCACTGGTCAAAGGATCAAGTCATTGACTCGATGAATCTATCTAAATTAGATTCAAAAAATGAATGGCAATTTAAATATCCATTAGAAAAGTTTTCTGTTGGTGATGAAACAAGATTAATCAAAGGGATCATTTATTTATGTGAAAAAAGATTTAATGATAGCGGCAATGTAATTGGCGGCAGATTCCATTACGCTTTTCAGTTTGATCTTAAAACCATCTCAAATAAATTATCAGATTCGTCTGATCTTTGGATGGGTCCACTGTATCGAAAGAGATCACTAAGAATTTGGGAAATTCCTGAGTCCGAATGGCTAAGCACTGATCCAATTCCAATTAACCAAATCACAGGCAGTGGAAATAACCCAATACTGATTGGAATTGATAAAAAAGATTAATTAACTCCTAGCCATTTACATCTTTAATTTAATTCATTTATCAGATAATAAACTAAGAATATGTATGAAGACGAAAATGTGTTAGTAATCAAGCGAGAATTATTTGATGAAATTGGATCTTTCCAAGGTATTAATTTTGAAATAGAAAAATACCTTCCAATCTTTCTCGATCCCAACAATAATTTCTTTCTTCACAGAGATACCGCGGAGGATGACCCTACTCATAAGCAAATAATTCCTTATGCCATCTTTAGGCATGACAATAAATTTTTAAAATACGTAAGAGGCAAGAAATCCGGAGAACAACGTCTCGCAAGCAAATCTTCAATAGGTGTAGGCGGGCACATTAATCATGAAGACTTTGAATCCTCTTCACTAGAAAAAGACACTTACATTACTGGGATTGAAAGAGAAATAAATGAAGAACTAATCATTAGTGGAAATTATAGAAATTCGCCTGTTGCATTAATTAATGACGACTCTAATGAAGTTGGCAAGGTCCATCTTGGAATAGTTCATCTATTTGATCTTGAACAATCAAATATACGTCCAGGAGAAGCCAATATTCAGAATCTAGAATTTTTGTCGATAGAAGAACTTTTAAATGAAAGAGCCAATCTAGAAACTTGGTCTCAAATATGTGTGGATAACCTAAAAAAACTTATAAGCAGTTTTAATTAAAAAACTCATAAACTTTAACTCAATTCAAATGTGTACCTTACTAGACCAGAAGCTCTCTCATCTTTTCTTATCACATTAACATTTAGAATATTTCCAATCATTTGATCCTCCATATTTAGAACCATCGGGTATTCATTAATGATTCGCTGATACGGTGAGTGAAACTCTATTATTTTAATGTTATCATTAGCGTCAATGTCACAACTCGATAGATATCCCTCAGAATTTCTTATTTTAGAAAATGCTATTGCCTTTTCCTTAACAGTATCTCCTTTAACTCTTTTAACATAAGATTGAGTAAGCTCTTGAAAATAGCCGAATAGAAGCTTTTCACCGGAATTCGCACCATAAGTTTTTTCAACAGTCTTCATTAAAATAACTGAAAACTCATTAACCGCTTGAGGAAACAAAGGCTCTGCTTTTGATGTTAGTCTGTAGACTTTCTCTGGCCGACCTACGGCCTTAGGTCGCCTCCATGTATCAAGATATCCTCTTTTGTGTAATTCAACACAATGTTGCTTAATTCCCATGTAACTCATACCTAGCACTGAAGACAATTCAGCAACTGACATGCCAGTTGATCGCTTGAGGTTGTTAATAATATCAAACCATTGCGGCTTGGCAATATCACGCAGCACTTTAAAAAACATATGCTATTTCATTGATAAGGTGAGACTTAGGGAACATTAGTTGTTTTTTTATCCAATTCACATAATTTTGTCAACAGTAGCTAATATTTTTTTTTGGTTAAATATTTTTTCACTAAATTTGACATGTTATTTCTCCAAATTAACTTGAATTAAACCTTAATATGCAAAGTATCCCGAAGCATCCAGATTCCGATTTTAAGCCCTCTGGTCTTGGCTTCTGGAAAAATGAAAATATTACCCCTAAACAATGGGATAATTTTAGGTGGCAACTGAAGAATAGGGTTACAAGCCTAAATGGCTTAGAGAAGCACTTGTCCTTAGGTATAGATGAAAGAAATGGAGTTCTTCTCTCTGGCGATAAATTGGCATTGTCTATCACTCCACATTTTTTTAATTTAATTGATAAAGATAATCCAGAATGCCCTATCCGAAAACAGGTTATACCCAACATTCAAGAAACCTCATCTAATCCTGAAGAACTGTCTGATCCGTGCGGAGAAGATTCACATATGCCGGTTCCTGGCTTAGTTCACCGATATCCAGATAGAGTTCTCTTTCTCCTTACTGACCGTTGCGCAAGTTATTGTAGATATTGCACTAGAAGCAGAGTCGTCAGTGGAGCGGGAGAAACCCATCTCAAAACTGATTTCGAACAAGCATTTCAATATTTAGAGAACAATAAAAATATAAGGGATGTATTATTTTCTGGTGGTGACCCCCTACTCTATGCTGACTCTAAGCTTGAAAAAATTATAAAACGCATCCGAGACATTAAGCATATTGAATTTATTAGAATTGGAACAAGAATACCAATTTTTCTTCCCCAAAGGATCACCCCTCAGCTATGTGAGATGCTGAAAAAATATCACCCTTTATGGATGAGCGTTCATACTAACCACCCTAGGGAATTAACTTCGGAAGTTAAAACAGCACTTGAAATGCTTGCCAATTCTGGCATTCCACTTGGAAATCAAAGCGTCCTCTTAAAAGGGGTTAATGATGATTTATTAACCATGAAAACCCTAGTTCATAAACTTCTTCAGTGCAGAGTCAGACCATATTACTTATATCAATGCGATTTGATAGAAGGTTCCGCCCATTTAAGAACAGCTGCAGCAAAAGGAATTGAACTAATCGAAGGCCTACGCGGCCACACTTCCGGTTACGCCATTCCTCAGTTCGTTATCGATGCCCCGGGAGGAGGAGGCAAAGTACCCATAAATCCTGAATATGTTCTCGAGAAAAACTCTAAACAATTAGTGATAAGAAACTATGAAGGCAAGTCATTCATTTACCCGGAACCCACAAAAGCTGTTGCCAGCCCTCTAGACCCAGCTGCTCTTTTAAGAAAAGAAAACTAGCATGGCAGGACTTATCATTAAACCTAGGTCAAGAATATTCCACGGTCATGATTGGGTTTACTCGAGTGAAATAAAAAAAACATTTGGCTCCCCTGAACCTGGACAAGTTGTTTCTTTAAAAGATTATAAAGACAGACCTCTAGGCTCAGCTATTTACAACCCCCTTTCACAAATTGTTGCCAGAAGGTTCTCAAGAAGAAAACAGAAATTGGATGTAGATTTTTTCTTTAAAAGAATTGAAAGGGCCATCAAATGTAGAAAAGCCGACCCCGCTATAGACATTGCTCTTTCTCGACTTGTTTGGAGTGAAAGTGACGGGCTTCCAGGATTAATTATTGACCGATATGAGGATCACTTAGTCATTCAGACCTTAACATTAGGAATGGACTTACGGATTAATGTGATAACCGAAGCGCTTAACGAATTATGTAATCCTAAATCAATAATTGCTAGAAACGACTCACCGATAAGGTCAGCAGAAGGCCTCAATTTGGAAAATCGCACGATCAAAGGAACACCTCCAGATAAACTTCAAATTGAATATTTCAATATACCTTTTTCTATAAACCTATTATCAGGACAAAAGACAGGACTTTACCTCGATCAATTAAAGAATTACTTACTCGTTGGAAAATTAGCAAATAACAAAAAGGTTTTGGATTGCTTTACAAATCAAGGAGGATTTGCCTTGAGCTGCCTTCTAAGTGGAGCAAAAGAAGTTACTGGAATTGACATTAGCGAAACAGCGATAAAAAGCGCCCAAGAAAATGCATCTAATATAAATAACAATAATTCAAATTGGATTAAGGGAAATGTCTTTGATTTACTAAAATCTTTTGACGCTGAAAAGCATACATATGATATGATTATCTTGGACCCCCCATCTTTCACAAAAAATAAAAAAAGTATTTTAGACGCAATGCGAGGATATAAAGAAATCCACTTAAGATCATTAAAATTACTTGATACAGGTGGTATTCTTACAACATTCTCATGCTCCCATCATGTTTCTTCAAAAATCTTTCTTGATATGATTAGGGACGCCGCGACGGATGCAAAAAAATCCCTTCGAGTAGTAGAACAATACACCCAGAGATCCGATCACCCAATTTCATTAGGAATCCCCGAATCTTCTTATCTTAAGGGCTATACATTGGAAGTCGTCGCGTCATGGTGAAGGAATCTAGAGCTCAGACCAATCAACTGAGCATCATTGCCTCGACCTACATTAAGATCAGAAAAAAGCAGCTTATTTATTCATTAAAAAACTCTAGGTTAATGTCTTTAACCATTTGTTTTTTTCTATTGGGATACCTTGTTGGGGGTTTCTTTATTTTCAAAGAAGCCCTTCTTTACATTGAAAACCTTCCCGCATTAGGACCAATACTATCTGAGAGGCTGTTTTATTTATTGTTCTTCTTTATTTTTATGATGCTAATTTTCTCAAATTCTATCATTTTATATTCGTCAATATATAGATCAAAAGAAGCTCAATGGCTTGCCTCACTTCCGATTCAGACAAACAAGCTATTCACATGGAAATTCTTAGAAACTTTTATTTTCTCTAGCTGGGGATTTTATATAGTAAGCGCCCCCCTAATCTTAGCTTTTGGGAAAATAAAAAATACAGGTCCTGAATTTTATTTCGGAAGCTTTCTAACTGCCGCTATTTTCGTTATTATTCCAGCATCGCTCGCAGCTTGGTTAGTAGTTCTGACCGTTAGGTTTTTTAACAAATATTGGATTCTAGTCATTCTATCTTTATTAATCTCTGGCTCAATACTTATTGGCGTTGCTTTGGCAACACCAACCAAAGAAATTACCACAATTAATGGGAGCGTTGTCTCAACGGTTAATCAGATTTTAAGACATACTGAACTAAGCATTCATCCCTTAATTCCAAGCACATGGTTAAGCAATGCTGTTATTGGATGGAGTAAACCTTTTGCAGGAAACTCATTAAACTATTCTCTGCTGATAATTTCAAACTCATTGCTCGGTATAATGACCATATATAGCATCCTCTGGAAGGTCGTTCTTCCTAGTTACTTTGTCAGCTTAAAAAGGCGTGCCCTCGCATCAAATAAAAGAAAAAAAAGAAAAGAACAGAAAGGCATGCAACAAATTCACCCAAATCATAAAATTACCACAATAATTAACGAACAGATTTTTGGACGCCATACCATTGCCCTAACGATTAAAGACTTTAAAACTCTGATTCGAGATCCAAGTCAATGGATACAAATTTCACTGGTTTACGGATTATTGTTTCTTTACGTCATTAACATTCGAAATATGGGATATCAATACCAGAGTGAATTTTGGCCTTCGGTCATCTCTTTGATGAACCTAGGAGTCTGCTCCCTATCATTATCAACCCTAACAACAAGATTTGTTTTTCCTCAATTTAGCCTTGAGGGAAGAAGGCTATGGCTCCTATCAATGAGCCCTGTATCAATGAAGAAAATAATCATTCAAAAACTTATTAGCTCCAGCCTGATAACAGGAGCATTAACATCAGCGCTAATATTTATTTCAAGTTCACTATTAAAGATGCCTACTCTCAAAATAATTAGCGACACTGCAATAATATTTATGGTCACATGCGCTCTAAATTCAATAGCCTTATCATTGGGAACTCTTTTCCCGAATTTGCGGGAAGAAAACTCAGCAAAAATTGTTTCAGGGTTTGGAGGTACACTATGTTTAATCTTAAGCTTCTGTTACATCATAACAATCATGTCACTTCTATCCTATCCAGTTGCAGTAAAATTTATCGATTCAGGAATTCTCTCAATACAGACATTCAAGGAAGCGGCCGTTACCTCAACAGTCATCACATCGATTTTTACAATTATTATATGCACTATTGCTATGAATTTAGCCTTCAAAAAAGCTAATAACATTAAACATTTAAGAAATACATAATATTAATAGAAATTCATTAATTATCATTTATATTAAAAATTAAGTGATGAATAGAACAACGGCTGATTATAATCCAACTTTAGAAGATCCTGATTTCTTAGAGTTTGAATCAACACAAGCAACTGAAATTGTTGTCAGTGAACACTCAACGAGGAATCCGAATATCGAGTTTGATGAACAGCTTGCATGCGCCCAACAACAACTTAAAGAACTCAAAAAACAAGAAGAGCAAATAGAGAATCAAAAAGCTGAACTAGAACTTCTAAGGCAAATGCAAAGTTCTTTCAATAGGGGTAAAGTTGAGATGTTGGACAACTTACAACATGCAATTACTTTGCTTGAGAGAGAGCGCTTAGATGCAGAACAAAGAATTCTTCAATATAGTAGAGCACAATCAACTTTCAAAAGAACGCTAGATAACATTGGTGCACTTAATCCAGAGGATTGCCCCCATTCAAATCTCCATGATGAACTCACACAGGCAAACAGTTTGATTGAAGACGCCAGAGATGAATACATGAGAACTTTAAAACATCTCGATAATTTAAATACCCCTGATGATTCATCTCTCACGGGAAACGAATCAATAAATCATATCAGTACAGCTTCGATTGGATTTAGAAATTTTCACTATTGGTTTAAAAGTGGTTTTGCCTTTTCTCTCCCATTGATCGTCTTTGTTATATTCATTTATATCACTTATAAATATATACTTTAAAGACGTAACATTAAAGATAACCAATTGATAGTTATGAGTAAAGAGAACTTCATTAACCATAATTATAGTGCTTTTGATGAAAAACTTAACAGTAAGCAATTAAGGATTAAAAAAAAGATTTCTGAAATTGAACGTGTTGCAAGCAAAGAAATTGTTTTGTCAACGAAATCTAACAATTTCAAACATAATGCTAGCATCACTAATGCTAGACTTAGTCGTACTCAATTAGCTAATATAAAAGCTCAAAACAGAAAAAACTTCCTGAATTTTCTTATCGCTTTATCTTTTTTCGTTTTCATTTTTTATCTTCTTTTAGTCGTATTATAATTCAATAATTTCTGGATTTTCCCACGAATTAATTTAAGAATCTACGTTCCCATGATTGATAGTAAGATTGACGTTAAATACGTTGCAGATTTAGCACGATTAGAACTCACCGACTCTGAGGTAAATGATTTTACAAAACAACTCACTGAGATATTAACTTTTGTGAAGCAACTTGAAAACGTTGACACATCCGGAATTGAACCAACTGCCCATGCTCAACCTGTATTTAATGTTATAAGAAACGATATATCACGCGATGGCTTCGGTAGTGACTCTGCACTAAAAAACGCTCCCAATTCTTCCAAGAATCAATTCAAAGTTCCACGCGTTGTCGACTGATGATTAATTCGATTGGTTCATTGAGCATAACGGAATTAAAACAAGAATTCCATAAAGGTACTGTTTCACCCGTTGATGCTGTTTCGCTACTTATTAATGATATTGAGAAATATGATAATGACGTTTGTTCATATCTATCAATTGATAAAGAGTCAGCACTAAAAGCTGCTGCTGACGCCGACATAAGCAAACCACTTGGTGGAATCCCCATTGCTATAAAAGACCTTATAAATGTCAAAGGCCAGCCCTGTAGCTGTGCATCTCAAATGCTCAAGGATTCATATATTGCAACATATGACGCCACTGCCATAGCTAACCTTAAATCTCATGGAGCCATTCCATTTGGAAGGTTAAACATGGATGAATTCGCAATGGGTTCTACAACTGAAAATTCTGGGTTTCATATCACAAAAAACCCATGGGATCATAGCCGCATTCCTGGTGGTAGTAGTGGAGGTTCTGCTGCCTGCGTAGCCAATGGAACTGCAATTGCATCATTAGGGTCAGACACAGGTGGATCAATAAGACAACCAGCTTCTTATTGTGGTGTTGTTGGCCTCAAACCAAGTTATGGTACTGTCTCAAGGTATGGACTAGTTGCTTTTGCATCATCCTTGGATCAAATAGGTCCAATTACAAAGTCTAGTGCTGACGCCGCAGTTTTACTAAGCGCCATTGCAGGAAAAGATCCACTAGATTCAACCTCTATAGATAATGTTGAATCTAATCCATTATCTAAACTCAACGGAGATATTAAAGGATTCAAAATTGGGATCCCTAAGGAGTACTTTACCGATGGGATGGATTCAAATGTCTCGAATTGCATTAATGATGCCATAAAAACTCTCGAATCATTAGGGGCTGAAATAATAGAAATTAGCCTGCCTCACACTGACTATGCTGTGTCTACTTACTATATAATAGCAACTGCTGAAGCATCTGCAAATCTCGCAAGATTTGATTCAGTACGATATGGTCACCGTGCACAGTCACCAAATGATATAATTGATCAATACAAAAAATCTAGATCTCATGGATTTGGTCAAGAGGTCAAGCGAAGGATTATACTAGGTACTTATGTACTTAGCTCTGGTTATAATGATGCTTACTATGTTAAAGCTCAAAAAGTAAGAACTTTAATTAGGGACGACTTCACAAGAGCTTTTGATAAAGTTGATGCCATTGTTTCCCCTACTGCCCCAACAACAGCTTGTAAAATTGGTGAAATGTCAGACGATCCTTTAGAGATGTATTTGGCTGACATTTTCACACTTGCAGCAAATTTGTCAGGCATCTGTGGAGTTAGTACACCATGTGGATTTGTAGATACCGATGAAAATAAAAAATTACCAGTAGGCCTACAAATACTTGGTCCGCCAATGCAGGAATCTAAAATACTCTGCATTTCAGATGCTTATGAAAAGGCAACTAATTGGCTCTCTCATAAGGCCAGACAATAACTTTTACAATTTCCTCAGCTAAGAATATTTCAATACTGGAGCGAAACTTTTTCTGTGAATTTTACATGGACCATGTTCTTTTAATGCATCCATGTGAGCTTTTGTACCATAACCTTTATGCTTATCGAACATATACAAAGGATAATCCTTTGCATATTTTATCATGATCTTATCACGTTCTACTTTTGCTATAACACTTGCAGCGGCTATAGATAGACTCTTCGAGTCACCTTTAATTATAGAGTGATTTTTAAATGGGCAGTTTTTGATTGGATTACCATCAATTATTACATAGTCAGGTTCAATTGGTAATGATAATGATGCTAACCTCATCGCCTCATGAGTTGCATTGAGTATATTAATCTCATCTATTAGTAACTCATCTACAACTGAGAATGCCCATATCACACCTGAATCAGCATCAGTAATTATTTCATATACAGAGGCGCGACGACTTGCAGATAGTTTTTTCGAGTCATTTAGGCCTGTACAATGAAATCCCTTGGGTAAAATAACAGCCGCTGCAACAACGGGTCCAGCTAATGGCCCCCTACCTGCCTCATCGACACCTGCTATAAATTTATACCCTGATTTAATTAACTCTTCTTCAATTAAATAATCTGGCATCAATTTAAATTAGTATAATCAATCAAACTGATTACAATATTATTATTTTAATTAGAAGTATTTAAGTATGTCACAATTTCTAAAAATCTCACTTCCCCTATTTATCTTGGACCAATTAACAAAGGTGTTGATCCTTCAAAACTTTAATTTAGGTGATGAAAAAGCAGTCATACCAAACTTTTTTAACCTTGTAAGAGTACACAACACAGGAATAGCTTTCGGTAAATTTAACGACACCACATATTCCAACATAATATTCTCTATAATTGCGACAATAGCACTAGTGACTATTGTAATATTGTGGAAAAAAAATAAATTTCCTGGAACCATAAACAACTATGCCATTATACTTTTAATCCCTGGTATTTTAGGTAATCTCATCGATAGAATTTGGCATGGTTACGTTGTTGATTTTCTAGACTTCTACATTAAAAACTCCCATTGGCCCTCTTTTAATGTCGCCGATTCATGTATATGTGTTTCTGCTGGCCTCTTATTTATTTCTGCTTTTAAAAATGAAGAGGAATAAGAAAGAAAAAATGCATCCTATCAATTCGATAAAAAATCAAAAGAACTCTTTAAGACTGATTTTAAAAGATCGATTATCACAAATGACTGATGATCAAAAGAGATCTGAAGATTTAATAATTAACAAAATACTCCAGAGAAAGTTTAATAAAAAAATATCTATTTTATGTTATTACCCACTAGTTTCTGAACCTGACATTACACCCTCAATCAAATACTGGCTCAATAATGATTTTATTGTAAGCCTCCCTTGTATTATTTCTGGAGAATTCTACTGCCAACGAATCTGTAACTTATCAAAAAAAAGTTTTATAAAATCAAATTTGGGTGTTTTAGAGCCTTCTCCAAATTCTCGCTCTACAATTGCTGCAAATAACTTAGACGTAATTATTGTTCCTGGTCTTGGTTTTACAACTTGCGGTTCTAGATTAGGCAGAGGGGGCGGAATATATGACCGCTTCTTATCTAAGCTGGACAAACAAAGATCAACTAGTATTGGAATCTGCTACAAAAACCAAATCGTTGACTCTATACCAATTGAGAAACATGATTACCCGGTTAATTTAGTCGTTTCACAATAAATAGTTACACCCATTTTGGAATGCTTAGCTCAAATTTAGGAATCTTTGTGTACACTATGTCACCATCATCAGTCTCACCAAAAAAAGCTCCTTCCACCTCTGAGTCATTAGCTATAACATGATAGCTATTATAATTAAATTCAGAGCCTGAATAAATCTCAGGAAATTGTCCAACAACTCCTTCTCCTTCAACAATCGTTTTGTCATTATTAAGACCAGTAAGAATCCATTTTCGACCAACAATTTTTACTTTTTTCTTAGAATTATTTTTAATTGTAATAAAATACACAAACGGATGTGGCTTATCCGTTGGAGTTTCCAAAGTTGGCATGTAAATAACGTCGTCAACTGTGACTTCTAAAGATACTAATTCTTCAATTTCCAATTATCTTCAAATGGGTTTAATTAAATTAATACTACAATGATACACAATAGGTAAACAAATCAGAAATGAATCATTATAACGAGCCTCCCCCAATAGCATTAACTATAGCTGGTTCTGATCCTAGCGGCGGAGCCGGAATACAATGTGACCTTAAAGTCTTCCAAGCACTAGGTGTTTACGGACTAAGCGTAGTATCCTGTATTACTTCTCAAGTACCAGGAGTAATGAAAACAATCCATCCGCTGCAAAGAGAACAAATAATTTCTCAAATTAGTCTTCTCAAATCAAATTACCCGATATCTGCAATAAAATTAGGACTATTACACAATAGGGATATTATAAAATCAGTAATTGATACTCTTGACTCATTTGATGTTTGCCCGCCGGTTATAATTGATCCTATCATAAAATCATCTTCCGGAATGCTTATTTTAGAAAAGGAGGCTTTAGAATTATATAAGAAAAACTTAATTCCTAGGGCGGAACTTTATACTCCAAATATCCCTGAAGGAAATTCGCTCATAAACAAAAAGTTTTCATGCGAATTTGATCTAGCAAATGCCCTTTATTCAGAATTTGGTACCCCCTTACTCTTAAAAGGAGGTCACCTTGATAAAAAAATAGCCACAGATATTTTTATTAACAAAGAAGGTTTAACGAAGTTTGAATCACCAATGATTAAAAATTGTGAATCACACGGTACAGGATGCTTTTATTCGGCGGCTATTTGTGCACATGTCGCAATCGGTCTTGATATGAAAAAAGCAATTTCAAAAGCAAAAACCTATATCAACAGAGCATTAATAAACTCTAAAAATTTGGGAGGAATCTCAAACACGCTAAATTTCAAATCTTTAGAGGAATCAAAGAACTGAATTTCAGGTCCCTTGCCCTGAAGCTAACACATCTCTTAGTGTGTATCCAAGTCAACTGGCCAAGGGATCATATTTATATATTTTACAAATTTTAAATACCAAGAACAATTCAAATAATATATTTTTTATTTAATAGATCTTTGATATAATTATTATTTAACAAAGACATTATTCATTATTGTCAATGTCTTGAGAATTATTCGAATTATAGCTAATATTGTTTATCAAATACCTATTTATTTAATGAAAAACACTACACGAAGAAAATTTATGAAGGGCGCACTTTATGGTGCCGCTGGATCTAGCACCTTTTGCAGCCTTCCTGCAAACGCCAAAGTAAAAGGAGCAAACGAGGATATTCGAGTTGCTGTAATTGGCTGCGGCGGGCGAGGTGGTGGACATGTCAACGCATCACTAGGTCATAAAAATGTAAGAGTAGCTGGAGTTTGTGATGCTGATTACAAAAGGAATGAATCAAACGCTAATAGAGTACAAGGAAAACAAGGATCTAAACCAAAGATTTACGAAGATTATCGTGAACTCTGTGTTGATAAAGATATCGACGCAGTGATGATTGCAACACCTAACCATCTTCATTCACTAATTGCTATTCTTGCTGCTCAAAATGGAAAGCATGTTTATGTAGAAAAACCTGTGTCTCACAATATCTGGGAAGGTAGAAAGCTAGTTGAAGCAGCTGAAAAGTATTCAAAAAAAGGGGTCATCATTCAACACGGCATGCAAAGGAGATCTGATACCGGGTGGCGTGAAGTAATGGAATGGATAAAAGATAAGCCTTTAGGTGAAATGCTTGTTTCTAGGGGGTTTTGTTATAAGCCTAGAAAAAGCATTGGTAAGGTAAGTGCCCCTAAACAGGCTCCAGCTGAAGTTAATTATGATCTATGGTCTGGACCTCGTGAAATCTTACCAATTAGAAGAGAGCGATTCCATTATGACTGGCATTGGCAAAGCCCATACGGAAATGGGGACATTGGAAATCAAGGTCCTCATCAAATGGATGTAGCTCGTTGGGCCCTGGGACAGGAGAAGTGTGCTCCTAACGTATTAAGTATTGGTGGAAGGTTTGGTTATGATGATGATGGTGACACCGCTAACACTCAAATTGCTTTCTTTGATTATAAACCAGTACCTTTGATCTTCGAAGTTAGAGGGCTTCCAGAAAAAGAACTCGATTGGGGTAAAGGCATGTCAAACTACAAAGGCGCTAGAGTTGGAAACGTAATAGAATTTGAAGGTGGATATGTAAGTGAATCCAAAGCATATGACAATAAAGGAAAAAGCATTAAAAAGTTTGGAATAACTAATGGACGCGGTCATTTTGAAAATTGGATTGCCGCAATACAAGAAAGCACAAGTGAACATGAATTATCTGCTCACACTGGCCATATCTCAGCAGCACTAGGACACATGGCTAATATTTCGCATTATATTGGCAATGAATCATCACCTGGTGACTGTAAGGACGCTATAAATGGAAACAAAATGAAACTTGAGGTATTCAACAGATTCTCAGAGCACCTTGATAATAATGGTATTGATATAAATAAATCTAAAGCCACCCTAGGGCCTTTACTGAGCTTTGATCCAGACAAGGAAGTCTTTACTGGGGAAATGTCTAATGATGCCAACCAACTAGTTAAAGGTGATTATCGTAAGGGCTTTGAAATTCCTGAAAAGGTATAAGTTTATACTTCCCCCAATTCCATATACCCAAAATTCAAAAATCTCTTTTTAAAGTGATTGTGTTTTTTTGCGCTAATCCAAAATGTATAATTTCAAGGTTTGAAAATCTTTTATAACCATCGAG
>CABXDI010000031.1 GCA_902510815.1 uncultured Verrucomicrobiota bacterium | reverse complement strand
AAAAGTCAAGAGCCTCTTTTTCACCCATTGTTTCATCAAAATTAAGCCTCTTCCTTGATTGCGTACTGAAGCTTAGAAAAGAGGATTTGACGCCTTACAAAAAAATAAAGAAACCTATTGGCGCGCAACTCAATGGAAGCATTTCTTTATCAAAAAGCGATAACGAAAAGATTAACTTATCTACCGATGGGGTTATCATTTTAGAGTCAACAGAGGAAAATCAGGCATCCCATTCTAGCTCAATATTAGTACAAAATAAAAACTATGTCTCAGAGAATTCAATATCATCAAAATATATGGGGCTAGGTGAATTAGAAATGGGAACATTGACAATCTCTGATGAAAAAATAAAAAAAATAACGAGAACAGTTCTTAATATAAATAACCATTATTCTGCAATTATTGACGATATTAGAATACCAAAATCAAAAGTTTTATTCTCTAGTAAAACTTCTGATCCAAAAGTTTTCTTAGCAAGAAGCCATAATCAAACCCTCAAAATTAATAGCGATAGACCAAGAGAAATTATAGTATCCGCAGAACCTCAAGATCTCAGTGGAGTTTCAATCATACCAAAGCATTCAAACACTAAAGTTAATAAAGTTTCGATAAATTCGACACCAACGATTGCAGTGGGTCCTTTAGATGGTGTTGTCTTAATAGAAACAGAGAATGGCACCGATCGAATTTTCAGTAACAAGAATTCTCAAAAGATATCTCTTACAGGAAAGAAATGGTCAATCGATTCAGCTTTAGGCATCATAAGGGAAATTGGCCCCAAAAAAAGACAATTAGCTGTTTTAGGAAACGACCAAGATACTTTAAATAAAATTTCTTCAGAGCATCTAACTTTAGAAATAGAAGGCCGAAATGTTGGCGCGTCTGCGGAATACAGAATACCTAAAGAGAGTGAAAGTAGAAACCCTATCATTTTCAGTTCATCTGGAAGCTATTTTGCACCGAGTGGAGGAACCTTGAAAATAGGATTTGGTAATGATCAAAAAATTGACGGCGAAACTAAGAAAAAATTGCTAGCCTTTTGGAAATTTGACGAAGGCAAGGGTTTTGAAATAACCGACATTAAAGATCCTGACAAAAAAGCTATCTTAAATGGAAATAACGACCCTCAATGGATTCCAGGAGTAGGATTCGGTAAGGGATCGGCTATAAAGTTACAACCTTCCGAAGAAATCAATACTGCATTTGAACAAAAAATTCCAGGAAGCAGTAGCGTCGCGATATGGATCAAAACAACAGAATCAGGAAATTTAATTCATCTCAGCCAAGGCGAGGGAATAAACGTCAAGGATCATTCAAGAACAATCCAAGTAACAAAATCAGGTACATTAAAAGTATCTCAACATGGTGATACAAACTTTGAAATCGAAAGCGATTCAAAAATAAATGATGGAAAATGGCATCACATTGCTTGGGTTACTAAAGAAGAAATCGATGAATCAATTATTGATCAATCATTTATTAATCACTCGGTTTTTATAGATTCAATAATCGAAGGAGAAAAGAAAATTAAAAAATATTTCAAAAAGAAAATTGGGAAATATAAAATCAGAATAGGAGGGACTCTGAAAATTTCCTCCAACAATCAAAATACCTCTACTATTCCTGGTATCAATGGCAGTATTGATAACTTAAGAATCTACAATTTTTCTCTTTCACAAAAAGAAATTCATGGATTCACTATGGTTGGTCTAATGAGGTCTCCGATTGCTATAACGTCTAGCCCAAAGAAGATGCTTCGTGTAGGAGAGAACTTTGAATACAATCTCAAATACACAGGAGGCGGTTCATTTGTTAGATTCACTTTCAACAACATCCCTAAGTGGGCTAAGATAGAAGGAAGAATAATTGGAACACCATCCCAAACAGACCTTGGTCTTAGTAAACCAATTACCATTGTTGGTATGAGCCCTTGGGGTCCAGGGCAACAAAGCTTTTCACTCAGTGTATTACCTCCACTAGTTAGTAGGCAATGGAAAATTCAAGCTAATGGCAAACAATTACTAACGAAATACACTGGCATGGGAGTAGAGGCGCAACTCCCTCCAGGAGCAGGTACTTGGAAATTAACAAAAGAAAAGGCTCCCATGCGACCTCCTCTCATTATGAAAGTAGAAAATTCGAATTCGGGTATAAATTTCCAGCTCCGAGGGACTCCTGGTGTAACAAACTATTTATTAGAAAGTAGCCAGGATGAGGGGGAGACTTGGCAAACCCTGATCAAAGGTCGCGGACTGAGACATAAAACTAATTCCCTTAAAAGCGGAAACTATCTATTACGCGCCTCCTCACTACCAGCAGGCACATCTCCAATAATCTCCGAAAATGTGTTTCTCAAAATCTCTAGTGAACCTCCTAGCCAACCAGAACGGCCCGATGTTTTCCCGGCTAAAAATTCAGTGCGATTAAAATGGTCTCATCAAATCGGCGCTACAGAATACAATCTTTTTAAACGCAAAAAAGGGGAAATTGATTGGCAAAAAATATATACTGGCTCTTCTCTTGGGTTTGTAGATAAAAATGCCCTGGGGTCTTTACAAAAATTTGATATACCAGGATACAAATCTGGAGCAAATTATAAAATGGATAAACTAACTATTTACGAGTATTGCATTTCATCTATAGATAAGAATGGAGAAAGCCCAAAATCTGAAATTCGTAATTCAGATCCACGAAACTGGTAATTAATCAATTTCATAGATAAATATTCAAATAAAATTCTCGATGCCTATCAAATTTTTACACACTAGAATCAGAGTCAGTAACATGGATAAATCAATAGAGTTCTATGAAAATCTAGGCTTCAAAACTACCAGAAGAAATGACAATTCGCCTGCAGGAAACAGGCTAGCATTTCTTGAACTCGATGGAAATGAACATTTTTTAGAGCTTTGTTACTCACCAGAATTTATTGTCAAATTTCCAGAAGATTTAATGCACACCTGTGTAGGAGTTGAAGATATTATAGATTATTGTGATCACCTCGAAAAAAAGGGCATTGAAATCTGGCCCGACGAATGGAGAGAAAAATTCTTAGAGGAGAATTCAAAGATGGCATTCGTCACAGATCCTGATGGTTACGAAGTCGAAATCCTAGAAAGGCAATAAGGATAAAAGTCGGCATTCTTTTCCGACTTATAATATGTTATTCTTACTCCCCCTAGCAAGTGCTGTCATTTACCCTTTTGCCAGTGTATTTCTAAAAAGATCTCTAGGAGAAGGATGCGGCCTTTTACGTACCGCATTTGTTTCAAACATGGTTCTTTTTTTAGTGTTTATATGCGCTTTACCTTTTAACAATGATCCGCCTGAATGGAATTATATAGGTTGGGCTCTTATCGCAGGAGTATGTTTTTTTGGTGGTCAAGTTTTCACCTTTATAGCGATTCGGTCAGGAGACGTTTCAATCCAATCTCCACTCATGGGGGTAAAAGTCATATTCGTCGCTATATTTTCATTCATATTGAAACCCGAAGAAGTACCAGGATTGCTTTGGATTGGATCGATACTTGCTGCAGCCGCAATCTTTCTACTTGGAGGAGCCAGCTTTAAGGGATTTCGAGATAACTCAAGAACAGTCTTTTGGTCATTACTTGCCTGTGCTTGTTTTGGTGGCAGTGATACTCTCGCTGGTTATAAAAGTGCTGAATTTGGTCCCATTCCATTTATCGTAGTAATGGTGGCAGTAGTCGCAATTTTTTCGATTTTCATGATGCCTTTCTTCTCGGAACCTCTAAAATCTTGCCCCCCAAAGGCAATAGGCTTTGCGGCTTTAGGAGGTTTAGCAATTGGCGTACAAGGTCTTATTCTTAATCTATCATTAGCGTTCTTAGGGCAGGCCACCGCAATGAATATAATCTATTCAACTAGAGCACTATGGGGAGTTTTGATCGTTTGGATACTTGGCAGAATGCTCGGAAATTATGAAGCCTCGATTCACGGTCATAAGATTATGTTCAAAAGATTTACAGGCGCTCTTCTCCTTAGCATATCAGTGATCATGGTTTTCCTTTAATTATTGGCAACGTAAAATTTTGTGCCTAGCCTGTAAGCACATAAATAAACTCAGCTAATTTAAATGAAGTCCCACCAAATCATAAAAGAATCTTGTAAGAAGCGAGGAATAAAACAAATATCCTCTGAAATTGGTGTCTCAAGCTCACTTATCTACAAATGGAGTCAACCCCATGATGAAATGGGGAGCGGCAGTAAAAATCCTCTTGATAGAATAGTCGAGCTTATAAATGCTGTAGAGGATCCATCTATTATTGAATGGATATGTGAAAATTCAGGTGGCTACTTCGTTCGAAATCCCGAAAGTAAACAGGAAGAAAATTACAAAGTCATGCCAGCAACTAATGAAATTGTTGCTCAATTTTCTGCACTGCTAGGTGAAATTAGTCAAGCTGCTCAGGACAGTACAATTGAAAAAGGTGAATCTGAGAGGATACGTCAAGTATGGAATGCTCTAAAATCCTTTACAGAAGGATTTGTTAAGTGCTGTGAAGATGGTGACTTCAGAAAAATAATTGAAGGAGAGGAAAAAAAACTTGGATCTGAGAAAATTGATTAGGGTCTTGGATCATTTCTTGTTAATAATCTAATTATGGCAAGTAATGGTCTAAAAGATAAAGTCACCGTAATCACAGGTGGTGGATCAGGAATAGGTGAAGCTATTTGTAAAAAGTTCACCGAAAAGGGAGCCAATGTTATTATTATTGATACCAATGAAACTCAAGGACACCGAGTTGCACAAGAAACAAAAGCAGCTTATTTGAAATGCGACATTTCAGACCCCGAATCCGTCCAAGAAACATTTAAGAAAATTGAAAATCTTCATGGTTCCACAGAGATTCTAATTAACAATGCCGGCATTGCTCATATAGGAAATATTACTGAAACTAGCCCAGAAGACTTTGATAAAATTATGAACGTAAATGTTCGTGGGTCTTATCTATGCATAAAGGCCTCAATAGAAGCTATGATTAAAAATCAGAAAGGATGCATTCTAAACATGGCATCTGTCGCCTCTAACTTAGGAATTCCAGATAGGTTCGCTTATTCGACGAGCAAGGGAGCTGTGTACACAATGACTCTATCCGTCGCACGAGACTTCATAGACAAAGGAATAAGATGCAATTGTATATGCCCGGCAAGAGTCCATACTCCTTTTGTAGACAATTATCTTAAAAAAAATTATCCAGGAAATGAAAAAGAAATGTTCGCAAAACTAGAAGCCACTCAACCTATTGGCAGAATGGCCAAGCCTGAAGAAATAGCAGCATTAGCAGCTTATATATGCTCGGATGAAGCTTCGTTTGTGACGGGGTCAGCTTTTGATATTGACGGAGGATTTACACTATTAAAATAATAAAAATAAATGAAATTAATTCGATTTGGTAAACAAGGTGAAGAGAAACCCGGAATACAATTAGATAACGGCAATTTAATTGATGTTTCTTCAAAATTTCATGACTACGATGAAAAATTTTTCTTTAGTGAAGGGCTCGAAAATTTAAAAGAGTGGTTAAATGAAAATCAGGAGTCTGCCCCGCAATTGGATAATTCGGTTCGCTTAGGACCACCAATTGCCAGACCAAGTAAAATCATCTGCATCGGTCTAAACTTTAAGGACCACGCTGAAGAATCAGGTTTTGACACTCCAGATGAGCCAGTAATTTTTGGTAAGGCCACCTCTGCATTAAGTGGACCGAATGATGATATAGTAATTCCAAAAGGCAGTGAACAAACCGATTGGGAAGTTGAGCTGGCTGTAGTTATTGGTAAAAGAGCAAGTTATATTGAGGAGAGTGAAGCTCTAAACCATGTAGCGGGATTCGTATTACACAACGACGTCAGTGAAAGATCCTTTCAAAAAGATAGAGGAGGCCAATGGATTAAAGGAAAAAGTGCAGATACTTTTGCTCCATTAGGACCATTCATGGCCACTGCTGATGAAATTGATGATCTTAATAACATGAAAATGTGGCTAAAAGTTAATGGTGAACAAATGCAAGACGGCAACACTTCAAATCTAATCTTTGGTGTCCAACATGTGATAAGTTACTTGAGTCAATTCATGTCCCTTCTACCTGGAGATGTTATTTCTACAGGAACACCTGCAGGCGTTGGAATGGGAATGAGCCCCGAAAAATATCTAAAACCAGGTGATGTCGTTGAGCTTGGTATTGATTGCCTTGGATCATCCAAACAAAACGTCGTAGCATACGAAAGGTAAAATGGAGCTCCATTTAGAGGGTAAAAAAGTTATTATTTCTGGAGGAGCCAAGGGCATCGGCGCCTCAATTGTTAAGTCTTTTGCAAATGAGGGTGCCATTCCAATAATTCTTGGTCGCAACCCTGATGAAGCTAAAAGTTTATTAGAAGAAATAGGGATAGGGTATTCATTTCACCTTGAATTAACTAACCTTGAAGAAATTCAACAAACAGTAAAAAGGATTTCTGAAGAAATAGGAACAATTGATATTCTTGTGAATAATGCAGGGGTCAATGATGGGGTAAGCTTAAATGATCCTCCTTCAAAATTCATTGAATCCTTGCAAAATAATCTCATTCACCCATTTGCTCTTTCTCACTATTTCATTAAAGATTTAAAGAAAAATGAAGGATGCATAATTAACATCAGTTCTAAAGTTGCTGACACTGGACAAGGCTCAACGTCGGGTTACGCAGCTTCAAAAGGTGGCATAAATGCCTTAACTCGAGAATGGGCTATTGATCTTGCCTCGCATGGCGTCAGGGTAAACTGTGTGGTACCCGCCGAGGTAATAACCCCTTTGTATGAAAAATGGCTTTCAAAAAAAGATAACCCCGAGAAAGCTAAGGCTGAAATTGAAGGGCTAATACCTCTTCAAAATAGATTTACCACTTCAGAAGAAATTGCAGATACCGTTGTATTTCTAGCTTCACCAAGGTCTTCTCACACGACTGGTCAAATTATATATCCTGACGGCGGTTACACTCACTTGGATAGAGCTTTCAAAAATTAAGTGAGTCCTTGGTAATGATTGAAAGAGCTGACATTGTAATTATAGGAGGAGGCGTCGTTGGACTGGCGACCGCCTATCACCTAAAACAGATTGAGCCAAAAAAATCAATTGTAGTTCTTGAAAAAGAAGCTGTTATCGCAGCTCACCAAACGGGCAATAATTCTGGAGTCATTCACTCTGGTATTTATTATAAACCAGGATCACTTAAAGCCATTAACTGTAGAAAAGGAAAACTTGCACTTGAAAAATTTTGTAAAGAACAAGGAGTAAACTATGAAAGTTGCGGCAAGGTTATCGTTGCAACTTCCAAAGAAGAAATCCCTACCATGAATAAGATTTATGATAGGGGAAAAGAAAATGGAGTAAGTTGTAAAATTATCGATGATAAAGAATTAAAAGATTTGGAGCCGCATGCTGCTGGAGTTGCAGCAATCCATGTACCCGAAGCAGGTATCATAAATTATAAGAATTTTTGCTCTGTGCTTGCTGAAAAGATTCAATTATCTGGTGGAAAGATCCTATTAGGAGAGAAAGTCAATTTCATCACCCCATCCAGAGATAAGGTTAACGTACAAACAGAAAACGGCTTAGAGTTTGAAGCCGGAAAAGTTATTAACTGTGCAGGACTTTACTCTGATATTATTGCAGACAAAGGTGGAGCAAAGTCTGAGATGAAAATCATACCCTTTAGGGGTGAGTATTACGAATTAACCGATTCTGCCAAAAGCTTGGTTAAAAATTTAATCTACCCTGTTCCTGATCCTGATTTCCCATTTCTTGGGGTTCATTTTACGAGAATGATAGATGGAGGTATTGAATGCGGACCTAATGCCGTACTTGCTTTCGCTAGGGAAGGATATGGCAAATTGAGAATTAACCCAAACGAACTATTAGAATCTTTGTGTTATCCGGGGTTCATTAAACTTGCTTCTAAGTATTGGAAAACTGGTCTTGGCGAAATCTGGCGTTCATTAAGTAAACAGGCTTTTGTCAAAGCGTTATCAGTATTAGTTCCTGAAATTAAATCTGAAGATTTAAAAAAAGCACCTGCTGGCGTTAGAGCTCAAGCTGTTAGTGTAGATGGATCGATGGTAGATGATTTTTATTTTTCTAGAAACGGCAATGTTCTCAATGTCTGCAATGCACCCTCTCCAGCAGCAACAGCTTCACTAAACATAGCCAAAGTCATAAGTGAAAAAATATCAGATAAGTAGAAAGAAAATTAGCTAAAATATTTTTATGTCTGAAGTGAAAACAGTAAACTATTCATCCGAAAAATTAAGGAATTTCTCTCAAAAAACTTTTGAACATTTCGGGGTTCCTTCCATAGATGCAAAATTAGCTTCAGAAGTGCTATCGATGAGTGACCTCAGAGGAATTGACTCGCATGGCGTAGCCCGCCTTCATACATACTATGACATGTTGGATAATGGCAGGATAAATCCTAGACCTAATATCAAAATAATTAGAGAATCGCCATCTACGGCAACTGTTGACGGTGATAATGGATTAGGTTTAGTTGTTGGCCCAAGAGCAAACGACATTGCAATGAATAAAGCAATGAATGCCGGAACTGGTTGGGTAAGCGTATCAAATACAAATCATTACGGAATTGCTGGCTACTACGTCATTAAAGCTCTAGAAAAAGATCTCATCGGATGGTCAATGACTAACACCACTAAGCTTGTATCTCCACTATGGGGAGCTGAAAGAATGCTAGGAACAAATCCTATATCAGTCGCATTCCCTGGAAATGAAGAACCCCCAATCATTATCGATCTCGCAACTTGTGCTGCTGCTTACGGAAAGATTGAAATAGCCAACAGAAAATCTGAGGAAATTCCAGAGGGTTGGGCCATCGACTCAAAAGGAAATCAAACAAATAAACCACAAGAAATGATAAATGGAGGTGCACTTTTACCACTTGGATCTGATAGAGAAAAAGGAGGACATAAAGGTTATGGATTAGCCATCATGGTCGACTTTCTTTGTGCTGTTCTAAGTGGCGCTAACTGGGGGCCATTCACTCCACCATTTGCACTTCGTCAAGAGATTCCCGAAAAAAGTGTCGGTAAAGGAATAGGCCATTTCTTTGGAGCAATGCGCATAGATGCTTTCATAGATTTGGATGATTTTAAGAATCAAACCGATGAGTACATTAGAACGATGAGATCAACAAAACCAGCACCTGGAACTGACGGTCCATTGATTCCAGGTGACCCAGAGAGGGAAGCTGAAAAAATTAGATCAAAGAATGGAATTCCACTAGTTGAACCAGTCATTGAAGAATTAAATGATATTTCTACAAAGACAGGCATTCCATTTGATTGATTTTATTGGAATAAAACCAAATATCGTCATAAAAAAGAAAATAATAGCAGAAATTCGGCCCACTAATTATAAAGCCAATACTTAAAACCATTTACAAAAATGTCTGAAATTCCAAACATCCTTGCTGACAGGTACGCAACTAATAGTATGAAATCCATATGGTCACAGGAGGGTAAAGTCATTCTCGAACGAGAACTTTGGATAGCTGTTATGAAAGCACAATCCGAGCTGGGCCTTGATATTCCCCAACAGGACATCAGTGCTTATGAAAAAGTTAAAAACAATGTCGATATTGATTCAATCATGTCTCGCGAAAAAGTCACACGTCATGACGTTAAGGCTCGCATCGAGGAATTTTGTGACCTTGCTGGTGCCGAACACATTCATAAGGGCATGACAAGCCGTGACCTAACCGAAAATGTAGAGCAAATACAAATCTTTAAATCTTTAGAAGAAATTCAAAGAAAAGCCTCAGCTGTACTCATCGCAATTGGCAAAAGAGCAGAACAATGGAAGGACGTTTACTTAACTGCTAGGACGCACAATGTGGCTGCACAAACAACGACCATGGGAAAGAGAATTGCAATGTTTGGAGAGGAATTCCATGGAGCTTTTAAATCGCTTGAATCAGTAATTCAAAATTATCCAGCCAGAGGCATTAAAGGAGCAGTAGGCACTCAACTCGATCAACTGGCTCTATTCAAGGAAGACTCCATTAAAGTTGAGGAGCTTGAAGGAAAAATTTCCAAACATTTGGGAATATCTAAAACTGCTAAAAATGTTGGACAAGTATATCCGCGATCACTTGACTTGAGAGTGGTTTCCATTTTATCAGAAGTATGTTCAGCACCTTCCAGTTTTTGCAAAACGCTCAGACTGATGGCAGGTCATGAACTAGCTGGTGAAGGTTTTGCAAAGGGACAAGTTGGGTCTTCCGCAATGCCTCACAAAATGAACGCTCGCTCTTGTGAAAGAGTTAATGGATTCCATGTTTTACTTAGAGGCTATCTTACCATGGCAAGCTCAATCTCGGGGGACCAATGGAATGAAGGTGACGTTTCCTGCTCAGTCGTGAGGAGAGTCATGCTACCAGACTCATTTTTTGTAGCAGACGGTCTACTTGAAACATTTATAACAATTCTCAATCAAATGGAAATATATCCAGAGGTTATCGAAAAAGAGAACAAGCGCTACTTACCATTCCTAACTACAACAACTTTTCTTATGGAATGCGTCCAAAGCGGAACTGGACGGGAAGTAGCTCATGAAGTAATTAAAGAACATGCCGTAGCTGCTCTTAATGCATTACGATCTGGTGAAGCTATGGAAAATGATCTTATAGAAAGACTGGCAAATGATCAACGCCTAGGAATAAAAAGAGAAAGACTAGATGAGCTAATTGAAATAGCTGCAACAAGAGCAGGATCTGCAAGCTCTCAAATTATTAATTTTTTAGAGAGTTTAAATGACATCAAGAATAATTATCCAGACTCAGTGAATTATTCTCCTGGATCAATTCTTTAGTTTACCGGTTTCAACCTTAGCCTCACGAAAATCAAAACACATAAGTCTAGGTTTCGTGTCATTCACAAACCCTTTGGTATGCTGAGAGATATAAAGTAAACCTCTGTGAATGACTGGAAGAGCCCATGATTGTTCGGCAACAAATAATTGCGCTTGAGAAAGAGTTCTTACACCTTTAGGAGATATCTCAAGCTCTGCCAACACTCCATCTTCTCCTAGAGCAAATACTCGCTTATCACATCTAAGAAGACTCCCTCGAAAGAAACTCAACGTGAGATCTCTACCATTTAATTCAAACTGATATCGCATGTCATTCTTCCATGCAATAGAACCATCACTAATCTTAGAACATTTAAATTGGACATCTGGCTTATTACGCCCAGAGAACCCATATAAATGGTCATCTATAACAAGCGGAGTCATCCAATGCATTCCAAACCATCTTCCTTTCCATACAACTGAAAGCTTAAATTGGTTATCAAATTTCAATAAGACACCTCCCTTGCCATAGCACTCAGATACAAACACTTTATCCTCATCTATAACCACTGGAACAGAAGCGTTGACCGATTCATAGCTATCAGCCCTCCATGAAAATCTATCATACAATTCTCCAGATCTTGGATTTAATGCTAGCAACCCACCTGTTGCCGGCCGACTCTCACCTCCTGCAAAAACAAGAAGCACATCCTTACCTCTAATTTTTTTTATCACCGGAGAAGAATAGCTAGCTCCCCATTCGTCTTTGTATGCCCAAACTTCATCACCTGTATTACGGTCAAAAGCAGCGACACAAACTCTTTTATCATTATCATCTTTAACTCCACCTACATTCACTAAAACAAGATCGTTCCAAATGATTGGAGCAGGACCATATCCAAAAAAACCAAGTTTATGTCCATACTCTTTCTGTAGATCAATGTGCCACGACTCTTTACCAGTCTTGGTAGAGATTCCCCGTAACTGAGCCGTAACTCCAGCCAAAATAAGCATATCATTATCAATAACAGGAGAAGCTCTAGGACCACTAGAATATCCAAACCGATCTCTGTATTCTACGGGATATTTATAATCCCAAATCAGCTTACCCGTTTCAGGATTTCTGCACTCTAGCCTTTCATGACCCTCTGCAAGATCAAAACTAAAAAGCTTTCCATCAGAGATAGTTGGGGAGGCATAAGTGTCACCACGTTCTAATTCCCAAACCAAACTAGGGCCTTCTTTACCCCAACCCTTAAGTAATTTCGTTTCTTTAGAAGTACCATCATCATAGGGACCTAGAAAACGTGGCCAATCCTCTACAACTGCTCCTTCTAATAAGGGTTTAGGCTTAACATGAAAAGCCAACCTCAAATCAGAAAGGCAATTATCGAGTGAAAACAGCAATAAAAAGAAACTAATTATTAATTTCATGGGATATAATTTTCAACGAACCTGCAAATCAATCAAGTAGGTAAGCTTGCAAGAATCCACCAAACGGTTCATTCTAATCGAAATGAAAGCAATCATTTGTAAGAAACCTGGAATTTTCGAGGAAATAGAACAAGAGGACCCTGTCCCATCTAAAGGAGAAACCATAGTAAAAATTAAAAAAATAGGAATCTGCGGAACCGATTATCATGCCTTTAAGGGGCAGCAACCATTCTTTACTTATCCAAGGATTCTAGGGCATGAATTAGCTGCTGAGGTTGTTGATAGCAATGAAGTATTTACATCAGGACAGGCTGTCGCCCCTATTCCTTATTTGCATTGTAAAAGATGTAAAACTTGTCTAGCAGGAAAACCCAATTGCTGCCCAAAAATAAAAACTATGGGAGTGCATGTGGATGGAGGAATGAGAGAATTTACTTCTATTCCTAACTCTAACCTTGTAAGAGCGGATGGCCTCACAGATGAACAAATTGCAACCGTTGAATGCTTGGCAATAGGAGCTCATGCCGTTAGAAGATCTCAAATTTCAAAAGGTCAATGGGCAGCCGTTGTTGGCACAGGGCCTATCGGTATAGGCACCTTACATTTTGCTCGACTCTCAGGAGCCAAAACAATAGCTATTGATATTAACGAAGAAAGATTACTTCATTGCAAGGAAGTGCTTGGAGTCGATCATTGCATTAACGCTCTCCAAAATCCTATTGATGCCTTAAAGGACCTTACCAACGGAGACCTTGCTGATGTCGTCTATGAAGCTACCGGAGCGCCTGTTGCAATGGAAAATTCATTTAATTATGTCGGCCATGGCGGAAAGCTAGTCCTAGTTAGCATAGTGAAAGGAAAAATCTCATTCGAAGATCCTTTATTTCATTCTAGGGAAATGACTGTAATGAGTAGCCGAAATGCGACACATGAAGATTTTAACAATGTCATGAATGCTTTAAGAGAGCAAAAAATTGATATAAGCCCTTTTGTCACTCACAGATGTCAGTTTGATGAATTAACCTCATTATTCGAAAAATGGAGTAACCCTGACTCAAAAGTGATTAAAGGAATCGTTAGCTTTTAGAATAATAAAGCCCAAAGCTGTTTATTACGATTTCATCTTTCATATCTTAGTTACCTCAAATTTCACAAATTTTGAGTCTAATTTGAAATAATATGGCCTTTTTCATGAGATAATGTGCCATTTATGACACATTATCTATGGAAAATCATCATTACAGAGGATATATTGGTGTTACCCCATCATTTTAGAAGATTCATTTTGTTGAGTCTTGCCTCATTATCATATGCCCCCCCTAGAAACATCAGCGATAGCTGAAGAACCTAAAAAGGCCTCTTCAGAAATGCCACGGCTCCAAGTCGATGCTGGTCCATCTAGAAAAGAAGTTAAGGACAAAATCATTGAGCGGTTTGAGCAGAAATACATCATTCATCCATCTCTGGTTCCTAAGATAAGAGAATACATTAAACCTTTTTGTATAGCTGACCCGAATGGTAAAGGCAAAATTCCCGAGTACTCAGTTACCACACTGCAATTAGATACACCAACAATGGATCTAGCTTTAGCCAAAGAACGCAAAACTTTTGCTAGATTTAAATTGAGGATTCGAACTTATGGAGAAGGAGGGTCAGCCCCTGTGTTTCTTGAATTAAAAAGGAAAGTAGGTGGAGTCATTATAAAAAGCCGATCAAAAATGACTATGGAGCAGTACAAGGGTGACAATGATGGAAGGCCCATTGTACTTAACCCTGAAGAATGTGAAGTTCTAGATAATCCAGTTGATAATAATTACTTCCTCGAATATTCACGAATTGCTCGGAGAGTTGGTGCCAGACCGAAAATGCTTATTCGTTATATAAGAGAAAGTTATTTTGGAGCAAACGATGACTATGCTAGGTTAACCTTTGACCGTAGAATTTGTTACCGACCCACAAGAAATTGGACAATACCAGGAATCGAAGAAACTGAAGGCTGGAGACCAATGGACACTCAAACAGGACTCAATAGACCATTTGCAGGCTATATCTTTGAGTTAAAAGCCATGAGAGACTCCCCTAAATGGATGTTAGAACTGGTTGAACGATTTAACCTCACTACTACTGGTTTTTGTAAGTATGCCACAGCCTGGAGATTAGAAACTTTATTTAGAGGGTTTTCTTATGATTGTTCTTCACAAAACACCACTCCAACAATGAATAGCATCTAGTGACCCTGATATATAAAATCAAATAAAAGTATTATCATATATGGAATCTTTTTTAACAGCACTCGGACCAACTAAATCTCTGGAATCAATGGAGGTTCTTTTTTCCTTAAGCGTAAGCTTTGTTCTGGGACTAATTTTGGCAACGGTTTATCGCTGGACACATCAAAGTTTCTCTTATGCACGATCTTTTCTTCATACAATGGTCTTAGCGACAATTGTTATAACGATAATGATAATGGCTATTGGAAATAATATGGCTAGAGGACTTGGTATTATGGGAGCTATGGCATTCGTGCGATTTAGGACACCAATAAGAGATCCTAGAGATATTATTTTCCTATTTGCCTCACTCTCAATCGGCATTGCTTCGGGAGCTCAAGTTTTTGGAGTAGCCATTATAGGAACCCTTTACTTTTGCTTCACTGCCCTTTTCCTAAGTTGGTCACCATTTGCTTCAAGACGAGAATTCGAAGGTCTATTACGTTTCATGATGCCTCCAGATTCTCCATCTCTTGAAAACCTACAAGCAATTTTCACCCGATACACAAGCTCCACAGAAATGGTTGCTATGAGGGAGGCTATACAAGGTGAAGTTCAAGAGTATTCCTATCAAATCAGACTAATAGACCCTTCATATAAGACTGATTTAGTAGATTCATTGTCAAAACTTGATGACATTTCAGAAGTTAGTCTTGTAATGCAACGTACAACAGTAGAAATTTAATATTAGATGAGTGCAGAAGTTCCAAATCAAACAAACATTAATAAAGGTTCTTCATTTAGAGCTCGAAGACTAATTGATCAGTGGCCTCTACTTGTATGGGCTTCAATGCTTGGCTTAGTCTTGTACCTTTACTCTCAAAGAGGAGTAAACGTTCGAGTAAATGGAATGATTGCTGCACACAATGAAGAAATCTCTGCTCCTGAGGATGGAGTTATTCTTGAGGTTCTCGTAAAAGAAGGGGACAAAGTGGCGAAGGGTCAAGAACTTGTAAGATTAGACTCCGCTCTAATAAAAAGAGAAATTGAGGATTACAAAGCTAATCTGCCATTCATTAAGGCAGACATGCAAAGAAAATTTAAGTCTACTAAATTTGGAATAAACGCTGATTTACAAAGAGCAAAAGCTCAGCAAGCTAGTTCCCAGTCTAGGCTTGAAGCAGCTCAACAAAATGTTGAACTCATCAAAACAAATGTTGAGCAACAACTAAGCTTACAAAGCGAATTAGATAAAGCGATAAGCAGATCTGAATCTATCGAAAATGAATTATCAATTCACAATGAATCAATAAAGGCTCTTACAATGGACCTTAAAGAAGCTGAAGACTTATTAAATCAGCTAGATACAGTTTCTATTCCTGAAGAACTTTTTGTTCTTAAACAAAGGTTAACAAACAAAATACTGATTGCTCCTGGAGAAGGAACTATCCACAAAATAAATAAACTTGGTGGTGTGACAAAATTAGGAGAACCAATAATGAGCATTAATCTTGCATCACCTGATAATGCAAGGCCTAAGACTATTCGGGCATTAATACCCCAAGATCAAAATCCTCAAGATCTTAATCAAGACGGACATGTATGGATCAGCTTAAAAGAGAAAAACCCTAAAGCACACAAAGCTAAAATTATTACAATATCCCCAAGCATTGAAGCATTGCCTAACTACAACACGCCTATACGTGGCCAATACATTAGAGGCAGAATAGTAGTGTGTGAACTTCCTGAGGATTTCGAAAATGAGCTCCCAGGAACTGGAGTTCATGTACATCTTACTGAACCAGGTAACTTTGATATATGGGATTTTGGCCGAACACCTATTAAAGCAGCAAGTAATTAGCCTTATTTTTATTGTCAGCTGAACTAAAAAGCTTTAAAGACTGTAGAAGTGCTTTTGAGATAATCCCCAACTTTAATCTCAATAGTATTTGAAGATACCCTTCCAAATTTGGCATAACTTGAAACCTATAATCAAAAAAATAATTATTGCTAGGACGCTTGTTTTTTGTGGGTTCCTTTTAGGGTTAGGTCAATTAGAGGGACTGAGTAATGAGAATCAAGAAATCGGATTATCTGAACTCATTGCTCTAGGGGTCAAAAACAATCCAAGATTAATTTCTCTTAGAGGTGCAATCACTATAGCCGAAGCTAGAAAAAAAACCGCTAAGGCCTGGAGAGATCCTCAGATTCGATTTCGTAAGAACTGGGGAAGCAGCGTAGTCCCCTCACCTTTCACGGAAACTCGAACTGAATCATTCACAGAACAAGTGACTCGAACCGAAGTTAATGCTGATGGACAAGAAAAGAAAACAGTATCAGAAGAAAACGTAACTAGAAACATTACGAGAACCATCACTGAAGGAAGAGCAAAAACAATTACTGAAGAAACTATTGAAGAGCAGTCAGAAGAGAATATTACAATACTGCCTAATCCGGAAATATTTGAACCTGGAGGAGTGAAAACAGATAATCGTGATTCCTTAAGAACAGGAACTAGAACTGATTTCCATGATACTGATCCGTACGCAGATGAAACTGGCATGGAACTTCAATTCAGACTCTATGTTCCACATCCAGTAATCAGAAAAGCCAGACTAAAAAAGGCTGAGCAAGAGGTACAACTTGCTAGAGAAACAGCTACGGCAGAAGAGAACTCAGTAATGCTAAAAGTCAGGGAAGAATACGAACAGTTACAGCACTTAAAAGCGCTTATTGAAATTTTAAAAATGGAACACGAGGCAGCCCTCTCATATTCTCAAAACCAAAGTAAATTACTTAACAGTGGCCTTATCACTATTGATAAAGTTGAATACGTTGATAGCGATGGAATTACAGTAGATGCCGCTGAACTTGAGTACATGGCACAAAGAGATAAAATTGCTGCAATGGTTGGCTTAAGAGAATCTGACAAAATCCGAGTAACTGACAAAATTATTAGCCCTACCATTGATCTAGATCAAACTCACCTCGAATACCTGATAAGAATGGCACTTGCAAATAGAGGAGAACTTTTAGTTCTAAAAAAGCGAGAAGAAATTGCCCAAACTTCACTATCTGCTAGCAAAGCAAAGCTGATCCCATGGTTTGATTACGTACAAGCAGGAGTCAGTAGAGAAGAGGAAAGCGGTCAAAGAACTGGTGATAACTGGGGTATCCAGCTAGCAATGTCGATTCCTATTTTTAGTTGGATGAATAGTGAATCAAGCATTCAGGAAGCAGCATTAACGAGCTACTACTCTCAAAAGGGAGCCACACAAAAAATCATTACGTCCGAGGTCGTAGCTGCTTATCAAAACTTAAAGAGAGCAAAATCCTACAGGGAAAAGGCTAGAACACATGCTCAAATCCAACAAAAGTATAACTCTGACTTCATAGAAAGAATTGGTAACACCAACAGAAATAAAGCCGAAAGAATTCGATTCGAAATATCAAGAAATACAGCAAAGACAAATGAACACAAATTAGATGCTGAAAGAGCCTATAATAAAGCATTAATGCAATTGGAAAAATCATTAGGTTCACCACTAGGAAAAGTATTTACTAATTCAGAGCAAAAAGAATTATTATCTAGTAAGGACCTGGGCCTTGAGAATAAAGGTAATAAAAAGAATCTGAAGGCTCTTAATGGTAAAAAGAAATGGGAATTCCCTTTTGTTAAAAAATTCAGGTCTGGATTTAAAAGTTCACCCTCTAAATCAAAGGAATAATTTATTTACTAATAATGAGGAAATACCTATGCATATTTGTCGTTATTTCAAACGGTCTATTGCAAATAAGTAAAGCCTTAGAAGTAAAAGAGAATTCGAAGCATATTGCTATTGTTGACGCTGAAAACACCATCCTCTTATATCACAAAGAAGAAATATATCCACCTAAAGGCAGTGATCCTGCATATAAAAGGAGTGCATTTATTCATCCTCTAAAAACACCTAAAGGCGCATCATTAACCAGCATTCATCCGGCTGATCATATTCACCATATGGGTCTTTGGCATGCATGGGTTAAAACCTCGGTAAAGGGTAAAGCAATTGATTTTTGGAATTTAAAAAAAGTTCAAGGAACAGTTCGTTACTCAGAAACCCTTTCTATTGATAACGGAAAAACTCAAAAAGGTTTCACTGTAATTCAACACCATATCGCATTTGATTCTGAAGGAAATCAAGAAGAGATAATCAAAGAAAATTTTTCTATTAAAGTATCCAAAGTCAAAGATATGTACTTTATTGATTATATTTCTAATCAGAAAAATATAACAAACGCAGATTTTAATTTACCTGCATATCGTTACGGAGGACCAATAGCATATAGAGGTCCTGAACATTGGAAAAGCAACAATAGTAGACTGTTAACTTCAGACGGGAAAAGTAGAAAAGATGGACACGCAACGCGTGCTAATTGGTGCGCTTTTTATGGCCCCACTAAATATGGTCAAGCAACTCTTGCTATACTCTCACATCCTAAAAATCATGATTCACCTCAGAGAATGAGAATTTGGTCTAATGAAAGTCACGATGGTGCCATCTTTTTTAATTTTGTTCCAGCTCAAGAGAAATCATGGAAAATTGAAGCTAAAAAAAGCACAGAATTTAAATACAGGATCATTCTAACGGATTCGACATTAACCTCCAGTAAAATCAATGAGCACTGGAACAAATACAGCGAATAATAAAAAAATTATTTGAAGGTTTTATTTCTCTCAGAAAGCCTACATTTTTTATTTTAGCGACCTTGCCAAGCAGCTAAAAAGCATTCATCTTTAAACTTTCCCATGAGCTTATTAGCAAAAAAATCCGCATCAGCTAACGGTTCGAATGACATCAAGGATGCTGTTATTCGTCTGGCCGGTAATTCGCAAGATGGAATCCAAACCGTTGGAGGTTTTCTTGCTCGTCTTGCTGGGCGAAGCGCTCAGGAGGTAATGACTTATATGACCATACCATCCACAATTAGTGGAGGTGCATCAATATTTCAGGTTAGAATCGGATCAGGTGAAGTTCTTTCACCTGGCGATGAAGCTGATTTCCTCATCGCATTCTACCAAGATAGTTACGAGAATCATCTTAGCTCACTTAAGGAGGGTGGAGTTTGCCTATATGATAGCGATCACGTCGAACCAGATACTTCTGATAAAAGGTTTACTTTCGTAGGAGTCCCAATGACATCCACAACGGTTGAAGCTATTGGTGGATCCGCTCGCGACCGAGGAAAAAATATTTTTGTATTAGGATTATTAACCAAACTCTTTGAACTCGAACGAAACAAACTTGTAAAGATCATTGAATCTCAATTCAAAAGAAAACATGAAAGTGTACTGCGAAATGCTATGCTCGCATTTGATTCAGGATACGCCTATGAAACTGGTGACGTTTTAAGTCAAAGTTATGCTTTCGAACCTGGTGAAGCAGTTGAAGATAACAGAATCACTACTGATGGAAACACAGCACTTACTTATGGCCTATTAGCCGCAGGAGTACGATATGGTGCAGGTTACCCTATTACCCCATGGTCTTCCATTATGGAAACTCTAAGGACAGAACTCCCTAAATATGGCGGGACCTTTATACAGTCAGAAGATGAACTTGCTGCAATATCTTCCGCTATTGGATTCGCTTACGCAGGTCATATAGCAGTCACAGGCAGTTCAGGTCCTGGACTATCTCTTAAAATGGAGGCATTAGGCTACGCATGCATGGCTGAGCTTCCACTTGTTATTGTTAACGTTCAAAGAGGAGGCCCATCAACAGGCCTACCTACTAGCGTTGAACAAAGTGATTTAATGCAAGCAATCTATGGCAGTCATGGAGATAGCCCTAGAGTTATATTAGCTCCTAAGGATGTTGAAGATTGTTATTATATCGCGATAGAGGCTTGCAGAATAGCCAAAAAATACAGTACCCCAGTAATTATTTTAACAGACCAATCTCTATCAAGTAGAATTGAAGCATTTCCTGAACCTGATATATCTGACGTGAAGGAACCTACTTTAGATCTTCAAATGCAGCCTTCAGAATTCAGGCCTTACCCTCTGGACTCACAAACTAAACATGCTCCTCCGGGAACAAAAATGGCTGAGGGTAAATACCCTGTGGTTACCGGACTGGAACATGATGAGTGGGGGCATCCTAGTTCTAATCCAGAACTGCACCAAGAGATGACTAATCGTAGAAGGGACAAAATTAAGCAATTAGCTTCTTCTCTATCAAAATTAGAAATTTATGGAGAGAGCGAAGGCGATGTTCTTTTAATAGGTTGGGGCTCAACATGGGGACCAATTCGTGAAGCAGTTGACTACGCCAAAAGAAATAATCAGAAAGTTTCATCTATTCATCTTCGACATATTCACCCAATGCCTAATGGCATTGATGAAATAATAGAAAACTTTAACAAAGCCATCGTTGTCGAGATGAACGATGAGGGTCTTTATGGGTATGGGCAGCTTGCAACATTATTAAGAGCAAGATACAGCAATCCAAAAATATTATGCCTAACAAAAACTAACGGGTTAGGATTCAAAATAAGTGAAATTTTAGAAGGCATAAAAAATGCCTAGTAATAATCATATCTAGTTTTATGTCTTCAGTAACTCAAAACGAACCAGAAAAACTTACAAAAAAAGCCCTCAAGGCTGATCATCCAACATGGTGCCCAGGCTGTGGGGATTTTACGGTACTTGCTTGTTTTTTTAAGGTTCTTGAGGAATTACAAATACCACATGAGAATATCTGTACTATCGCAGGAATCGGTTGTTCATCACGTTTTCCTTATTTTGTCAATTCTCATGGACTGCATTTTATTCATGGACGCGCATTACCTTTAGCTACTGGAGTAAGCCTCTCAAGACCAGATCTACACGTATTTGCTTTTGGAGGCGACGGTGACGGATTTTCAATTGGAGGCAACCATTTAGAACATTGCGCCAGAAAAAATCCAAACCTTACCTACGTAATCATGGACAACTTTGTTTATGGACTAACAAAGAAACAAACTTCTCCCACATCTCCAATAGGATTTCAATCAAAAACTGATCCTAATGGCGCAATGGATATGCCAGTTAACCCCATGAAAAAGCTTGTGGCAAGCGGAGCAAGTTTTATAGCCCGGACTCACTCAAATCAAGTCAAACATATGACAGAGATGTTTAGCCGAGCAATTAAACATAAGGGATTCTCAGTAATCGAGGTTCTTTCTGAATGCACTATGTTCTATAAAGGAGCCTTTGATGATGGAAACCCTAGGAAAGGTGGAACATTTGAAATCATTGACGAAAAAACTGGAGATGGTAGTGATGAAGATATGGAACGGCATGATATAAGTAGTGAAACTGAAGCTTATGCTTTAGCTGATTTACAATATCCCGGTAAATTTGGAGTATTTTATAAAAAAGAGAGAGCTTCAAAAAATGATTTAGAACAAAATCTCATCAAATCTGGCCAAGAAAAATCAGGTGATTTAGATGCAAAAAAACTTATCGCAGCGCGCTTCAAAGC
This sequence comes from uncultured Verrucomicrobiota bacterium, assembly GCA_902510815.1. Classification (GTDB taxonomy): domain Bacteria; phylum Verrucomicrobiota; class Verrucomicrobiia; order Verrucomicrobiales; family DEV007; genus EC70. Next base: position 1,989 of record CABXDI010000031.1, on the reverse strand, counting down.
CATGCGATAGGGATTTAGAAGATATGCCTAGAAATGTCTAAATCTAATCCAAAAGGAAAAATAGTCATATTTTGGTTTGGATTTTTTCTTATCACTTTTACAGCAATAAAGGGGGACGTAATATCAGCTCCACCAATACCACCAACAAGTATAGAAGGAGAAGCACCGTGGTTTGGAAGAATGAATGTACGATGGTCTGATGATACGCTGGACGAAGACGGGTACTATTTTCAATATCGTAATTTACCTCAAACCGATTGGATCACTCTCTCTACTTTGAATACTACTATCCGAGACCTTGAATTAAATGGCGGGTCTCCTACTCAAACATATGAATTTAGAATACTCTCATTCCAAGGGGATGAAACAGCAGCATCTCCAGTAGCTAAAGTCATAATGCCCAACAGTTTTTTAAATCCATCTTTTGCAAACATAACATACGAAACTCCCTTCCATTTTGAAGTTAAGGCTAATAATATATCAAATTCTGAAAATATTACTTATCAAGCTTCCCCATTACCAAATGGACTAACTATAAATAAGTCTTCAGGAATAATAAGTGGCTCTGTTAAAGAAGATGGTTTTTTTGATGTTTTATTGACGGCTACTTATGATTCTCCATCATCTGTTTCATCCATTGCAAAACTAGCATTGAGAATACCCCCTCAATCTTCTACTCCAGAATTAATAAGTCCAATACCCCTACAAGAACTTTTATTAAATGAAGGTAGTATCACTTTAAATTTAGGTAATTTCTTTATTGATCCTGATACAAGAAAAGCCATTAAAATTAAAACCAACAAAGGAGATATGGTATTTTCTTTATTTGATAAGGCGACGCCAATACCGGTACAGAATTTTTTAGATTACATTAGAAATGAAACTTACAAGAATAACATTTTCCATCGATCGGTAACTACTAATGGTTTGAATATTATTCAATCTGGGAGTTTCTATATATCTGATAATAAATTAAATGCGAACACAACTTCAAACCCGATCGCAAATGAGCCAGGCATAGCAAATGAAAGAGGTACGATCGCCTATGCAAGAACGTCAAATCCAGATAGCGCAACTAGTGGATGGTACATCAACAGTAGTGACAGCCCTGGATTGGATGTAGGTGATAGTTACACTGTATTCGGAAGAGCAACCCAAGAATCATTACCAATTATTGATTCAATCCAAAAACTTTCTACAGGATCCTATAGCGTAAACATTAACAACCAAAGTGTGAGTCTCAATGATTTTCCAACTGATGATGGATTAGAACCAAACCTTACAACTAAAGAAAATATAGCAGTTGTCGAAAATATATTACCTCTAAAACCATTGGCTTATGAGATAATATCCATAACTAATTCGAATATTGCTGAATTTAGCATTTCGTCTAATAACACTGACACTAAATTAACAATAACCCCCACAAATCTAGGAACCACTTCAGTACAAATTCAATCAACAGACATTGATAAAAATAAAATAAACACTTTCTTTAATGTCTCAGTATTCACTTCATTTAAGGACTGGGCATTATTAAATAAGATTGAAAATAACCCTGAAAAATATTTACTTGGATATGCATTTGGCGAATCAGAAAAAAAATTAGAAGAGACTCCGCATAGGTCCCCCAACATTGAAACCTTTAAAACTCCTGAAGGTTTAAAAACATCGCTTTCGTTTTACCATCGTAAGTTCTCTAAAGACCTGAACTATTCACTTCAATACAGTAAGAACCTTAATGATTGGGAAGAAATCTGGAATAGCAAAGATGGGAAAAACGCAGAAAATGTGCTAAATGCTGTCGAAGATGAAAACTTTACTTTCCTTACTATTACTCAAATTAGTGCAACTCAAAAAAATTCAGATTTTTTCTATAGGGTCCTAGTTGAATACCTAGAAAATAATTGAGCTTGAAAAGATCTAGCTCAATCAGTAAACCATTTTAAAGTAGCTTTGAGGAGGCACCAAGTGCAGCAAGAAAAAAAC
>CABXDI010000030.1 GCA_902510815.1 uncultured Verrucomicrobiota bacterium | reverse complement strand
ACCTGATCATTGGCATGCGCCAATTTGTAAAGCAGCCATGGCCGCAGGAAAGCATGTTTATTGCGAAAAACCCCTCACACATACAATTAAAGAGGCTAGAGAATTAAGAGAATTGTCCAAAGCTTCAAAAGTGGTTACTCAAACGGGAAATCAGGGAAGTGCATCTGCAAATTTGAGACGGAGTATGGAACTGATTGATGCCGGTGTTTTTGGTCCGATTAGAGAAATTCATGTTTGGCATCCGAAACATAATTGGCCCAGTGGAGGTGTGAGACCTGCTGGCTCTGATCCAGTACCCAAGGGGTTGAATTGGGATGCTTGGTGTGGCCCTGCACCCGTTCGTCCTTACAAAGAGGGTCTTTATCATCCGGTCAAATGGCGTGGATGGTATGACTTTGGCAACGGATTTATTGGCGATTTCTGCTGCCACTCTTTTAATTTAGCGCTCAGATCACTTCACTTGGATTATCCATCTAAGATTTCATTCACTGGTGAAGGTTTTGGTACTGAAACTTTTGCAAAATCATGTTCAGTAAAATATCACTTTTCCAAAAATGATAAACGTTCCCATGATGTTGCATTGAATATTTATACCGGAGGAGGAAAAGACGTTCCTCCGGATTATGTCGTAGAGGCAGCTGTAAAAACTTTTGGAAGTTTACCAAGAGTGGGCTGTATTTTTATTGGAGATAAAGGAATGCTTTCTTCAGGTTTGTGGAACTCTCAGTGTTATATAAAAATGAACGATGAAGAAAAGTTTGTTGGTGAGGGGAACCATGATGCATCTAAAGTTGTTCCTCAATCTATTCCTAGATCAAAGGGGCATATGCATGAATGGGTTGATGCTTGTAAAGGTAATGGAAAGACTTTTGCAGATTTTGATCACGGAGGACACCTAACTGAAATTGGCCTTTCTGGTATCGTAGCCTTAAAAATGCAGAAAGCTATTGAATGGGATGGGGTGGCAATGAAAGTAAAAGGTCACCCTGAAGCTGACGCTTTTGTAGATAAAGAATACAGAAAAGAGTGGTTGTAAGATGTCATTGAACTTTTTCAAGCATCAGTAGACGAAATTCAATAGACTCGTCTCCGGGTATTTCCAATGCTTGGAGTGTAAGTTCACCTTTGCCTTTATTTAATTTAAAATTCCCCATTTTTAGTTCCTTGAAATCTTTAACGTAGGATTCTCTACGTTTAACGCGATCATTTTCTTGGCCTCTTGCAGGCACTTGATGAGGAGTAATGAACTTGTGCGTAATTTTAGAACCATTGTGGCTTAATTCGAGTACAGTTCCCTCATTACCATTGGTGAGGGCATAATGTATTGAAACTTCATAAATGCCTGTTGAGCCAACTTGGCAATCCCAAGTAATTTTATCTTTTATACTTTTCCAATTAGCAAAGTAAGAGCAATTTGGCGCTCTTCCGGATCGTGTGATTCCTCCATAGGCAATGCCGTCTCTTGCAGGTATTTGAGTCCAACGATAATTTGAGTGTCCAATAATAAAGGGTCTGGTGTCTTTGATTAATTCGGAAAGGGTATCACTTTTCCATTCTGAGACCTCATTCAGAAGTTTCTTAGCAATTCTTGGTTGGATTTTGCTTATGTCTATTTGTTGCGTTGGATCTTTGACCATATCAAAAAGTTTTCCAAAATTGTCGAGTCGGTAACGTTGGGTGCGTGCACTGACTTTGCCCTTCCAATAATTGATTAAGGTTCTTTCCTTCCACGGTGAATTTTTATTGAATAAAAGTGGTTTTAGGCTTCTTCCATCAAGAGGCTTTTTACTGATTAGAGGAATATTTGCACAATCTGCAAGAGTGGGGAGTAAATCCATGGCTGATGCGATTGGATTAACTAGAGTTCCTTTTGGTATTTGATCTGGCCATCTAATTAGTAGAGGAGAACGAACGCCCCCTTCATCTGTTGATCCTTTGCGTCCTTTCATGCCACCGTTCCACCGCACGCCATTCGGACCATTATCGTGAAAGAATATTACAATAGTGTTCTCACTAATTTTAAGGTCATCAATTTTTTTAAGTATTCGTCCGACGTTCCAATCGATATTTTCACACATAGCTAATGCACATCGAAGATGATCTATATCTTCTCTTCTGGGGTCTCGGTTTCGCATTTTAATATTCTTGTCCTTAAACTTATCCCACCATTTATCGGGAACTTGCATGGGGGAATGCGGAGTATTATAAGGTATGTATGTAAAGAAAGGTTTTTTGTTTCTTGTTGAGTTCTCTATAAAGGCGATAGCCTTGTCAGTGAAATCATCAATGCAAAACCCATTTCCTTTAATGATTTGCCCATTGAGTTCGAGAGGAGGGCTGAAGTAATCGCCCCAATGTCCTGAGCAGAAACCATAAAATTCATCAAAACCTCGACCATTTGGGTGATAAGGGTATTGCATTCCGTTATGCCATTTACCGAATGCTCCTGTGGTGTACCCTGCGGATTTGAATGTATCGGCGATTGTTTTTTCATCCAAATCTAAGCGTTCACCTCCTGTTGATGTGCTGTAAACTCCACCTCGCACATGATACCTGCCTGTTAAAAATTCTGCACGGGTAGGGGAACACACTGGACAAACGAAGAAACGCTCAAATTTTGCTCCATCCTCAGCTAATGAATCAATGTTTGGAGTAGAAAGGTCTGTGTTTCCGTTAAGGCTTAAGTCACCCCAACCCTGATCGTCGGTCATAATGACTATGATGTTTGGCTTCTCCGCTTGTAGAGGAGATATAAAGGTCAGAAACCAAAAGTAATATAGAGTTTTAATTGTTCTAATTACTGACATCATGGATATTTTTATGGTCTAAGGATTTAATTTCCAACAAACGATTTCATTGTCAGTTCGTGCAAATATATGTCCATCACTGTATGCGGGATGGGCCCATGTTTTACCTGTAATTTGTGCTCTTGAATGAATATCAAAACCTTGTTCACTGAGAGTTACCGAAAGTAATTCACCATTCGCATTAAATATTAATGCTCGGTTGTCATGTTTGCCATCGCGAGCCCAAACGAGGGTAGCCTGAGGGTTTCTTCCTGAAGGTGTAATGGAATGTTCTTTAGAATCATCCCACAATATTTTACCTGTTTTAATTTCAAAGCAGCATAGCCCGTTTGTCCTGTCCAATAGGTAAACTAATCCATCCTTTTGAATGGGTTGAGCCATTAGTCCACGAATATTTTCTTCGTTCTCCCATAGTAACTTAGCAGATCTTAAATCATTCCCTAACTGGATAGCCTTAGATCCGTGCCAGTAACCGCAAACTAGAACAATATTTTCATAATAAATCGGTAGTGCTATGGAAACACCATATTTAATTTTATAAGGAACAGACCACAGAACTTCGCCAGTCTTGGGAATTATTCCTCTAATGTTCTCTGGAGTCCAAGCAAGCATTAAATCATCTCCAGTATGTTTAACAAATACAGGCATTGCGTATCCAGCAGGGTCATCTGAAGATGACCAAACTCTTTGTCCTGTATTGGAATCAAGTGCTACATAACCTCCACTGGAACCTCCAATTTGATAAATGATTAAATTTTTCCAAATTGCAGGAGAGGATGCGAATCCCCAAGTTGGTCTTTTTGCACCAAATGATTCCCTGCTGTTATGCTTCCATAAAACCTTACCAGTATTCACATCAAGGCAGTGAATGTGTCCCAGTGATCCAAAAGAGAAAGCTTTGCCATCTTCAACAGTTACTGATGCCCTAGGGCCACTGTCATAACTTAGGCCAGAATAGTTCGATTCGTATTGATAAGACCATATGATTTCACCGTTTTTAGAATTAAAACAAAGAACCCTTTCTTTATTCAATTTTGATGGGCGATCCATAGTGAGAACTTTGTTATCACTTACAGTGATGCCGCTATAACCACCTCCGATATTTTTTTTCCATACACGAGATGGTTTGTCTAATTTGAGGGGTAATTCTGAACAATTCCAGATTCCTTCACCAGTTGGGCCACGAAATTTTGACCAGTCGGCTTTAAGCAACAGGGGAAAGTAACACAGAATCAGGATTAAAATTTTAGGCATTGAACCAATTGATTATTTAAGAAAGTTCTATTTTTTTAAATGATAATCGGCAAAATCCAGGAATCTTTTCCAATCAAAGCTTTGGATTGAGTGACCACCTTCTCTAATGTGGTAGCCTACATGGCTTTCTATAATAGCTTTACCTACTGGAGGCGATTCTTCAGAATCTAATGCTTTTTTACCATATAGCTTGTATACCTCGCTGGCATGGAAAGCTGAAAGGTATTCACCTCTTCCGTCTGCCCAAGTGTCTTTGACTCCACTGTGTACGTAAACCGGTCGCGGAGCAATACAAGCGAGTAACATGTGCTGGTCGATTGGAAGATCATCCTCTTGATCTACAAATTTCCATGCATTTCTGCATAACCAATATGGGAAACGAGTGACCATTTTCTTAAGGGTCTCTCCAGATTTTCTTCTCCACAACGCAGCTCCTGCACAACCCGACTGCGCGGCAATTGCTAATGCGAATCTTTCATCTTGGGCGGCAGTCCAAAGTGTAGTTTTTCCCATTTTTGAATGCCCCATTATTGCAACTCTTTTATGATCTACATCATTATCAGTTTCTAGATAGTCCATTGCCTTCATTGCTCCCCATGCACAAGCTGAAATAACTCCCCATTCACTCGCTTTTGGAAAACTTTGGCCTTTGGGGTAGAAAAGTTTGTGAATGCTATTATTAAAACTAACCTCGTTGTGACCCACTAGATCTTCGTGGTAAACGGCACAAAATCCATATCCTCGATCAAAGAATTCTCCTAGAGGCCATCCATTTTTAAGTTTTCCTTTTCTTAATAGTGAAGCGTCGAAATCATTGGATTTTGTGTTATTAAAGCTGTGTTTTAAAAATGCTGGTGCGGGGCCCTCAACTCCATTAGGAGAAAAAACTAGGAAACGCATAGTTTTTGAGTCTTTATCGTTGCTGATTATTATATCAATGTCTTTTCTTGTGGCTTTTCCTTTCATGAAGCCTTTGTCCTCTTTAACTAACTTGAAAGTAATATTTAATGGTTTTTCTGGTTCAGGTACACGCCCATAAATGAGGTTGCTATATAAAGATAGTATTTGAGGTCTTCTAATATTTTCCCATTTATCGGTAGTTGATATTTTTTCACCGTTTGGACCAATTAAAAGCTTCGGAAGGTCATAGTGAGGAACTTTTAGCTCATCGTAATTGATATCATTATCATATTCTTTTGCCTCTCTGGCATTTGAGTGGCTTAATGGCAAATAAAGAACAGCGAGTAAAAAGAATAGGCGATTCATAGGGATTTTCATTATTTTACTTTAGGGTCAATGTTTTAACCGGCAAGTATATCAGCATTAGTTCAATAAGTTAAATTTTGATTAAATCTATAATACTGAGAAATACGTTTTTTGAGAGGTTGAATTTATTGTCGCCAATATCAATATTACTGCTTTAACTACCGTAGTTATTATACGAAATAAGCCAAAACCAAAATCCTCAAAGTATATTGTCTAGTGTTAAAAAAATAAATGTTGTCGGTGCAGGTCCTGGAGGTCTCACTGCTGCGATGCTACTTGCTAAAAGAGGTTTTAAGGTGACTCTTTTTGAAAAAGAAAAAAGCGTGGGAGGCAGAAACGCGGCCATTGTTAAGAATGGTTACAAGTTTGATGTGGGTCCCACCTTTTTGATGATGAAGTTTATTCTCGATGAGGTTTTTGAGGAAGCGGGTCGAAATGTTGATGACTACATGGAGTTTACTAAATTAGAGCCAATGTACAGGCTTCAATTTGATGATGTGCGCCTTGAACCCACAACGGTTAAGGAAGCCATGATCCAGCAACTCGACACTAACTTTCCAGGCAGTAGAGAAGGGTACGAGAAGTTTTTAAAAACTGAAAGCGAGCGTTTTAAAAAAATGTATCCTTGCTTACAAAAAGATTATTCTTCATTTAAGAGATTTCTTTCTCTCGATCTACTAAAGGCTTTGCCCAAATTATCACTTGGTAAGTCTTTGATAGGTGTATTGGGTAATTACTTCAAGAGTGATAAATTAAAGTTGTCATTCACTTTTCAGTCAAAGTATTTAGGAATGTCGGCCTGGGATTGTCCGGGTGCTTTTGCAATACTCCCATATGTTGAGCATGCATATGGCGTTTATCACGTCACAGGTGGTCTTAGTGAAATATCTCAAGGGATGGCTAAGGTTTGTGAAGAGCATGGAGTTGACATCCGTCTTAATTCTCCGGTCAAACAACTTACCCTCGATGGTATAAATGTGACAGGAGTAGAGCTTGAAGATGGAGAGAAAGTATTTGCGGATGAGACCGTTCTTAATGCTGACTTTGGTTATGCTATGAAAAATCTTGTCCCTCCTGGTGTTTTAAAGAAATACACTCCTGAGAAAGTGGATTCGAAAGAGTATTCATGCTCTACATTTATGCTTTATCTCGGAGTAGATAAGGTATATGACCTCCCTCACCATACCATTTTCTTTGCTGGTGATTATAAAAAAAATATAGATGATGTTTTTAAGAATAAAGTCCTTTCAGAGGATGTTTCATTTTATGTTCGTAACGCGAGCATCAACGATCCTACTCTTGCGCCTGAGGGGCATTCAGCGTTATACGTCTTAGTCCCGGTTCCAAATTGCACGGCAGATATTGATTGGTTGGAAAACACAGAAGTTTTCAAAGAAAAAATTATTAGTGCTATGGAAAAACGGGCAGAAATGGCAGATATAAGAGACCACATCCAAGAAGAGATTGTGTATACTCCAAAAACTTGGATGGATACAAATATTCAATTTGGTGCGACTTTTAACTTAGCCCATTCCCTCAACCAAATGATGCATTTGAGGCCTAGGAATAAATTTGAAGATCTTGGTAATTGTTACCTTGTCGGTGGTGGAACTCATCCTGGTAGTGGCTTGCCGACCATCTATGAGTCTGGAAGAATTGCTGCTAATATGATATCTAAGAGACATGGTGCTGTTTTCATGTCTAATAACACACAAACTTAGTAATTTGTAATGAACTGGATCCAATTTGGCCGACTCATCCATTCTATTTACTCTCACAATGGTAAATTGCCTGATCTTGATTGGATTCAAAGTTTAGGATTACTTGCTGTCAAATTAGGTCAAGTGCATGCACTTAGATCTGACTTTTTAGAGCCCGCCAAATGTGAGCATCTTTCTAAGCTCTTTAGAAATAACCATTCCATGGGAGCAGAAGATTTTTTGCAATTAGTTGAGTCGACGGCGGTGCCAGACTTTGTCAGTAATTTTGAGAGTATTGAGCCTAAATCCCTTGCTTCTGCATCAGTGGGTCAAGTTCACATTGGTACGTTGAAAGACGGTAATAAGGTTGTTATAAAAGCTGTAAAAAAGGATGTTAGAAAAAACTTTAAGAGAGATGTTTCTAGCGTTAGAAGTCTCTTTAAATTTATTTCATTATTTTATCCTAAGCTTAAAAGAGTAGGTAACCCAGAAGCTATTCTTAATGATATTGAAGAATACACTCTCAGTGAGCTTGATTTAAAAAAAGAGGTAGAAGGTGTGAAGGTTCTCTCTTCGATAAAAGAGGAAGACAAAAATAAGTATGACTTTTCAAAGGTCGACTTTGCCAAAGTATATGAACCTCTGTGTAATCAGAACGTTATGGTCAGCGATTTTATACCTGGACCTAGTCTCGATGAACTCATAGAACAAGGAAATCTTGAGTATAATACACTTTTGGAGCTATTTAAAGTTCATGGTTACTACATGTTCTGTAAGGGGGTTTTTCATGGGGATCTTCATCCCGGAAACGTTTTAGTCGACGAGGCGCAAAGCAGGTTTTATTTCATTGATACGGGATACATTGGTCGAGTTAATTCGAAGATAAGAAAAGGGCTTTTTTACTTCTTTAAGGCGCTCACCGAAAATGATTTTAATGAGGCTGCTAATTCACTTAGTGAGATGGCAGAAGTTCCACTTACCGGTGACGCTATGAAAAAGTTTCAATTAGACCTTATTGAACTTTATAAAGATTTTCCCGGTAAGAGTGTTTCTGAAATTAGCCTTACTCGTCAAATGATGGAAACAATTAAGCTTGGTGTTCAAACTGGCATGTCGTTTCATCAGGGAATCTTTGCGATTGTTCGTAGTCTGATGTATTTAGATGGTATGGTTCTTCGGTGTAACCCTGATGCAGTTCTTATGGAGGACATAAAACCTTTTATTGATGATTTTGATAGGTTTCTTTAAAATTTTATACCTATGAAATTCAACGGTCTAAGCATCATTTTTTTATCAAATTTCTTGATAAGCCACCTAAGCTTATCAGAAACTAGGCATTCTTTCATTGTTTCAGCTGATCCTCAATACATATCCGAGAAATCGCCAGAACCAAAGATATTAGATCCATTCTCAGAGCAAGCAAATTCTCGGTTTTTGAAACTCATTGGTTCATTTTCAGGTTCGAAGATTCCTGATTCCTGTGGAGGTGGGGCAGTTGATAAAAAAATCCTTGGTATTTTAGTTGCTGGTGATCTTATTGATAGCGCAGATAAAAATGGTGGTGATTACCCAGCGATGCAGCGCTTCGAATGGGATCGCTACAAATCTGATTATGGTTTAAACGGTAAGGGTGGAAAGATACCTTTTCCTGTTTACGAGTTGCACGGAAATCATGACGGTCCACAAGGAGACACGTTCATTGTTAAAGAAATTATTGAGAGGAACCGTGCTCGCTTAGGTGTTGTTAACAGATCCAAGAATGGATTGCATTACAGTTGGGATTGGGGCTCTTTGCATTTGATAAATTTAGGTATGTTTGTCGGAGGTGGGGAAGTCCGTCGAGAAGGGCACCATTATGCTCCGCGTGGTAGTTTAGAATTTTTGCAGGAGGATCTTGCCAAGAATGTGGCTGACTCAGGAAGACCCGTGATCATTTCTTTTCACTTACATCCAAATAGTTCGGAATATGACTGGCCAAAAGAAGATTTGGCCGCTTTTATGAATACGATTCGAAAACATAATGTAGTAGCACTTTTTCATGGTCATACGCATGGATCGCCATCGAGAAAATTACAGTGGAATGGTACTCAGTTTGGCAAAAAATTACCGCGAGGTATTGATGTTTTTAATTGTGATGATTCGGGAGCGGCAAAGACGGACCGAAAAGCCCCCGGTAAACCGATCGGTATTAAACATGGTTTTCTTTACGTTGAATTAATTGATCGTGAAGGGGACGCAAAGGATGAATTTGTAGTGCGTTCAGTTGCGACTGATGATAACTGGGCAACGCATCGTTGGGATAGTATCTGGAAAAAGCCAGTCAATATCCCTAGTAATACTGTGAAACCAAAAGGTTACTAATAATTTGAGACTATTCGAATGAGGTTAAAGTTTTTCTCTCCTTCAGTGGGTACCATGCATTAATAGCTTTTGCTAGTTCTGCAACTTTTTTGGGGTGATCTTTGGCCTGATTTATTTTTTCGTGAGGATCTTTACTTAGATCAAAGAGTTGTGGTCTTTTTTCGGTTCGGGGGTGGGTTGATTTGTATCGGTTCACTTCTCCATCATAGGTTAGAAGCAGTTTCCATTCATCCTTAATTGCCCATCTAAAGAGGAGGGTTGCTTCAGGTTTATTAAGATCAGCAATGTCATGAGCGAAACTTTCTCCGAAGATAGTATCTCTCTTGATTGAGTTTTGATTTTCAAGATAAGGAAGTAAGTTGATCCCAGGTAATTCATCCGGGACCTTTGATTCTGCTGCAGACAGGATAGTTGGCACAAGATCGACACTGCTGACTAATTCATCTCTCTCAGATGGTTTAATTTTTTTTGGCCATCTAAACATGATTGGAGTTCTTACTCCTCCTTCGTAAGGGGTCTGTTTGGATCTTGAGTCGTAACCTCCACGGTTCGGATTTTGGATCCAGCCATTATCAGTTACATAGACAATGAGGGTATTGTCACGATCGCCACTTTCATCAATAATATTGAGTAATTGACCGCATGTTTCATCGAACCATTCACACATAGCATAGTACTTTGCGATGTGTATCGACCTACCCTCATTATTGTATTTTTTCAGGAGTCTTTGCGGAGGGTTATGGGGAGTGTGTGGAAGGAATGGGGCGTACCAGAGGAAGTATGGTTTTTTCTCTTTTTTGGACATTTTAACGAAATTTTCAATGTGCTTCATTCCATTGCGTCCGATTCTTAGCCCATCGTCACCATGGCGTCCTCCAGGTTCCGGAAACCCTCTAGTCATACCATGTGTGAAACCTGCTCTTTTGAAATTGCCTTCCCAATATTTACCGCTTTGATGGCTCAAGTAATTTTTAGTAGAGAGTAGTTTTGGAAGTGTATCAAACTTATCAATGTAAGAGATGATTTGAGCTCTTCTTTCATTGTAAATTTTTGAATTGCGCTCTGCGTATTTAGGAGACGGATCGTTACCTGTAATTTTATGGGTGGAGGCATAGTGGCCTGTGAGCAGAGTTGCTAGGGAGGGGCGACAGAGTGCGGTTGGCACATATCCTCTTTTGAAAAGGGCGCTTTCTTTTGAAAGTTTATCAATGTGAGGTGTTTTGATGTCTGGATGTCCCATGAATCCATAGTCAGTCCATGCCTGATCATCTGATATAATTAATACGATATTAGGAGAAGATGCACTGGCTATAGAGATGATAGCCCATACCGAAATGAGTAAAGTTCGCATATAAAAGATTTTATATGTTATTGAATAACAATCGAGATTTTTCTTAATGAAGTAGAAATCAGCAATTTATATAATTGTTTTTTTACTTACGTGAAAAGAGAAAGTTTCCTATCCATGCTCCGGTTAACGCGCCTCCGCAAGGTGCCAGTACGTAGACCGTTAGCCATCCGATACCGTTATGGGAGAATGGGACCGTTCCCCAACCAGCAATGGTTGAAAAAAACCGAGGGGCAAGGTCTCTTGCCGGATTAAATCCTGCTTGTGTCAATGGAGCAAAAACGCAGATCAATGTTGTAAGTGCCATTCCTATAGCTATCGGGGTTATTGGGCCTGGGCCTGATTTATTTTCTTTTGCAGTGAACCCGAAAATTACAAGAGCTAATAACAGAGTTCCTAAAAATTCTGCGCAAATAGCATTCATATGTGATACTGGTTTTGTGAAATATTCACCAAAAATCCTAGCCGTGGAAATGCTATCTGACTCACCTCTAGTAATATGATTTAATTCTTCAAATTGAGTTATTTTACTCTCAAAAAGAAAAAAAACTGCTGCTGCGGCTATGAATGCACCAATTAGTTGTGCTGCAAAGTAAGCGGGAATTCGACGTTTTGGAAAGTCTGATTGAAAAGCAAATGCCAGTGTGATGGCGGGGTTGAAATGAGCTCCACTGTGATGAGCTGTAATGAATATGGCACACGCAAGTCCCAATCCCCAAACTGCAGCTATCTGAAAAATACCTGTAGTAGCATCACTTGTTATTGTGGCCGCAACAATTCCTAAACCAAGAAAAACCATGATAAAGGTTCCAATAACTTCGCAGGCAAACCACTTAGGCATTTTTTATCTTTTAATATTAAAATTATGAATTAGCTGTTCGCATTCCGGCCGCGTAGGCCTCGAAAACAAGTTTAATTTCTTCTCTCACTTTTCTGAATACATTCATGATATCCTCTTCGCTCCCTACGGCATGTGCTGGGTCTTCAAAGCCCCAATGATGACGGTGAACTTGACCAGGGTAGGTAGGGCAGGCCTGATCGGCATTGCCGCATACTGTAATGACCGTGTGGATTTGTTGTTTTAAGAAGTTATCCATATGTTTCGAAGTATGATCTGATATATCAATTCCGATTTCATCGAGTGCTTTGATTGCTTTAGGGTGAACGTAGCCTGAGGGATCTGAACCTGCGCTTACTACTTCAATAATGTCTGATGCGGCATTGCGCAATATGCCTTCAGCCATATGGCTACGACACGAGTTGCCGGTACATAGAATGAGCACTGTAGGTTTTTGCATAGATTGTGAATCAGTTTGTGGAAGGACAGCAGGCAGCTGATGTGTCCATATCATAAAGATGTTTTAGATCAGCCCTGAAAGTCGGATCTTCATTGGTTAGATCTTGCAAACATTTAAGATTATTTTCGAGGATAGGATTTGTTTTTTTTGTTATACGGTAAATCATCCAATTTGCGCGCCTCTCAGATTCGACCAGACCATGGGACTTTAGGTAGGCAAGGTGTTTGGATACTTTGACCTGAGTCTCTCCCAATATTTCCTGTAGATGGCAGACACAAAGAGCTCCATCACTTAAAAGATTGAGAATTCTTAAGCGGGTTTTATCGCAAAGGCAGCGGTAAACTTGGCACAACTCATCTGAGTTCATCTTTTTATATTCCTATATAAGTATATACCTGTAAAGGAATATTATATGTAAGAATTTAATGATAGATTTAATGTGAGCTGTCACATATCAGCCTTAGTCTTTGGCTTGGTGTTTCTCAAGCCAAGCTGGGTGGTCTACCTTCAAGAGATTATCTGGCCAACGACCTCCAATCCATAGGTGACCGATGCGCTTGTTATGACTCAGTTCTGAGAGTTTATATTTCACTATTCCTTTCTCAATGAACATGGGCCGATTAGTGCCGATTTCGTAGTAGCGTGCCCAGATTGGGGGAGCATTTGGATCTGCAATAATTTTTCGATCTACGCCCTTTGGTAGAGACTCGTTCTTAAAATCATGGACTCGAATTCCGGTGATTTTAACTTGATTAAACCATGTCATCGCACTTGATATCGCATCAATAATTTCGGGTGAAGGGTTGTCTATTGACATTAGATATTTAACCACACCTACACTCTCTGCCCCTGAAAGGGATGGGTTTTCAGAAATACGGCCTTGAGCTGGCTTGAGGGACCGTGGATTATGCTGTTGGCACCAGGCAGTTCTTTTCCCTTTTACTATGATTTGGCATTTGAGAATACATTCACGTCCCTTAGTCACTGCCGTTTGACATCTTTTGTGGAGTCTTTCGTCGGCGAGATTATAAAAAGAACGCCTTTGTGCGACATCGTCAAGGATCGTCATTGCTCCAATCATGGCGCCATCGTTAAATGTAATTTGGCTCGAGTATCCTGGTCTGAGCGGATAGAATTGCGGCCAACCACCGCTTGGATACTGTGCTTCAAGTAAATAGCGAATACCTTTAAGGAACCCATCTTTATACTTTTGTTGCCCTGTTTCAGCGTGGACTTTGGCGAGAAAACGCATTTCAGACCAAGTTGCATCATTATCTAAGGTGCATGGATACTTGAGTTGTTGGAGTGATCTTTTGTGTTTTTTTTGTTCCTCTTTACTACGTATATCGATAGCGGCGTTTCCAGATGGATGGATACTATTATCGTTCTTGTACCAACCGCCTAAATTAGACTGAAAGCAGAGTATGTTGTCACCAATACGCTTTGCTTCGTGAGTTTTGTACCAGTCTTTTTCCTGATTCTTGCAGTCACGCCATGAAATAGCACTGGCCGAAAGGCTAACTAGCCAGAGGCAAATGACTAGCTGAATCAATAGTGTTTTTTGTGAAAGCTTGGGTCTTTTTATTGAGATATTTTTTCTCATATTTGTACTGTAGAGGTTTGTGTATTGCCTTAGAAGCGATTTCGGCTCACTTTAGCGAAGTAAAAATGAAAAGATCATATCTTCGATTTATTCCATCTCATTCTATAGTCTTTGCTGCGTTCTTTAGTCTTAGTTTTTCATATTCTTCGTTCGTATTATCTAAAGAGAAAACTATGCCGAATATTCTTTTTATTCTCGCGGATGACTTGGGGTACGGAGATGTTGGTTGCTATAACTCTAAGTCAAAGGTACCTACTCCTCATCTAGATCAGTTAGCACTTGATGGTATCCGATTCACTGATGCACACAGTCCTTCCACCGTTTGTACTCCGACAAGGTATTCTGTATTAACTGGTCGAATGGCTTTTCGTACAGGAATGAAAGGTGTTTTTACGGGAGCTGGTGGACCTTGTATGATTGAACAAGATAGGATGACTATTGGTGGGATGCTTCAAGAGCGAGGATATAAAACGGCTCTATATGGGAAGTGGCATGTCGGTATGACTTTCTATGATAAGAAAGGGGAGGCTATAAATAAGAATGGTCTTGAGGCAGTGAAGAGAATAGATTACTCTAAGCCCATTCCGGACGCACCCATTCATCGTGGATTTGATTATTTCTTTGGCAGTGTTTGTTGTCCGACAACAGACTGGCTTTATGCTTTTATTGATGGTGACAGGATTCCTGTGCCCCCGACAAAGATAATTGATCGTAGCCCGCTTCCCAAGCATCCATATTCGCAAGATAATCGACCTGGCATGATTGCTCCAGGCTACGAGATGGAAGAAATTGATTTGCAATTTCTTGATAAGAGTTTGGTTTTTCTCGAGCAACATGCAAAAGATGAGAAGAAAACTCCTTTCTTTTTATTTCACTCTACTCAGGCAGTGCATTTGCCTTCTTTTCCTGCAGATCAATTTAAAGGTAAAACAAAAGTGGGGCCTCATGGTGATTTTATATTTGAACTCGATTATATCGTTGGAAAACTGATGAGTGCGCTTGACAAACATGGGTTAACTGATAATACGCTAGTTATTTTTTCTAGTGATAATGGTCCGGAAGTTCCAACGGTGCTTTCAATGAGAAAAAATTATAAGCATAATGGAGCGAGACCGTGGAGAGGTGTTAAAAGAGACAATTGGGAGGGAGGTCATCGTGTGCCTTTTATTGCGCGCTGGCCTGGAAAAATCAAACCGGGTACTACTAGTTCTCAGACGCTTTCACTGACCGATTTAATGGCTACCTTTGCCGCAATAACTAATGTAAAATTACCCTCCGATGCTGGTGAAGATAGTGTGAATATGCTTCCTGCTCTAATTGGAAAGGATGAAGGTATTCCTATAAGAAAATACACTTTGCACCAGACGATGAGCTTAGCACTATCTATTCGTCGTGGGTCATGGAAATATCTCGATCATAAAGGTTCCGGAGGAAATAATTATAATCGAGCTGGTCTATGGGGAATGAAAGAGTACATAGTGCCTGAGAAAGCTCCACTAGCTCCCGGGCAACTCTATGATCTTACTAGTGATCCCGGAGAAACCGATAATCTGTATTACAAAAAACCAGAGATTGTTAAGGAATTAAAAAGCAAACTAGAGGAATTCAAAAAGAGTGGTCGCAGCGCGCCTCATTCTTGAAATTTTTAAATTCCTAGATAAAGATCCCTGCCTTTTGCCAAAGCTGCAATTTTTCTATCTGCGATACTTCTTTTCAACATCCAAAAACCACAGTCAGGGTGTACATATTTCACTCTTCCTTGACCTAGGGATTTTTCTGCTTTTTCTATTGATTTTGCAATCTCCTCCGCAGTTTCTATGTGATTTACCTTAATGTCTACAACTCCAATCCCAATCCCAATCTCAGGTTTAATTTCTTTCAATGCTTCAAGGTCATCATCCGGGCGATGAGCAAGTTCGAGAACAAGATGATCACATTTAAGAGAATTAAGAAAATCAATTAATGGTTTCCACTTTCCTGATTGAATAGTTTGTCCTCCATAATTTCCAAAGCAGAAATGAACAGCAGTCTTGCCGTCAAATGCGTTTAGCACCCTGTTAATAGCCTCGGCTGCGAGTGGACCATGTTCAGGACTTCCAGGAATATTAGCCTCATCTACCTGGAGGCATTCACAAGGACAGTCTTTAACTTGTTCTGCTAGTACATCTGCAACCGCTAAGGTTAGGGCATCAAAGTCATTGTAGTGATTGTCCAAAAGTGTTCTCGAAAGCATATATGGACTGGTTACAGTAAATTTAAAATCTCCACTCGACACTGATTTTGCTCGAGAACAATCATCAATGAGATTTAGAGAACCACTTTTTAATGCTGATCGAACGGCTGCTGCGGGTTTGGCTCGGAATCCCATTTCCTGTTTTGCTCGAAATGTTTCGGTGTCTGTTCGACCTATGGAACTGTCACATCCGCCCATGGGCTTGAGGAAATATTCGATCATTCCATTAGTGTCGGGATGATTAATATCAAATCGGTAAAGTTCACCATCTGTCGGTAAATCTATTCCATTAGATCGCTGAGTATCGAAAATGACCCTAGTAGCATCAATGACAGCTTGTTCCGATGGAAGAGCTGAGAGCCATTCTGGTACAGGATAAGATCCAACAGTTGTTGTAAGTATGCTTGGTTTGCTCATGGGATAAAAATTTAGCTAAGGTCACGTTTAAAACGTTCAATGTGAGAGGGATCAACTTTTTTGGTTATAGTACTCACAATTGTAAAGACCACCACATTAAAAATAATGGCTAGGCAACCGAGATCGATGATTCTTTTAAGGTATTGAGTTGCTTCTTTTTCTGAAAATAAATAAGTAGCAAGAACTACAGCTCCTCCTGTACACATGCCTGCAATGGCTCCAGCTCTAGTTCCTTTACGCACGTAAAGAATATCTATTGCTGGGGGAACTAGCTGACAGGAAAAAGCCATAGCCAGAAAAAAGAATTGCATAATTGTTTCAAGTAATCCTTTTCCAAATTCAGTATTTTCTCCAAGTGAGACGACTAAAAGGGCTAGACCGGTGGCGAGAACAATGACAATTCTTCCCACCATTGTGCGTTGTTTTTCCGTGGCACTAGGATTTATAAATTTATCATAAATGTCTCTTGTAAGGACGCCTCCCAAAGCATGTAGATTGCTGTCAGCAGTGCTCATGGAAGCGGCCATGATTGCCACCATAATGACTGATACTAGAATAATGCCTAAGCCTCCGAGCATGGCCGGCAATTGATCTCCTAGCATAAAAACAGCTATTTGAGATGGTTTATTAAGTCCTTCTGGTAAATTGCTTGCGACTAATTCTAAATTTGGGTCAATGGGTGGATGAACGGCTCGGCCAACTAAGCCAACCAGCATTACTCCAAAGAGAAAGCATGACGGAAGAATGATAGCAAAGATCATTGCGCTTTGTCTTAATGTTTTGGAAGATTTGGCAGCATAAAATCGCATCCACTGTGCCGGTTGAACAATACTTGCTAGCGAAGCAAATAAGCAAAAAGTTAAAATCCACCAAGGGTTCCATTTGGATTCCTTAGGATCATGCATAGTTAATTGCTTAGCATCAAGATCTGCGACTTTACTGAAAAAAGGTTCAATTCCTCCAAGGCTTATGATCACAGCAATACCTGCCAGTAATGCTCCTGATAGTAAAAGAATTCCTTGAAGAACATCTGTCCATGCCACTGAGCGCATTCCTCCTACCAGTACATAAAGAAGTGTAACGGCGGAGAGTGCTGCTGCACCAAGGTTAAACATATTTTCGCCAAAAAGTTGTTGAGCGAGCCCTCCTCCAGCCTTGATTTGAATGATGATATATGGAAGCACATAAAGCATTCCAAGAATAGCAACAACAATACGTACCCCTGACCCTCCATAGTATCCTGCTATCATGTCCCCGGGAGTTACGTAACCTCTAGCTTGTCCAAGCTTGCGAATTCCATTTCCTAATAAGTAAACAGCGGCACCGGCGACTGGAAGATTGAGTGCGATGAACATTGCAGAAACACCGTTTTCGTAAACCATTCCAGGAAAACCCAATAGGGCTACTCCTGAAAAGAAGGTAGCCATTATAGTGAGAGACGTGACCAAGAGTCCTTGTCCGCGGCCGGCAAGGTAATAATCTTCTTCAGTTCCTTTGCTTCTTATATATCCAAAAATACCCAAAGCCAGTAGAATAATTAAATAGATAATCAGTACTACGTAAGGCGTGTTGCCTAAGTCAGCTCTGGAGAGAAAGAAATTGAGGTTAACCATTTTTATCCTCCTTCTTCCAAATAAACTGAGCTGCGATTAGAATAACGCCTGCTTCAACAAAAAACCAGAAAACTGCCCAAACATAGAGTGCCGGCACACCCAGCCAAAACTTAGGTTCAGAACCATGTGGATTAATTAGTAAAGATCCTGGCCCTGGTCCCATGACTAGGGCGAATAGAAAAATAACAATCAGTGCAGTTGCTAATTTTCCTCTTTTACTTTCTTTTTTCATTAGCTAGTTATTCCAATCTATCATGAAGGACTTGTCCATTCTCTATTTGCAATGCATTCTTATTATTTTTAAATAATGTCTATTTCCTTAAACAGTGCGCAATTTCGGCATCTTTCAATGAATACGAGATTCCCATTTAAATATGGAATTGCATCTATGACCAGTCTTCCTCATGTATTTTTATGTGTTGAGGTAGATTTTGAAGGAAAAATAGTCAAAGGAATCTCTTCCGAGGGGTTGCCTCCAAAATGGTTTACTAAAAATACTGAGACGACTTTTGAAGAAGATTTGCCTGAAATGATTACCGTACTTACTACGGCTTTAGAGTTTTCAAAGAGGATTTGCGCTGAAACAATTTTCGATTTTTGGGTGCAGTTATATGAACTTCAGGATCATTGGGCGAAAGAAGAGAAAGTTCCATCTTTAATGGCTCACCTTGGAACTTCTCTAGTTGAAAGAGCTCTTATAGATGCTTTTTGTCGCGCCCGGAATAAATCTTTCCATCAGTCTCTTCATGAAAATATTTTAGGTATTAATTTAGAATATTTTTATGATGAACTGAAGGATAGTCATCCTTCTAATTGGTTACCTTATAAACCTTTGAATCAAATTATTGCACGACATACTGTGGGCCTTGGAGACCCTTTAATTGGATCGGAAATATCAATAGCGGATCGTTGTGATGATGGTTTGCCACAGGCCCTAGACGAAGTTATTGATAAATATGGAATTACTCATTTTAAAATTAAAATTTGTGGCGAAATTGAAACGGATCTTCCTCGGCTAGAAGCAATTGCGACCCTCCTTAAATCCAGAATAAAAGATTTCAAATTTACGCTTGATGGTAATGAGCAATTTTCCTCGGTTTCCGAATTTCGAACTCATTGGGAGAAGCTTAAAGAGAATGCTTTGTTAAAATCATTTCTAAATGATGACCATTTACTTTTTGTTGAGCAACCTCTTCACCGTGATTTTGCGCTGAATGATGCTGTGCTTCATGACATAGCTCAGTGGGATTTATGTCCAGCTATGATAATTGATGAATCTGATGGGGAGCTTAGTTCTCTTCAGCGAGCTTTAGATTTAGGTTACCGAGGAACAAGTCACAAAAATTGTAAGGGAGTTTTTAAAGGTATAGCCAATGCTTGTAAAATTCAGTTTAATCGAGAGGAAAAGGGTGGTGAATGGATGATCAGTGGTGAAGATCTTGCTAATGTGGGTCCGGTGGCTCTTCTTAATGATTTAACGGTCATGTCATCCCTTGGTATTGATCATGTTGAAAGAAATGGACATCATTATTTCTCGGGTCTTTCTATGTACGCTACGGACATTCAGAAAAAGATTTGTTTATCTCACGGTGATCTTTATTCATATGGAAAATTGGATTTCCCATCTCTAATCATTAAGAATGGTTTAATTTCTTTAGATTCTCTAATTGAAAGTGGTTTTGGTTTTGGATTGGAACTTGATGAAGAAAATATTAGACAATTAGGCGTTTCAGGAATGGTTTCAGAAAATTGGAAATCATAGTTTCATTAATTTTTTGCGTTTTTTCTGTGGGTTTTTTTGTATTATTTTCTAATGTTGATAATTAATAAATCTCTTTACTCAAGATGAATAAAAAAATCTCACTTTTATATTCGCCGCTTATTATCTTTTTGTCCGTAGCTGTATTTTCAGTTGCTCAAGAAAATAAATCGAATGCGCCAATCAAAGCACTACTTGTTACTGGAGGGGGATATCACGATTACAAGGGACAAGAGAAGATTTTAACTGAAGGAGTTAGCCAAAGAATTTCAGTTAACTGGGGGGTTATTCATCAAGATGCTAAAGGAACTAAGGAAGCGCTAAGTAAAAAAGGATGGTCTGATGGCTATGATATAGTGGTTTATAATTTGTGTCATGCTCATGAAAAAGATGCTTCTTTCGTAGAGTCTCTTTCGAAAATCCATAGCTCAGGAAAGCCGGCCGTTGCCATTCACTGTTCGATGCATTCCTATCACTGGAAAATTCCAGGAAAGACAAAGCATTGGCCTGCAATGCTGGGCGTTACTTCTCCAAGGCATGGGAAACATGCACCTATTACCGTGAAGAATGTAAAACCAGAGCATCCGGTAATGAAGGGGTTTCCTAAACAATGGGTAACACCAAAGGGTGAACTTTATCATATTGATAAAACTTGGCCCACAGCAACTGTTTTAGCTAAAGGATCTATTGATAAAGGAAAATCAAGCCATGATTGCGTATGGGTTAACCAATATGGGAAAGGTAAAGTTTTTGGAACCACCTTAGGGCATCATAATGAAACAATGCAGGCCAAGGAATACTTGAATATGGTCAGTAATGGCATTCTTTGGGCAACTGATCGTCTAAAATAGTGCTATTCACTATTCTGTAGTCGCTTCATTATTTCCCTTTAGCGCAGACTCTAAAGCATGCCAAGCTAGTGTGGCACACTTTATTCTTGCAGGAAATTTGCGAACACCTATTAATGCAGCCATATCACCATGTTCGATAAGATCAACTTCTGGTTCATCCTCCCCAGTGAGCAATAATTTAGTATCTTCGATAAGTTTTTCGACTTCGATAATTTCTTTGTTTGCCACCATTGTAGTCATTATAGATCCGGATGCTCGCGAGATAGCACAGCCATCAGTGTCACAACTGACTGTTTCTAGAAAATTTTCGGAATTTCTGACGTATACTGTCAGTTTGTCACCACATAATGGATTAAAGCCTTCTGCTTGGCCAGTTGAAGGGTCCAGAGGATCACTGTTCCTGGGCCTTTTATTATGAGAAAGAATTATTTCCTGATAGAGATCACTTAAGTCATCCATGAAATGTATTAATTTTCAAAAATCTTACTTACTTGTTCAAGAGCCTCGCCTAATTGATCTATTTCTTCAACATTATTATAAAATGATAATGAGGCTCTTGTTGTAGCGCTTACGCCAAGTCTCTTCATCAATGGTTGTGCGCAGTGGTGACCTGCTCTGACCGCAATTCCTTTTGAGTCAAGTATTGTTGCGATGTCATGAGGGTGAGCAGAACCCATTGTGAAAGATAAGACAGGGACTTTTTTTTGCGCGGTACCAATTATCTTTAGCGAAGGTATAGAACTTAGTTTTTCTGTACAGTATTTCAAAAGTGAGGATTCAATTTTTTCAATGGTATCCCATCCTAAATCATTAATGTAATCAATGGCTTCTTTTAAACCAATTGCTCCACTGATATTAGGAGTCCCTGCTTCGAAGCGCTCTGGAGGTTCTCTGAAGGTAGTTCCATCAAAGCTAACGACTTCAATCATATCACCTCCCCCTTGGTAAGGGGACATTTTAGAAAGTAATTCATTTCTACCATAGAGAACTCCCATTCCATCAGGTCCAAAAAGTTTGTGTGATGAGAAAACATAGAAGTCGCAACCAAGATCTTGTACGTTTACAGCTTGGTGAGCAACGGCCTGAGCTCCATCCAGTAGTACAGGGATATCTTTGGCTTTCAGAATTTGAATCATTCTTTTCGCAGGATTAATTGTGCCCAGTGCATTAGAGACATGAATAAAGGATGCAATTTTTGTTCGCTTATTTATTTTTGATTCAAAATCATTAAGATCAATTTCTCCGTGATCTGTTATCGCTATGGGGATCACTTTGGCGCCAGTTTCTCTAGCAACGAGTTGCCAAGGTACAATATTTGCATGGTGCTCCATTTCTGTGACGAGTATCTCGTCGCCTTTTTCTAAAAGGCTTTTGCCAAAACTGTTAGCAACAAGATTAATCGCTTCAGTTGCACCTCTAACAAAAATAATCTCATTATCCGAATTTGCATTGATGAACTTAGCAACAGCTGATCTTGCTTGGTCGTAAGCCTTAGTTGCATTCATGCTGAGGTGGTGAACTCCTCGATGAATATTTGCGTTTTCCTCTGATAGGAAGCTTGAAACTCTATCAATTACAACTTTAGGTTTTTGTGTTGTCGCAGCGTTATCGAGATAAATCAGAGGCTTTCCATTAACTTCTTGATTAAGTATTGGAAAATCATCTCTCAATGTTGATGCCTTTTTCATGTTTATATCTCTTTAATCAACCTTCCTCGGTAAATATTCAAACGGATTTCTTTGTTTTGCGGTTTTCTATTGTTTGTTATTATTCTATAACAGAATTGAAATTAATATTGTGTCAGATTCAAAAGTTCTAATTATAGTTGGTGATGCTAGCGAGACGCTGGATACATTATATCCTTTTTATAGGTTGCAAGAGGATGGTTTTCAGCCTGTCGTGGCTGGACCGGAAAAGAAAAAGTATCAAATGGTTATGCATGAAGTTAAACCAGGTTGGACAATTACAAAAGAGTGGGAGGGATATACGATTGATGCAAATATTTCTTTTAAGGAAATAATCCCAGAGGAATATTTGGGTATTTTCTTCAGTGGAGGAAGAGCGCCTGAATACATCAGAGATAACCCTGATTTGATAAAGATAACGCAATGGTTTTTTGATAACAATAAACCGATTGCAAGTGTGTGTCATGGTGTGGAAATTCCAGCTAGGGCTGATCGGGTTCGAGGCCGAAGAATGGCGACGGTGCCTAAATGTCAATTTGATTTAGAAGTTTGTGGAGGTATTTTTGTTGATGAGCCTTGTGTAGTTGATGGAAATCTTGTCTCTGGTAGAACGTTTCACGATAATGGCCAGTACCTTCGCTCTTGGATTGATTTATTGATTAGCGAGAGAGAATCGATTTCTTAGATCTTCTATATGAATAATTTTTCCCGCCGTTCATTTATGCGAGCTTACCTTCCTTTGATGTTTGGTAGTAATTCTATTAACTTATTAAAGGCTGAGCTAAAAAAAATTAATATCCGGTATGCTCTTTCCTCTGCTATGTATGGTGAGATGCTCTTGGAAGATATTTTGCCAGAGGTTTCTAAGGCTGGCTGTGAGTGTATTGATATTTGGTGTAAGGTGCATGGTAATCAGAGAGAACAGATTGCTTCTATGGGTTATGAAAAAGCTAAAATTTTATTTGATCGTAATAATGTTTCTCCAGCGATTTTCACTCGTTATCCATTAGGCCCTTTCGGACTTCAAGAGGAGATTAAAACAATTAGTAAATTTTTTGACGTTAAGGTTGTTGTTTGTGGTACGACTGGACCTTCAGAAGTGAAAGGAAAAAAGGCAAAGAAAGCAGTGGCAAATTTTTTAGAAAAAATGAAACCTCATGTAGCAGTTGCTCAGGAAGCAGGAGTTAAGATTGCTGTTGAAAATCATAGTAGTCAGTTTTTATATCACCCTGATGCATTACGTTATTTTGGGGAACTTAATAAAAATAGTCATTTGGGGATTGCCTTTGCTCCTCATCATTTGCATAAGTTTGCTGCAGACATTCCTAAATTAATTAGAGAACTTGGAAACAAAAATATTCCTTTTATGTATTTCCAAGAACACTCAGAAGGTATGTATAAGAAGTCATCTAAAGCCATTGAGATGAAACAAATGCCTGGTTATGGAGGTGCTCTTAATTATAAAAGTATTTTAAGTTCATTGGATCACATTGAGTACAGGGGGTACTGTGAAATTTTCATGCACCCAGTCCCAAGAGGTATTCCAATTCTTCCAAAGAAAGAGCAGGTTACTGATGCAATTCTTAGAAGCAAAAACTACATCAATACTTTGATGTCTTAGTAAATATTAAATGAAATTATTTAAATTTTCTTGGAAGAACTGTGACTATTTTTCCAGTTTCAGGATTCCATATTTCCATTCCCTCAGGGGTATCAAATGGTTTTTCACAATTGATAACCTTTGAGTTTTTGATGTTATCTACTTTAACACTTCTAACAGTTATTTTGTCAGTGTTTACGACTATCCAATTAACTTGGTTAAAGCTATCAGAAGCTCTTGTCCACTCTTTATCATCATCATTTTTTCTTAAGGGTGCCCCCCAACATCCTTCACCAATGAAAGTAATGCCGTTTTCATCATCACGAATGAAACCTTCAGTGCTCCCTTTTTCTTTAGAAGGGCGAACAGGCCATGTCCTTTTGACTGTGTGGCTATCACATTCTATGACAAGATTCATGCCATAGTAATAAAAAGTGTTTGCCCAAGCATCATACTGAGCATCTTGTTCTTTCTTGCCTTTATGGTGAGGTCTAAACGGATGATGGTAATGGGCTATCTTCCATTTGTAGTCAGTATTTTCATTGAGATCTTTTTTCAACCATTCACCTTGATCGCCTGCTCGTACAATACAGCTATTTAAAGTATAAACTCTGAGTAGTTTATTTCCTAATCCGAATGCGTAATAATCATCTGGTGTAGGTGTATCAAATAATTTATTAATGTCTGCCGAA